>NZ_JBITWC010000023.1:0-74816 GCF_044543515.1 Vreelandella lionensis | reverse complement strand
CTCGACTTGCATGTGTTAGGCCTGCCGCCAGCGTTCAATCTGAGCCATGATCAAACTCTTCAGTTTAAAATCATTGTGATCCTTACGTGTCACTCAAAAGTAACAAAAGCGGATCAAACTTGGCTCAAGGTTCAAACGAATTCGAAAGATGTGAACATCTTTCTTGTGCGCTTGCCTTGATAATTGGTGATTTATCACCCTCATCGGCAAGCGCCCACATGAATTACCTGATCAAATTGTTAAAGAGCTTTTCGAAGGGCGTTGCCGTTCGATGTGGGGCGTATTTTACGCATTTAAATCAGCGCGTCAACACCTTTTTCGCATTAGTTCTCTGACCGAGAAAGCCTCACATAAAGACTTAACATTTGACCCAGCGCAACCTTCCAGAATCGGCCCTTTTTTAAGCTAATACTCACGTCACACCACCGCTAATTGTCGGCGTGTCGTTAAAAAAGAGCCATATGAGAGAGGGAACTATGCGTAACAAACATGAAGTGATTTCAGCGCTCGGCGCCACTTTATTGCTTTCTGCTAGCGCAGCGCAGGCAAGCGATGGCCTAGATGAGTATCGCCAGAGGTTTGAGCCTTTGCCACACCTACCACCATTACCTGCCACTAACTCCCAGACAGAGGAAAAAGTTGAGCTGGGTAATATGCTGTTCTTTGAACCGCGCATTTCCTCTAGCGGGGTTATTAGCTGTGCCACCTGTCATAACCCAGCGTTGGGATGGTCAGACCGCATACCTCGCGCCGTTGGCCATAACGGCCAAGTTGGCGAGCGCAATACGCCCACTGTACTCAACAGTGGATTTTTAGATGCACAGTTTTGGGACGGCAGAGAACCCGACCTTGAAGCACAAGCGTTAGGCCCCATCCAGGCAGACGTTGAGATGGCGATGCAGCTAGAGCATGCTTTGGAGCGCCTAGCTGAATTTGAACGGTACCAAGATAAATTTTCAGCCGCATACCCTGATCAAGAAGACCCGATCAACGCTGATAATTTAGGACAGGCATTAGCCGCTTTCCAGCGAACGCTCAATACCCCGGATGCGCCCTTTGATCGCTATTTAAGAGGGGACATGGACGCGATTAGCGAACAAGCGAAAAACGGCATGGTAGCTTTTGTTGATAATGGCTGCATTGCCTGTCACCGCGGACCAAACTTTACCGACAGTCAGTTTCATGCCATTCAGGTACCAGGCTCGAAAGATTTAGGGCGCTATGTAGTAACGGGCGAAGAGAGTGACCAGTATCGCTTCCGGACGCCGACACTACGTAATGTGGCAGTCACTTACCCTTATATGAACAATGGCGCGACGCCTACGCTTGAGGAAGCCATCTCGGTTATGGGCAAAGAGATGCTAGGCCGTGAATTTGATGAAAGCACGGTCAACGAAATTGCAGCATTTCTCAACACCCTAACGGGAGAAATGCCAGCATTCGAGGTACCTGCCCTGCCCTAAGACAAACACCGCCGACATGTCATCGGCGGTGTTTGATCAAAAATCCGTCAGGCGTTTAAATAACTCCTGGCGTCGACCTTCACTGACAAAAGCCTCTTCAATAGCATGCTGGTTCAGTAAACGAAAGGTATCAGCCTCCCAACCAAATGCCTGGGCACAGGCAATATGATTCTCTAACAGCCCACCTCCAAAGTAGGCAGGATCATCAGAGCTAATTGTCACCTTTAACCCCTCTGACAAGAGCTGCGGCAAAGGATGATCACTCAATTGGTCAACTACTTTTAAACTGACATTTGATAGCGGGCACACGGTTAACACGGTTTGATGGTCACGAAGACGTTTAACAACTTCATCACTTTCCAGGCAACGCACACCATGATCAATACGCTGTACATCAAGGAGATCTAAGGCTTCAGTAATGTACTCTGCTGGGCCTTCTTCTCCGGCATGAGCGACACGTACTAAGCCAAGCTTTTTAGCACGCACAAAGAGCTTCTGGAACTTAGCAGGTGGATTATCTCGTTCCGCACTATCCAGCCCAATGGCATCTAGGAACTTCCAATAGGGAGCTGCTTGTTCGAGCACATGAAGCGCTTCTTCAGCGGGGCGGTCCCGCAGAAACGCCATGATCATGCCAACTGTTAAATCAATCGACGCTTCAGCTTCGTCTTTGGCACGCAACAGGCCTGCCATCACTACTTCCAAAGGAACGCCACGCTGAAGGTGCGCTTGAGGGTCAAAGTGCATATCAATATGCAAAACCCCTTCACTCCTTGCGCGCTTGAAGTAATCCATCGCAAGGTCATAGAAGTCCTGCTCCGTGCGCAGCACATTCATGCCTTGATAATAAAGATTTAGAAAGCCTTGAAGGTCTTCAAAATCATAAGCTGCCTTGGCTTCCTCAACAGATGCGTAAGGAAGGTCAATGCCATTACGGGCAGCAAGAGCAAACATAAGCTCTGGCTCTAACGAGCCTTCAATATGCAAGTGGAGCTCGACTTTGGGAAGTTGGCGTAAAAATTCATTCATACTGCACTCCTGCTTGCCGTTGAGTTAGCTTTCCACAGTAGTATCTGTAAATAACCGCCCCCCATCAAGACGCCATCTATATTCAACGCCGGGCAAAAGAGTCACGTCATCTACTTGATGAAGAAGGAAAATGGCCGTCCGGCAGCCTAACCATCGATCAAGAGCGCCAGCCAAATGCCTAGCTGTATCAGCGTCGACGCCTGCAAAAGGCTCATCTAGCAATACAACAGTAGGATTACGAAGCATCAGCCTTGCCAAGGCTACCCTTCTGGCTTGCCCACCCGAAAGTTGCTGACCTTTCTCACCCACATGGGTCAGCAACTGCTTAGGCTGCTGCTTGACCCAGCTCTCTAACGCAACCATGGATAGCACTTGCCACAACTCCTCCTCTGCTGCATCGGGCTTAGCAATACGCAGATTCGCTTCCAGCGTTCCATCAAACAGATCCGTTTGCTGAGTGAGTAGCGCAAAGTGCTCCGCACGGCTTTCTGGTGAAATATGCAAAGGTGATACCTCTGCAACACTGATAGCTCCTTGCGTCGGCGCCACTCTACCCATAATCAAACTAGCTAGTGTCGACTTACCTGCGCCAGAGACGCCGGAAATCACTGCCCGCTTTTGGGCAGGCAACATCACCTGAAGATTAACCAGCGCAGGATGGATGGCCCCTGGGTAACAATAATCAACATTATCCAGTTGAATCGCATGCCCCCCTGCCCCACCGGGAAGCTCTGCAATATCCCATGCAGAATCATTTACTTTAAGCGCATTTAAGCGTTGCGCAGCTGCATAGCTCGACCCAAGCTTCAAAAAAGCAGCGGGGAGTAACCCCAGCACTTCGTTAATTCCCAGCACCGCAATGACGGCCATGACTAAAATTGGCCCAGAGACTTGTCCAGAGGAGAGGGCAAAACTGCCGATCCATAAGGTAGCTAGCAACAAAAGACCAGTAACCGCAGAGACGAATGCATTCCCCACGGCGGACTTCATTGCTAAACGACGCTGATTGCCAAGAGCTTTCGCCTCATGCTGTTGAACTTTTTGACGATGCCAAATGCTAGTTTGATAGCTCAACAACTCAGCAGACGCTTGAACCTGATCAAGCACCAGCCGACGCAGCTCCTCTTGATCACTTACTTGCTGATAGCTATTAGCAAAACCCAGCCAGCCATAGCCTAGCGTAACTACTGCCCAGAGAAGCGTCAGCACTACAGCAACAACAGCCCCAACCACAGGTAACCAAATGGCAATGAAAGCAGACACCATAAGGATCGTTAACAGCGCAGCAACAGGGGGAATAAGTAACCGTAAATAAAGATTATCCAGATTATCAATATCGGCGGTGAGGCGACTTAGCCATTCGCTTGCGCGCCGCTGCTTGAGAGAAGCATCGTCTAAGCGGGTCAAATCACCAAACACGCGGTAGCGCAAATCCGCTAAGAGCGTCAGTACGGTATTATGGTTATACAAACGCTCCACATAACGCGCAATGGTTCTTAGCAGCGCAAAAAACCGGATGCCGCCGCCAGGCACATACACATCTAGCGAAGAAGGCAGCCCTGCGGTCAACGCAATACCTGCAAGAGCGCACGACACAATGAACCAGCCTGACAGGCCTAACAGAGAGAGCCCCGCCAGTAACGTTACCCAAGCAAGCAATGCACCTACCAAAAAACGCTGGCGCCGGCGGAGCAACAGTTTGAGCCAGGGAAACAGATCACGATAGAGCCTCTTCATGCCGTCACCTCAATCAGGTGGCCTGAACGGCACTCAAAATGGCGATAGGCCACCGCCATAACCGCAGGATGATGCGTCGCCATGACCAGCGTGCGCCCCTCTTGTGCCCATTCAAGTAATGATTGAATGACCACACTCTCCGTTGCAGCATCCAAGCTCGCCGTGGGTTCATCTAGCAAAACAAGCCGTGCTTGGCTTAAATAGACGCGCGCTAGCGCTAACCGCTGAGCCTGACCACCTGAAAGGCCAACACCACGCTCGCCAATGGTTGTTTCAAGCCCCTGGGGCAGACTGGCCAACAGCTCGCCTAGCCCTGCCTGCTTCAGCGCTGATGTCAGCGCCGTATCGTCAGCATTGGGAGCCGCTATGCGCAGGTTATCCGCCAAAGAACCTTGGAGAATGCAAGGGGCTTGGTCCAACCAAGCAACAGGAGCTTCAGCGTCAAAACGGCACTCGCCACGGCTAGGCGCCATGAAACCTGCCATTAGCGCCAGTAGCGATGACTTACCGCTTCCGGACTCGCCGGTAATCACCACCACATCGCCAGCCAACACGGTCACATTAACGTCGCTCAGCACAGCGGCGCGCTCGGCATAGCGAATAGCTACGCCCTCTAATTCGATGAGCGCCTCTGACGACAGCGGGAAAACGGGCGATGATGGTACCCTACTGGGTTCGTTAAGAATCGTGACCACACTCTCGGCCGCGCCCAGCGCAGCGGCGCGATCGTGGTAGTGCTGAGACAGAGTTCTTAACGGTTGAAAGAATTCAGGTGCCAGCAGCAATACCGCCAGCCCGCTAAACAGTGTTAACGCTGGCGAGGGACCGTAGTCGATATAGCCCAGCAAGCCAAACCCAACATACATAGCAACCACGGCTATCGCCACGGATGCAAAAAACTCTAACACCGCCGATGATAAAAACGCTAAGCGCAGTGTCCGCATGCTGAGCCTGCGGTAGTGGTCTGTGGCATACCACACATCCTGCTGGGCAGCTCTGGTATGCCCAAACAGTTGCAGTGTCGTCATTCCGCGGACGCGATCAATAAAATGAGCAGATAGGCGAGATACCGCCATAAACTGATCTCGATTAAGGCGCTCCGCGCCCATTCCTACCAACGCCATAAACAAGGGGATCAGCGGCGCTGAGAGCAGCAGGAAGATCGCCACGAAATAATCTAGCCAACCAACAACGCAGAGAATTAGCAGCGGCAATGCCACCACGATTCTTAATTGGGGATGAAAGCGCGCAAAGTAGCCATCCAAGACCTCAATGTGCTCCACCGACTGAGTGGCCAACGCACCACTCTGCTGACGTGTTAGCCATACAGGACCCAGTGCCGCGATTTTATCGAGTAACGCTTGCCTGGCATATTGCCGAATACGCAGACTTGCTTGAGCGCTACAAGACTCTTGCAGCGCTTGGAAAAGTGAACGCAGAAGAACAACGGCCGCTAGGCCAATAAATACTGGGACAAGTGACGAGGGGGAGCGACCTGTAATCACTAATTGATCAATTAACCAGGCTAGGCCCACCACTAAAATAACGGTTTGCCCGCCTGATAACACTCCCCAAACTGCCGCCCACATAAGCTTACGCTGCTCGCGTTTTGCGAGCTGAGCAAGCCAGTGGCGCGGCGTTATGGCCACCATCGTCTCAGTCTCTGGAGGATGGTTAGCCATATCGTTAGTGGTATCCCTCTCCTACACGCACCTTGCCGCGGAATACCCAGTAGGTCCAAGCGGTGTAGGCTAGGATGATCGGGATAACAAACAGCATACCAATCAGTAGGAATAGCTGTGATTCTGGTGCTGATGCGGCGTCCCATAACGTATAGTCAGGCGGCACGATCACTGGCCACTTACTTACAATCAACCCCAGGTAAGTAAATACATAGATACCAATGGTTGCGACAAAGGGAATCCCTTCATCGCGACGCTTGACCGAGCGGTACACCATAAAGGCAGACAACAGGGCCAGCGCAGGAAAAATCCAGATCAGTTGAAGATGGCCGAACCAGCGCTCCCATACTAGCGGGTTCACGAAGGGGGTCCAGATGCTGATAATCGCAAACACACCCAGCACCAGCGCCAGCAACATCGGCGTAATTTTATAGGCCCAGTCTTGGATATGCCCTTCTGATTTGAGAATTAGCCAAGTGGCACCCAGTAATGCATAGCCCGCCATTAAACCGAGTCCAGTTAGTACAGAGAAAGGTGTTAGCCAATCAAAAGCGCCACCTACAAAGGCAAAGTTTTCTACTCGAAAGCCTTGGATATAAGCCCCCACCACAGCGCCCTGGGCAAAAGCAGCCACGCCAGACCCCCAGCTAAACGCACGGTTCCACCAGCGACGGTTGCGACGGGATTTAAATCGGAACTCAAATGCAACGCCCCGGAAAATCAATCCCGCCAGCATCAGAAAGACGCCAATATAGAGTGCTGGTAAGAAAACGGAGTAAACCAGCGGGAAAGCGCCAAGCAAGCCAGCGCCACCCAATACCAGCCAAGTTTCATTACCATCCCAAACGGGCGCCACCGAGTTCATCATCACATCGCGAGCATCTTCATCCGGGGCAAAGGGGAACAGGATCCCTAAGCCCAGATCAAAACCATCCATCAAGACATACATCATGATGCCGAAGCCAATGATACCCGCCCAAATTAGCGTTAAATCAAACATTTCCATGTTTAGTTCCTCACCGGGTCAACATCATCATCAAAAGGCGTGTGTGCAGCTGAGAATGGGCGCATCGGGCGCTTAAAGTTCTCGCTAGTGGTTTCTTTCTCCTCTTCAGGCAGCATACCGTTGCGCACAACCCGAGTGAGGTAATAAATACCGGCATAAAACACGACGGCGTATACCACTACATAACCGATAAGCGTAAATAGCGCCATGCCACCCGTCAGTGAGGGAGTGAGCCCTTCTGCATGGGTCATCATGCCGTATACCAACCAAGGTGCGCGGCCTGATTCGGTGACAATCCATCCGGCCAATACCGCTGCAAACGGCATCGGAATCATGCACACCAGCGCTTTCAGATAACCGCTATGCTCATACACCTTTCCTTTACGGCGCATCAATAGACCAATAAACGCGGTCGCAATCATTAACAGACCGATACCCACCATCACGCGGAAAGCCCAGAAAACAATAATGACTGGCGGTTGCTCTTCAGGAGCAGCTTCGCTAATACCAGGAATTTCACCATCAGGTGAGTGCGTCAGAATAATACTGGCTAGATTAGGAATCCCAATATCAAAATGGTTGGTTTGTGCTTCCTGGTCAGGAATGGCAAACAATAACAGCGGCACATTAGTAGACGTTTCCCAGTGGCCTTCCATTGCCGCCACCTTTGTAGGCTGATGCTCCAGAGTATTCAGGCCGTGGAAGTCACCCACTACCGCCTGTGCAGGTGCTAAGAATAGCAGCAGCCATAAACACATGGAGAGTGCGCGACGGTTCGCTTCTGGATCACGACCACGTAGCAGGAACCACGCGCTCACGCCTGCCACCACGAAGCCACCGGTTAGGAACGATGCCATGGCCATATGCGCAAAGCGATACGGGAAAGAAGGATTAAAAATAGCCTCGGACCAAGAAATCACATGGAAGCGATTGTCGATTAATTCGACACCAGCGGGGGTATGCATCCAGCTATTGGCAGAAAGGATCCAGAAGGAAGAAATAAACGTCCCAACAGCCACCATAATTGCCGCGAATAAATGCACCCCTTCCGGGACTTTACCGCGACCAAACAGCAGCACCCCAAGGAAAGCAGCCTCCAGGAAGAACGCGGTGACTACCTCATAGCTCAACACTGGTCCGAGGAAGTTTGAGGCCGCCTGAGAGAAGTTGCTCCAGTTCGTACCAAACTGAAAAGACATCACGATACCGGAGACCACCCCCATACCAAAGACAACGGCAAACACCTTTGTCCAGAATAGGGAGAGCCGGTCCCATGCGGGATTGTTGGTCTTAAAGAATAAGCCATGAAGCAGCGCTATGTAGGACGCGAGCCCGATGGTAAAGACAGGGAAGATCGCATGAAACGATACAACGAAGGCGAATTGCATTCGCGATAGCACTAGGGGGTCGAGTTCCATCACACTCTCCTAAGACCTGGATTAAAATCCCATCAATGGGTGTCACAAGCTTAGTTGAGCCTTAAAGGCGCTGCATTTTAGTTATAAGCACTAAGCTTATTCTTTACATGTGTTGTAGTTTAACGCTTCGACCACCGTTATACAGCGATAGTTTGCCTGAAAAGCTGTGTCGCATTGACGCATACTCCTCAGACAAACCACCATTTTTCGGTGCAATCGTTTAAGACATCACCACAATGCTGACCATATAGCCTGTGTAGGCGATAAACATGGCGAAGAGAACACCGCCTTCAACGCGGTTGATACGCCGCGGGCGACCACGCCAAGAAAATGCGAAGAGCACCATCATAAGCGTCATAAAGGTCATGACACTCCAATCACGCACCAAGACTTCACGCCCTGCTTCGATAGGTGCAATCACTCCCGCCAGCCCAACAACGGCCATACTATTAAACAGGTTAGAGCCTACAACGTTACCCAGCACCATATCGTGCTCATTGCGCCGCAGTGCGCTGATTGAAGAAGCCAGCTCCGGCAAAGAAGTACCCACGGCGACTACGGTTAGACCGATAATTAAATCACTGACTCCGAAAGCTACCGCGATCTCGACAGCTCCCCATACCAGCAGCCGCGAACTGGCAATCAACAGCACCAAGCCAATCAGCGTCCACATGATGGCCTTACCGCGCGACATCGGGTTGCTATCAAGACTTTCGGTCACTTCACCCGACAGCGGATCATCTTCCTGACCTCGAGAACGAATAATGCTGATCGCAATAAATATGCCAAGCGCCACTAGCAGTACAATAGCTTCAACACGGGAAATCCAACCGTCGAAAAGCATATAGCCGGTAAGCAGCATCACCGCTACCAACAGGGGCATTTCTTTACGGATAACACCTGAATGAACTGCTAACGGAGAGATAAGTGCGATAAAGCCCAAAACCAAACCAATATTGGCAATGTTGGAACCGTACGCATTCCCCACCGCCAAGCCAGGGTTGCCTTGCATCGCTGCCAGCACCGACACCATCATTTCCGGTGCAGAGGTACCAAAACCGATTACCAACATACCAATCAGCAACGGCGACAGCCCCAGCCACCGCGAAGTTGCCGCAGCGCCATCAATAAATTTTTCTGCGCTCCAGATGAGCAGGACCAAGCCTACTACCACAGCAATAAAGGCAAGTAACATTTCAGTTCCTTAATGTCATAATGTTAGGCACTATCGCGGCTGCATCCTTGTCTAACTCTGGTATTTGGTCAAGTGCTGTTTGCAAGTAGTTATCAGGTTACCTAGGTTGACACACACGATGTCCCATCGTATTGGTTCTAACCGTATTATGCACAGAGAGTTTGCTGTTGCCCCATTACCCCTTTATGAAACGGCCTTCGCTGCCGGTTAACACACCCCAGGTTGATTGCTTCCCCCCTGAAACTCGCACCCAGCGAAGGCGTTTGCGTGCGTGCCATGAATGTGACTGGGTATCTGCGCTCCCCCCCCTGAACTCTGGTGAAAAAGCCACCTGCCCTCGCTGCTCGCATGTGTTAGTGAAGCGCCACCGCTATCCTGCTCAGCGCAGCATGGCGCTAGCGTTAGCCTCATTGGTCGCATTAATAGTCGCGGTATCTTTTCCTTTTGTCAGTTTCAGCGTTAGCGGTGTTGGCAACCGCATTGATCTATCGCAGACCGCTACCACGCTGATTGCTTTCCACCAGCCGGTAGTAGCTATTGCGGTCATGATGACTATTATCGTGCTGCCCGCCGTATATCTTGTAAGCGTCGTCTGGCTTCAGTTTGGCTTACTGCAGTCTCGCCCTATGCCTTTTAGCCGTGACATTGCCCGCTCCCTGGCACATCTAAACCCATGGATGATGGCCGATGTATTCATCATCGGCGCACTGGTAAGCTTAATTAAAGTTGCTGGCATGGCGCAGATTGAACTTGGCATCTCCTTCTGGGCATTCTGCTTGTTCGCCATACTGTTATTAATGACGGTGCAGTCCATTGACGCTGACTGGATGTGGTTCTCATTGGAAGGCGAACCCCTTGCTCCTGAAGGCACGCTCACTGGCACCACCGCTGCTAGCCAACATGTCACTGGCTGCCCCACCTGCGGATTGATTAATCGCATTCAGAATGGAAAAGAACGCTGTGTTCGCTGCCATGAAAAACTGCATAAGCGCCTACCACATAGCTTACAGCGCACCTGGGCGCTTCTCTTTGCAGCCAGCATCATGTATATACCTGCCAACCTTTACCCCATCATGACCACTACCAGTTTAGGCAGCTCAACACCCTCCACTATCGTTGGCGGCGTTGTTCAGCTCATTCAAATGGGGTCCTGGCCGGTGGCTGCGGTGATTTTTATCGCCAGTGTGATTGTGCCTGTTGGCAAACTGGTGGCACTCGCATGGCTATGCTTGATGATTAAGCGCAGCAACGAGCTCAACGCACAGAGCCGTACCCGCCTCTATCGATTAACTGAATTTATTGGACGCTGGTCAATGGTTGACGTATTTGTCGTGGCCATTTTGGTCGCCCTCATCCGCGCTGGGTCATTAATGTCGATTACACCAGGTCCTGCCGCGCTAGCTTTTGGTGCCGTCGTAGTGCTCACCATGCTGGCTGCCATGACATTTGACCCTCGCTTAATCTGGGATACCCACACTCCACGCCCTCTTCGCCGTAAAGCGGCCACCAAGGAACCTGTTGATGGCTAATGATTCAACGCCTCAGAATACCTCAAACGCTGAAAACAATGAGTTACATAAAGCCAAATCGTCGCCACAAACTCGGCTATCGCCTATTTGGATAGTTCCTTTGGTGGCCGTCATTATTGGGCTGTGGCTGGTTTATGATAACTACTCAAGCCGGGGCACCATGGTGACGCTGACCATGGACAGCGCAGAAGGTATTGAGGCGGGCAGTACGCTGATCCGCAGCCGCAATGTTGAGATTGGCCGCGTACAGAGCGTTCGTTTGTCTGATGACCTGTCTCACGCGGTGATGATGGCTCAAATTCAACCCGAAGCCGAAGCCATGCTCCGCGAAGACAGTCGCTTTTGGGTCGTTAAGCCACGCATAGGCCGCGAGGGGATCAGCGGCCTGGGCACTGTACTCTCGGGGGCTTATATACAGCTTGAGCCTGGGCAATCAGAGGAGCCTAAGCGGGAGTTTGAGGTAAGCGATATCCCACCGGTCGCGCCTGCTGGGCAAGCAGGGTTACAAATTAGCCTTGTCAGCCAATTGGGCAATTCGCTGCGTGTTGGGGATCCCGTCTCTTATCAAGGTTACACGGTAGGGCGCGTAGAAGACGCTCGCTTCGATGCAGGCACACGTACCATGCACCACCAAGTATTTATCGAAGAGCCCTACGCACAGCTGGTGACCGATAGCACCCGCTTCTGGACCGCTAGCGGAGTGGATTTCCGCCTGGATGCTGACGGCGTGCGGGTCAACGTAGAATCGCTGGAAGCTCTGCTGGGTGGCGGTGTCACCTTTGGTGTGCCTGAAGATCTTCCCATGGGTAAGCCGGTAGAAGCCAATACAAGTTTTAATCTCTATGCTGATGAAGATACTGCCCGGGAAGGCACATTTAACCGCTATCTAGAGTATGTATTGCTTGTTGATGACACGGTTCGCGGGCTATCACGAGGCGCACCGGTCGAGTTTCGTGGCGTCCGAATTGGTACCGTGGCAGCAGTACCCTGGAATTTTACGGCGCCACAGCCCGATTCGCGGGCTCGTTTCGCTATCCCAGTGCTCATCCGCATCGAACCACAACGCTTAGGGATCGAAAACACCGATATTGACCTGGAGGAGTGGGATAACCGCTTTAAGCGCATGTTCGGCTTAGGCCTTCGGGCATCACTCAAGAATGGCAGCCTGTTAACGGGTGCGCTGTTTGTGGACCTTAACTTCCGGCGCGACCTTGCCGACGAATACGTCGCGGAAGTTTTCTCCGAGCGGACCGTATTCCCGACGGTAGCGGGCGGTTTTGCACAGATTCAGGCTCAGGTGACTAGCCTGCTTGAAAAACTAAACGCCTTGGAAGTAGAACCTTTGATAGCCGGGCTGGACCGCAACCTGCAAGCTTCTGAAAGTGTACTGAACGAAGTGCGTGAAGTCAGCGCGTCTATCAATCAGTTGCTCAATGATCCAGAAACACAAGCCATCGGGAGCAACCTCAACGGCACGCTGGAAGAGCTGCGCAGCACCCTTCAAGGGGTCTCGCCTTCATCGCCCGCCTATCAAGAGCTTACCGGCGCCATTGAGCGTTTGGATCGGCTGATGCGTGACCTACAACCGCTCACTCGGACGCTGAACGAGAACCCACGCGCACTGCTGTTCGACAATTTAGAAACGCAGGACCCGATTCCTCGTGCTCCCCGTTAAGAAGGATTGAACGTCATGTTACGTCGATTACCGCTACTACAGCTGATCATCAGTTTGAGCTTGCTGCTTTCCGCCTGCGCTAGCAGTGTCTCTCCCCCTGCACGCTATATGCTTCCTGCCAGCCCAGCAGTGAACGCACCGGCTAACGCCCAGGCCACGCTGCAAGTGCGCACACCTCGACTAGCCCACTATTTAGACGTGGACGGGATTGTGATGCAGTTAGACGACATCACGTTAAACGAAGCGCGGGAGCACCAGTGGGCGGAGGGTATTGGGCGCCAGCTTGAACGCGCCTTACGGGCCGAATTGGCAGATCAGTTACCCAGCGTGCAAGTGGTACGAGCAGAAGGTAGCAGCCCTGGGGCGCTCACCCTGTCCATGGAAGTGGATCAATTCCAAGGCCGCTTTGACGGTGTCGCGGTAGCCAGCGGCCAGTGGCAGCTTCGAGATACCGATGGCGAGTTGCTCGCACTCAAAAGCTTCACTGCAGAAACCACTCTTGAACAGGATGGCTACCCTGCCCTGGTCCGTTCGTTGGGCGAAAGCTGGGAGAGTGTTGCTGCACAAATTGCTCAGCAGGTTCGACAAGGCGGCTACTTCTAAACCTTTATTGCAATCGCTAGGGGAGCAGCATTGGTGTGAGACTTTCGTGTTACACTCTTTGCCAATAAATGACATCACTGTCAGCGCTACCCTGTCACCCCCTTGTTATGCCTGGTATGGCGTAACAAGACGTATAAATGCCCGTCGCGGCACAGCGTATTATCTGGCAAACTTCGCTGCCGCGACGGTGTACCATCCTCGCTTTTTGAACATTACGCCTAGCAACGCCGCCGAGCTAGTGGCGCCGATTGCTATGCGATTGCGGAGAACGCATGAGTTTTTCTGATCTTGGTCTGCATGACGATTTATTGCGCGCGGTAACTGCGCAGGGCTATACACAGCCTACGCCTATTCAACAACAGGCCATCCCCGTCGTTCTTGAAGGTCGCGACCTTCTTGCCAGCGCACAAACCGGTACAGGCAAAACCGCTGGCTTTACGCTACCGATGCTACAGCGTTTGGCAAATGGCAAACGCCCTGGCAAACGCCAGGTTCGCGCACTGGTCCTCACACCCACCCGCGAACTAGCTGCACAAGTGGGGGAAAGCGT
Organism: Vreelandella lionensis; assembly: GCF_044543515.1. Classification (NCBI taxonomy): domain Bacteria; kingdom Pseudomonadati; phylum Pseudomonadota; class Gammaproteobacteria; order Oceanospirillales; family Halomonadaceae; genus Vreelandella; species Vreelandella lionensis. The sequence continues at coordinate 60,929 of NZ_JBITWC010000023.1, read as the reverse complement.
GGCTGCTTATGGACAGCACCTTTCACTACGTTCACACATTATTTTTGGTGGCGTGGGCCAGCAGCCCCAAGTCGACGCTTTAAGAGCCGGACTGGACGTTCTAGTAGCCACCCCTGGGCGCTTGCTTGATTTGCACCAGCAAGGGCATGTCGACCTCTCCGCTATTGAAATTCTGGTGTTAGATGAAGCCGACCGCATGCTAGACATGGGCTTTATCCACGATATCAAACGGCTATTGCGTCTGGTGCCGAAACAGCGCCAAAATCTGCTGTTTTCTGCCACTTTCTCTAACGAGATCCAAACGCTGGCCCAGCAACTGCTGAATAACCCTGCCCTCATCGAAGTGGCTCCGCGCAACACCACGGCAGAAAAAATTGAGCAGGCCATCTACCGCGTTGATCGCGACAAAAAACGCGATCTATTGGCCCACCTGATCCAGCGCCACAACTGGTTCCAGGTGCTGGTGTTTACCCGCACCAAGCATGGCGCTAACCGGCTAGCTGAACAGCTCTCCAAGCAGGATATTCCCGCGATGGCGATCCATGGCAACAAAAGCCAAGGGGCACGTACTCGGGCGCTGGGTGCTTTCAAGAGCGGCGACCTACAAGTGCTGGTAGCCACCGATATTGCGGCACGCGGGCTAGATATTAATGAACTTCCCCACGTGGTGAATTTCGATCTGCCCAACGTGGCTGAAGACTATGTCCACCGTATTGGGCGCACGGGGCGCGCGGGTAGCAATGGCGAAGCAGTGTCTTTGGTGTGTGTCGATGAACACGGCCTACTCAAAAACATTGAGCGCCTGATTAATCAAACGCTGCCGAAGCATATTGAGCCAGGCTTTGAGCCAGACCCCAATGCCAAGCCAGAACCGATCGAGAATGGCCGCCGCGGTCAGCGCCAGCCAAGGGCTAACCGCAAGCCTGACAGCCAAGCTGCCAATGCTGGTGGCGAGCGCCGCCGTCGCACTCGCCGGTAGCCCGAACGCCCGGAATATGCGAAGGTAGCGCCTCGCTTATTCCGGCGTTTTTGCTGAATTAATTCATGGAGTGATTATGGCGTCTTCACAACTCATGGCAGATTATCGCCAATGGCTGACTTTTCAGCGTCAGGAGCAACTCAGCCGCGAGCATCAAGGTATTTCTCAGCGCCTAGAGGACGCCCGTGCCTCAGCTAATCAGGTCTTGCAGGCCTATCGCAGCATGGCTGAAAAAGCCTCAAACGAAGGTGCCTGTTATCGCACTCTGTTTTTACGCGAACGCGATAACGCCTCACTCCCCTGTGAAGGTTGGTTATTTGTACGGCGCGTACTGAGCGAAGGCAACAGCACCCGCGTTCGGGTCACACTATTGGAAACTTTTACCCTAGAAGATGGCATCATCGCGCCAGGTGATAAACCGGCAAGCAAGCTAACGCTGGAAATTTACGACAAGCTTGATATCAATAAAGGCATGCGTACCCAGGTACGTGTTGATTGCTTGGATACCACGCAAGATTATCACTTCATCACCTTGCTAGATGCGGTGCGAGGCGACCTTCGCCCCTACTTAAAATAAGCGCCGCTTCATGATCTCACGCCACGCTTGCCGATTCATTTTGCTGATGTTTATGGTGGGGCTAAATTTACGCCCTGCCATGTCCTCGGTCGCCCCCCTGCTAAGTCGGCTGCAAGAAAATGCGGGGCTTTCCGCCTCAGCGGCGGGCTTGCTAACCACGCTCCCCGTTCTTTTTCTTGGCTTAACCGCCCCCTTGGCACCAATGATTGGCAACCGTATAGGGAGTGAGCGTGCACTTAGTGCCGCATTACTCCTGCTGGCCAGCGGCTTGCTGTTACGGGTTCTGCCTTTTCCTGGATTGCTTTATCTAGGTACCGCCATGGCCGGTAGTGCTATTGGCTTGGCGGGCACGCTGTTACCCGCGCTAGTCAAGCGTGAGCTGCCTCAAAATGCGGATTTGCTCACCGGGCTCTACACCATGGCACTCTGCTTGGGGGGCGCTCTAGGCGCTGGGCTCAGCGTGCCGTTAATGCAGTGGCTGGGCAACTGGCAAGCCAGCCTAGTCAGTTGGTCACTGCTCGCACTGGCTACACTCATCGTATGGATCAGCTATGCGCCATCTCCTGCGCCAAAACCAACGCTTAACCTGCCCACCGGCATCCCCCTCGTGTCGCTACTCAGGCAGCCGCTAACCTGGCAGGTGATGCTCTTTATGGGCATTCAATCTTCCATGGCATATATCGTTTTCGGCTGGCTGCCAACTCTTCTGATTGAGCGCGGATACAGCGAGGCAACCGCTGGCTGGACGATGGCCGTTTCCATTATGTGCCAACTGGTCTCAGCACTGAGTGCGCCTTGGATTGCGCGATTGCATCACGACCAGCGCCCGGCCCTGCTGTTGGTACTGGTATGTACCGCCTTAGGGCTTGTCATGTTGTTAGCCGCTCCGTTGGCATGGCGATGGCCCGGTGCCGTGTTGCTGGGGCTTGGGCAAGGCGGAAGTTTTAGCCTTGCATTAAGCTTATTGGTACTGCGAACCGCGAACGAACGCCTTGCAGGCCAGCTTTCTGGCTTGGTGCAAGGGGGCGGCTATACCCTGGCCGCATTGGGGCCCTTTGGGGTTGGTCTGATGCTCCAAGCCGGTGCTACCACGCAGCATATTGCTTGGCTACTGATTGGATTGATCGGCGTTTGCTGCGGCTTTGCGTTCTTTGCGGGACGCAAACGGCAGCTTGATGACCAAAGCGGCCAACTACAGGTATATCACCGCTAACCACTTCTTAGCTTTCAACAGGATACAGCGATGAACCAGGCTCCTCTCCTTGCAGATGCTCAAAGCAGCCAAGAGCGGTTGCTTGTGATTTACACCGGCGGCACGATCGGTATGCAGCCTCAGTCTAACGGGCTTTCACCTGCCGGTGATTTTCCTGAACGCTTGGCCAGCGCACTGAGCCAGCTGCCGTTGCGGGACCAACAAATGCTCCCTGCTTATGATGTCATCAGCTACTCACCTCTGATTGATTCCAGCGCGGCGACCCCACTGACATGGCAGCAGTTAGCCGCCGACATCGCCGAGCGCTTTACGGAGCATCGTGGTTTTGTGGTGATTCACGGTACCGACACGCTAAGTTGGACCGCCGCTAGCTTAGCCTACCAATTGCAGGGCTTAGATAGGCCTGTGGTGTTGACGGGTGCCATGGCTCCCCTAGAGACTCCTAACAGCGATGCCTTACAAAATCTCTACGGCGCCCTACGATTTGCTGCCCATCCCGAACTACAGGAAGTGGCCATTTATTTTGCCAACCGCCTGCTCAGAGGCACGCGCGCCATCAAACAGCACAGCGAGGCTGTCGAGGCGTTTTCATCACCCAGCTACCCACTGCTGGGCGAGCGCATCGGCGACGACTTTATTCTGTTCCCCAGCCGCGGCTTGTCTTACCAGCAGCGCGGGGCTCCGCGCTTTGAGCTGGTGGACTACCAGCCTTTCGCCAATGGCGAGGTGGTTCGCATTACCCTATGGCCTGGCATAGCGCCCTGGCAATTAGAGGCGTGGCTTAGCCATCCAAACGTGAAAGGCGCGCTGCTACAGCTATGGGGCGCAGGCAATTTACCGGATAACCCCGCGCTACTAGAGGTGATTGCCAAGGCGAGCGGAGAAGGCAAACTCATCGCCGCCATCAGCCAATGCCCACAAGGGCGTGTACATATGGGGGCTTATGCAGCAGGGCACGGTCTCACCGATGCTGGGGTGTTATCCGGCGATGACATGACGCCCGAGGCCGCCTACACCAAACTGGTGCATGTGCTAGCGCAACCAATTTCATTAGAGGATCAGAGGCGACGATTTTTAACGACGCTAGTGGGCGAACGTTAAATGATCTAGCCAGTACTACACTGGCATAGTGGTTTATTCCCGCTATGGTTAAACAATGTCCTTAACGTGTATTAACCACCCACTGGATAGGAAGCCACTTATGGATCAACCGGTACATTACTTTAGCGAACTATTTGAGCAGTTAGGGTTACGCTCGGATGCTGAATCCATCGAACGCTTTATTCAGCGGCACTCACCGCTGCCCAAGGAGATGCCGCTGGCAGACGCCCCCTGCTGGAATGAGGGCCAAGCTGATTTTCTAAAAGAAGCCGTGCAGGAAGACGCCGATTGGGCAGAAGTGGTCGATCATCTTGACGCCTCCATGCACAAACCTGTCTAACACCGCTCTCTTCAGCGCCGCCTATGGGCGGCGCTCAGCCATTTAAGCGCGCTTCAACACGCTCAAGAATTTGCCGACTGACCTTTCCCACTAATGGTTTCGCCGCTTTGTTTACCGCTTTTTCCATTAAACGGTTGCGGATATCATACTGCAGAGTCAGTGCTACTTCCGTCCCCTCAGGCACTTCGCGCAGCTGATAGCGACCCTGATTTTTCACCCCCTCCAACGACTCCCAAGCCAAGACATGGGGTGGCTCAATCTCAGTAACAGCAACATCAAATGCCCAATCCATCCCCACTGCTCTCACATGCCAGCGGTAACGGTTTTCACCCAAGCTGTCGATGGAATGGATAAGATCGGAATAATCGGCAAAATCCTCCACGCGGCGCAGAAGATCAAACACTCGCTCCGGAGACGCTTTGATGATTTCGCTATGTTCTATAGTGGCCATAAGTTGTTCCTTAACGGCTAGAACCAGTAGCTTAACATGGCAGTCAGCCACCCACACACCGAATGAGAAACGCCCAATGCGCGGCGGGTGCTGGTCAGATTAATCGCTATTGCGTAAACTGCCGCCCTTCCGGACCGGACCCCGGAACACTGTCTTGCCCAAGTGGCAAGTACGCATAAATTCTCCGACTATGAGCAACTTGTATGTCATTTATCGTCACACCAGACGCTAACGCGTCAGCCACCGTCGTGATTTACTCAGGCGGCATGGACTCCTTTACTGTGTTACACCGCGCTATTCGCGAAGGGCTTAACGTTCACGCTCTCTCTTTCGACTATGGCCAGCGTCATCGTCGGGAGCTCGATACCGCCCGCCAAGTGTGCGAATCGCTGGGCATCCCCCATCAAGTCGTTGATATTCGCGCGATTCACGGCTTGATTGATAACTCAGCGCTAACCAATAGCGCTATCGACATGCCCACCGGCGACTATGATGCTGACAATCTCAGCACCACGGTGGTGCCCAATCGCAATATGATTCTACTGTCACTGGCGATTGCCAAAGCGGTCAACATTGGCGCTGCGCGCGTCGATTATGGCGCTCACGGCGGCGATCACATCCTATATCCCGACTGCCGCCCCGAGTTTGTGGAAGCCATGAACCACGTAGCTGGCATTGCCAACTTTGAGCCTGTTGCGCTGCATGCCCCTTACCTGCATGCCAGCAAGGCGGATATTTTGCGCGACGGGCTGAGCATGGGCTTGGACTATCGTCACACGTGGACCTGCTATGAGGGCCGCGAGCTTGCCTGCGGCCAGTGCGGTAGTTGTCGCGAGCGGTTGGCCGCCTTTGCGGCTAATCACAGCGTCGATCCTCTCGACTACGCCATCGACACTTCACAGGTGGCGCACTGATGTATCACGTTAAAGAAGCCTTCTACACCTTACAGGGTGAAGGCGCCCAGGCAGGTCGTGCCAGCGTGTTCTGCCGTTTTACAGGCTGCAATCTTTGGTCAGGCCGGGAAATAGATCGAGCGAACGCACAATGTACCTTTTGCGACACCGACTTTAACGGTACCGACGGAGTTAATGGCGGCCGGTTTAACACAGCCCAGGCGCTGGCAGAACACATCAAAGCGCTGTGGCCTCAGGAAGCTAACAACGCCGTGCCATACGTGGTATTTACCGGCGGCGAACCGCTGCTACAGCTCGATACCGAGCTCATTGCCACGCTGCATAGCGAAGGCTTCGAAGTGGCAGTGGAAACCAACGGTACGGTGCCCGCTCCTGCGGGCATTGACTGGCTCTGCGTTAGCCCTAAGGCTAGCAACCCGCTAGCGATCACCCAAGGCGATGAGTTGAAACTGGTTTTCCCCCAGGCCGATGCGCCACCGGAGCAGTTTTCTCACCTCGCCTTTAGTCACTTCTTTTTACAGCCGATGGATCTCAGTGCCGTCGCTCAAAAGAGTATTGCCACCGACGGCGCGGCGACCGTTCAGGCCACCACTGCGTACTGCATGGCCAACCCACAGTGGCGGCTGTCACTGCAAACGCACAAAATCGCAGGATTTGAGTAATGGCGCTATTTGTTAACCACCTGACCCATATCGATGTCTCTCTTTGGTGCCCCACGAAAGGGTTGGTTGGCTGTAGCTGGCAAGTGGATGCTCAACTAGAGGGTGAACTAGGCGAGGACGGAATGCTGTTCGACTTCGGTGAAGTAAAGCCGTGGATCAAACGCACCCTGGATAGCGGACTGGACCACACCCTACTGGTGCCCACCCAAGCACCCGGTGTTGAGGTCAGCGAATGCGATGAAGGGCTCTGCATTCGCACCACCACGCCCTACGTGATGGAAGTTCGTGGACCGACAGAGGCATTTACCCTGCTTCCCTGGGCATCGATCACTCTAGAACGGGTGACTCAGCACCTCAGCGCCCAACTCACCGAGCAGCGGCCAGCCAATGTTGAACGCGTGACGCTCACGCTAAGCGATGAGCTTATCAATGGTGCTGCCTATGGCTATAGCCATGGATTAAAACGTCATTCGGGTAACTGCCAGCGCATTGCCCACGGGCATCGCTCTCGCCTGCATATCTTCCAGGAACAACAGCGACAGCCGCAGTTGGAACAGCAATGGGGAGCGTGGCTGGATAATCGTTATCTTTTGGAAGAGGCAGATATAGCAGAGCATAGCGAGTCACAGCTCACCTGCCGCTATGAAGCAGCCCAAGGCAGCTTCTCAATCACCTTGCCATCTGAGCGCTGTAGCGTGCTGCCAAAGCCCACGACGGTAGAAAATATTGCCCTCTGGCTGGCCGATCAGATCGCCAAGCAAACGGGGACCGCCACTCACGTACACGCCTTTGAAGGAATCGACAAAGGCGCGACGGCACAAGCGAGCCCATGAGCGAGTTGATCACCAGTGACAGCAGCGCCACATGCCGAGCAGGCTGCGGCGCTTGTTGTATAGCTCCGTCTATTACATCGCCGATACCCGGAATGCCCGAGGGCAAACCGGCGGGGGTGCGCTGCGTTCAACTCGACGCCAACAACTTATGCATGCTGTTTGGCAGCCCGCTGCGCCCGATGGTGTGCGGGCAGTTCGATTATGACCCCACCGTGTGTGGCGAGCACCGCGATGAGGCGCTCGCCACGCTGTCGTGGCTAGAAGAGAGCACTCGCTGAACGTTTAAGCCTCGTTTTCAACACTCAGCGAGTGGGGCAAACGGCGATCCAGTAGGCTAACCCAGCGCACCAGCACCGGCGCATCGCTGTGGCTAACCTCGCTCAACAGGCGACGGAACGCCTCTTTTGCCTGCTGATCATTGGGTGAAATCCGCGTAAGCCAAAGCTCCAAGGCCGCTAACTCTTGATGGCGGTTGCCATGTTCCCGTGACTGCACAATCGCCATTTCGGCAAGCGCCTTTACTTCACTGGCCGGGTGCCCCAGCAAGTCACGCACTCTGGCCAGTTGAGTCGCCAACTCGGGCAAAAAGAGCGTGGTGCGCTCTCGGGCAATCACCAAACACTGATCCAGATACTCCTCGGCGGCCTTTAACTCGCCAAGTTCAATACAGGCATCTGAGTACCAAAGGACGGGGCGCTGGAAACGATCTCGCCCATTCAGCTCAGCCATCTGGTCCAGACTATCTCTTAATTGGACTAAACCAGCGTGATCCCCCGCCATGGCCCTCTGCCAACCCAACACACCTTGGGCGGAGATTTGCCACAGCTGAAGGTCCGGCGTGCCCGTCATGGCGGCCGCGCGCTCAGCATGGCGTGCCGCAAGATGCACATGCCCTAATTGGCGATAGAGCGCTGCGGCAAACATTAACGCCATGGCAAGCGTTCCCGGGTGACCAATTTTCTCAGCAAGACGGATGGCCGACGAGACGTGACGCTCGGCGCGCTGATAGTCGCCACGTAAACAGAGTGCCCAGCCCTGGAAGCAGGCAGCTGTCACTTGCGGGTGATCCGAGAAGGGCAGCCACTCGATCATCATTTGCGCATTGAGCGGGTCGATTTCATCCAGGTGGTCATGGGCCTGCTGAATTCGTCCGGCCCAGTACTCACAGTGCGCCCGGGCATAGTCGGCCAAACGGCGATAGCGCGGGTCTTCCAGACGCTCGGCAATATCCGCCAAGGTAGAGGCAAGTGCAAACGCATCGGCATGGGCGTAGCGCTGGCTGCGGCCTACCCACAGCCCCCACTTGACTAGGAAAATTTGTTCTAAATCTTCCGGGTCGTCCGGCGAATCACCACCGGATTGACGCAGCAGCTCCCGGGCGCGCACAAAGCTTTCGTGGGCAGTGGGCGAGCCATGGCCTTCCAGCGCAAACGCTGCCTGCCCACGCACGGTAAGTAGGCTGACCTCACGTTCCACTTCATGGTCAACGTGGCGCAAACTGGCCAAACCGAAGTCGGCCATCCGCAGCGCCGTACGGTTCGCGCTCACCTTCAGCGCTTCACGGGCAGACAGTTCGAAATAGCGCGCGCCTCGAGCGTAGTGGCCGCTGCGGCGCAGATGGGTGGCGAAATCCCCCGGATGGCGGCTGATCCACACAGGGAAACGCTCTTCAATCAGCGTAACGACCTGCTGGTGCAGCTTGACCCGTACATCCCGGGGGCAGGAGAAATAAGCCGCTTCTTGTAGTAGCTGATGGCTAAACTGGTACTCGTGCTCGCCGCTCTCTTTATCAACCGGCTCAATAATTTCCAGCAGGCGCATATGCTCTACGGCTTGAGAAATCCGCGCTTTATCCCAGCCGCTGCATTCAGCCAGGAAGTCGAGGCGGAAGCGTTTGCCCAGCACCGCCGCAATATGGGCAATTTCCCGATCCCCTTCCAGCTGATCGATACGGCTGGCCAGCAGGCCAAGCAGCCCTTTGGGCAACTCATCGAACTGGACGCTGCGCCCTTCGCGACGGTCCATATCCAGACGACGGCATATCTCCTGCATGTAGAGTGGCACGCCGTCGCATCGCTCAATAATCTGATTACGCAGCCGAGGGCTCAAATGCATTCGATAACGGCGCGATAGCTGGGAGAGCAGCCGAGACGACTGCAGCGCATCGAGCTTGCCGAGGGTAATTTGCTGATCCCAATGCAGCTTCACTGGTAGCGCTTCACGACCGTGATGACTGGCCACCAGCATGAAGGCCGTATTGATGGGCAGACGAGCTTGTAAACCGGCCAATACTTTGAAGGAGGGTTCGTCCAACCACTGTAGATCATCAACCATCAAGACGAGAGTCTGGGTGCCAGCGCGCTGGTCGATCAGACGGTGCAGCAGTTTCACGACCAACTCTACCGCTTCCCCGCTTTGGGTAAGCTGAGTAATTTCCTGAACGTCCCTAACCCCCAGCGCCTCTTCCAACAGCTGTTGGCGAGCATCGTCTAGCGCTGTATCACCCAACGATGCCTGCAACTCATGCAATGCTTCTTGAGTAGGCGTGGCGCCTAGATGCCACGCCAAGAGAGAACGGGCCACCCCGTAAGGCTCTAACACCGACAAGCGTGTGGTTGGCTGCCAACAGATAGCGGCATCGCGGCTAAGTTCAAGCTGACGAAAACCAACCATCAGCGCCGATTTTCCCATGCCTGAGGCACCCCGCACCAAGACACTTTGCCTTAAGCCGATACCCGCTCTTGCCAGCGCATCACGCAGCGTACGCAGTGACGTTTCGCGGCCGACCAGACTAGGCGGCAGCGCATCCCGGCCGCCTTCATTCTGGCCTAACACCAGCGCCCGCAAGCGCACTCGACCATCGCTTGCCACCAAGCGCGACACCAACCGCGGCTGCAGGTCCAGTGCCGGGGGCATGTGCTGGCTGGCTTCTTGAGAAATCACTAGTTCACTACCTTCAGCAGCGCCCATTAGCTCAAGGGAGACCTGGGTGACTTGGCCAAGCGGGTCAGCCAACTGGCGTTCAGGCAGATAGACCACACGGCCGCTATGTAACCCAGCCGCCAGCTCAAACGAAGGCACTTCCCCTTCCCCACTCCAATGGCGCTGAGTTTCCTGCGGCAGCGCTTGGCGGCAGTGTTCATAGAGCGCTACCAGCTCGGCAAGCTGATGCGCAGGGCCGTGGGTGCCGAAACACGCCAGTCCCAAACCGCCGGTGGCCCCTGGCAGCCAGAAGCCACCTAAGTGATGGCACTGCTGTTCTAGCCAGCGCAATAGTTCCAGCTGAAGCGCTAGACAGTTACGAGTTGCCGCCCGGTCTTGCCAGTCGCCTTTCAGACGTAAGCGAATCGCCATAACCGACAGTTGGCGAAGCTCAATCTCATCTTCACGCAGCGGCTTGCTATCGGCTGCCAGTGCACGAGAAAAAGCGCCCTGGGGCGACATGGCTCGCGGGTCGTGGTGGCCGTCCGACCAGTAGCTGGCCAACTGTAAGAAACTGGGCTCCGGCTGCTGGCCCGACAGCGCGAGCAACTGCAAATAGCTGTTGTACTGCTCATGAGCAGCGGCCATTTGATTTTTTTCGGCCAGTTGACGCACCAAACGTTCATGGAAAGGCCCATAGCCTGAAAAGCGGCTCACCAGGCCTTCCAGCATGTCGTCTGGCGTTTCGTCGTGAGCCTCAAGCACTTGCTCGGCAAACCGGATCACCCGCTGACGCCACTCATTGCGCACCTGCACTAGCCAGCGCTGAAATTCGCTGCAACTTGCCAACTGCAACTCTTCAATTAGATCGCCTTGGTAGCATGACATCACCTCCTCAAGGGTTTCTAAATCCTTGGGGCCTTCTAGCAACTGCTGCAGGTCATGTAGATCTACCTGCCAGTGGGCAGGTAAATGAAAGGCGATAGTCTGTCGCGATACGTTCAATACCTGATCGGCGTTATCACCCATGGACTGACGCAGGCAGTGCAACGCGTGGCGCAAGTTGGTACGACCTGACGAAAGCCCCTGGTCTGGCCAGAGCAGCTCAGCCAGTGCCGCACGATTGACCGGCTGGCGATGCAACAAAAGATACACCAACAGGGCCTTAACTTTGTCGTAACTGAAATGAGTGAGTACATCCTCCCCCTGGGTTAAGGAGAAGTGACCAAACAAGGTCAGCTGGTCTGTCTGTTGAGCATCGCGCATGATACACATCCTGCCTGACTAGCAGCGGCTTAGGCGGGCACGCCGCTATGGAAACGAAACGCCGTATCCGGAGTCGTCATCAGCTCCGCTTCACGTGCGACAAAGAAGGCAATACGGTCATCAATCGGCTCAGCGGTCTGTTGACGCGCCAACAGCAGATAATCTTCAAAATGGCGCCCTTCTGACTTCACCAGCGTGCGGTAGAACTTCGCCAGTTCTTCGTCTAAGTAAGGGATAAGGCGGGCAAAGCGCTCACAGCTTCGTGCCTCAATTAATGCGCCAATAATCAGTACATCGATTAAGCGCTCAGGATCGTTACTGCGTAAATGTTTGCGCAGCCCCTCGGCATAGCGCGAGGCAGTGAGGTGATGATAGGCCACCCCACGCTTTTCCATCAGGCCCACCACTTGTTCAAAGTGCAGCAGCTCTTCGCGGGCAAGCTGAGACATTTTGCTTAATAAAAGCGGTTGATCGACATAGCGGTAAAGCAGGCTCATCGCGGTGGAAGCCGCCTTCTTCTCACACTGCGCATGGTCAATCAGCAGCGTTTCAGGATTGGCAAGCGCCCACTGCAACCACGCATCAGGCGTTGGGCAGGCAAGAAACTGATGCAGACTTTCTGGTAGCAAATCATCCGCTGAAAGGGAGTGATCTGCTGTTTTTAGTGCCATTAGTTGTATAGACATAATACCGCTACCGAGCGTTTATCTCACTATTGTATAACATATAAACGCCGTTGGCGTTTGTTCCCTAGCTATCCGAAGGCCACTTATTTAATGGCGCCTCAATTCTCATATAGCATATTTCTAATATATAAGCTCAGCTTATTTGGCGCTCCACACACCGCCTAAACCACTTCACTACGTTACTTAATAACGAATTAATCGTATGCCTATGGTAACGCGGCATCACAATAATCACACCCGCGCTTACCTCAAAACACCCCTGCTGGTAAAAAACTTTCAGATTTTGGGCACATTAACTAAAAAAGCCGCAAGAAAGGAGCTCAATATCAGCGCCTCAACATAAAGTACAAGCAGGCACTTAGCTTGGCTTCTTAACATTGTCGACAGTTTCCCGTAGAATCCCGCTCATCCACCAGACGCTGTTTGTCAAGCGTATGTCACGTGTCCGAACACCTCACCCACCGTGCTAGTAGTCGTTCGGCACCACTGATTCATCACTACTAAGAAGATGAGAGGGCCCCAACGTGCTTGAAGCTTACCGCCAACATGTCGAGGAACGCGCCGCAGAGGGCGTCCCACCTAAGCCCCTAACCGCCGAGCAAGTCGCCGCCTTAATTGAGCTGCTCAAAGCGCCCCCGGCGGGTGAAGAGGAATTCATCCTTGACCTGATCACCAACCGCGTTCCGCCCGGTGTTGATGAGGCCGCCTACGTAAAAGCGGGCTTTTTGACCGCGATTGCTAAAGGGGAAGCCACCTCTCCATTAATTGATAAAATTCACGCCGTTAAACTGCTAGGCACCATGCAAGGCGGTTACAACATCGTCTCTATGGTGGAGCTGCTGGATAACGAAGAGCTGGCCCGTGAAGCTGGCGAGCAGTTAAAGCACACCCTACTGATGTTTGATGCCTTCCACGATGTGGAAGAGCGTGCCAAAAAAGGCAATGCCGTCGCCAAAGACGTCATTCAATCCTGGGCAGATGCCGAGTGGTTCCTCTCCAAGCCAGCTCTGGAAGAGAAAATCACCCTGACCGTTTTCAAGGTGCCCGGCGAAACCAATACCGACGATCTCTCTCCAGCTCCGGATGCTTGGTCACGCCCCGACATTCCGCTGCATGCTAACGCGATGCTCAAAAACGAGCGCGAAGGCATTGAGCCTGAAGTACAAGGCACCACTGGCCCGCTCAAGCAGATCGAAGACGTCAAAGCCAAAGGCTTCCCGGTTGCCTACGTAGGTGACGTAGTAGGTACCGGCTCTTCACGCAAGTCAGCCACTAACTCCGTGCTATGGTTCTTTGGTGACGACATTCCTTACGTCCCGAACAAGCGCGCTGGCGGCTTCTGTTTCGGCGGTAAAATCGCGCCTATCTTCTTCAATACCATGGAAGATTCCGGTGCACTGCCGGTAGAAATGGACGTTTCCAAGCTGGAAATGGGCGACGTCATTGACGTTTATCCCTACGAAGGCAAAGTGTGCAAGCACGGCACCGATGAAGTGTTGAGCACTTTCGAACTGAAAACTCAGCTGATTCTTGACGAAGTGCGCGCCGGCGGCCGTATTCCGTTGATCATCGGTCGTGGCCTGACCGGCAAAGCACGCGAGTCACTGGGCTTAGCACCTTCTGACGTATTCCGCCTGCCCGACCAGCCTGTCGATACCGGCAAAGGCTTCACCCTGGCGCAAAAGATGGTCGGCAAGGCCTGCGGCATGGATGGCGTACGCCCCGGCATGTATTGCGAGCCGAAGATGACCACTGTGGGCTCGCAAGATACCACTGGTCCGATGACCCGTGACGAACTGAAAGACTTGGCTTGCCTAGGTTTCCAGGCAGACTTGGTCATGCAGTCGTTCTGCCACACGGCGGCATATCCGAAGCCAGTAGATGTGGACACTCACCACACCCTGCCGGACTTCATCATGAACCGTGGCGGCGTTTCGCTGCGCCCCGGCGACGGCATCATCCATAGCTGGTTGAACCGCATGCTGCTGCCGGACACCGTAGGTACTGGCGGTGACTCCCACACCCGCTTCCCGCTGGGTATTTCGTTCCCTGCGGGTTCTGGCCTGGTAGCCTTCGCCGCTGCTACGGGCGTCATGCCGCTGGACATGCCGGAGTCCGTTCTGGTGCGCTTCAAAGGCAAGCGCCAGCCGGGCGTCACATTGCGCGACCTGGTTCACGCCATTCCGCTGTACGCGATTAAGCAAGGTCTGCTGACTGTCGAGAAATCCGGCAAGAAAAACGCCTTCTCTGGTCGCGTGCTGGAAATCGAAGGCCTGGAAGACCTCACCGTTGAGCAGGCATTTGAGCTTTCCGACGCGTCCGCTGAGCGTAGCGCCGCTGGCTGTACTATTACGCTGTCTGAAGAGAGCGTGACCGAGTACCTGAAATCCAACATCACACTGCTGAAGTGGATGATTGCCAACGGTTACGGTGACGAGCGCACCATCAGCCGTCGTATCGAAGGTATGGAAGCATGGCTGGCTGATCCGAGCCTGATGCGTGCTGATAAAGACGCCGAGTACGCCGAAGTCATCGAGATCGACCTCTCTGACATTAAAGAACCGGTTCTTTGCGCCCCGAACGACCCGGATGACGCCCGCTTACTGTCTGATGTTGCCGGTGAGAAAATCGACGAGGTGTTTATCGGTTCGTGCATGACCAACATTGGTCACTTCCGCGCGGCAGGTAAATTGCTCGAAAAACAGCCTGCGGGCAGCCTGAAAACCCGCTTGTGGCTTGCGCCACCGACCAAAATGGATCAGCACCAGCTGACCGAAGAGGGTTACTACGGCATCTATGGCCGTGCAGGCGCCCGCATGGAAATGCCGGGATGTTCACTGTGTATGGGTAACCAAGCACGCGTTGCAGCGAAAAGCACCGTGGTGTCCACGTCTACACGTAACTTCCCGAACCGTCTGGGCGATGGTGCAAATGTTTACCTCGCCTCGGCAGAGCTAGCAGCGGTTGCTGCTGTAGAAGGTCGTCTGCCGACCGTTGATGAGTATCAGCGTTACATGGGTGAGTTTGACGCCATGGCAGGCGAGATCTATCGTTACATGAACTTCCACGAAATCGAGGAGTATCAAAAAATCGCCTCGAACGTGATTCCGGTAGCCCAAGAGGCTTAATCGCCAGTGGCACCGACCCATCGCCGATGCTCGCAACATCGCAGCCAGGGTAACCCCTCGCTGAGCCGATGACAGAACGCCCCTTCCTTTCGAGGTTGGGGCGTTTTTTATAACGCTGTGAACCATAGTGCCGTAAACATAGGAGTAAACGATGACAACG
The DNA here is from genome assembly GCF_044543515.1 of Vreelandella lionensis. NCBI lineage: Bacteria > Pseudomonadati > Pseudomonadota > Gammaproteobacteria > Oceanospirillales > Halomonadaceae > Vreelandella > Vreelandella lionensis. The sequence continues at coordinate 45,697 of NZ_JBITWC010000023.1, read as the reverse complement.
ACAACCCAAGTGGTCACCCCCGATCTGTGCGACGCTTACCCCGACGTAGAGGTGCTAGAGCCCCTCTTTGCTAACTTCGGCGGTGTCGACAGCTTTTATGGCCCAATTCGCACGGTAAAGTGCTTCGAAGATAACTCAATGGTCAAACAGGCTGTGGCGGAGCCTGGCGAAGGTGCCGTACTGGTTGTGGATGCCGGCGGCTCTCATCGCTGCGCGATGTTAGGCGATATGCTGGCAGAGCAGGCAGCGCAAAATGGTTGGGCAGGCGTATTGATGTACGGTTGCGTGAGAGATGTCGACATTTTGGCCACGCTTCCTTTAGGCGTGCAGGCACTCGGCAGCCACCCGCGTAAAAGCGAAAAGCGCGGCGAAGGCCAGCGGGATATCGCCGTAACGTTTGCGGGCGTTACGTTCAGAGTTGGCCAGTGGCTGTATGCTGATAATAACGGCATTATCATCGCCGAGCAGCCCTTAAAGCTCTCCTAATCCCGCTTGCCAGGGGTGGCAGTTAGTGCCACCCTGATGCTTCACTCTGACACTTTTGTGACCATGCAGCCGCTCACTCAATTAGGCGACGCTCTTCTTCGCACTCTCCGGGATCACCTCCGTCCGCTCATAGCTTATCACTTGCTATTTACCTTGCTGGCCTCTGCCTTATTGGTACCGGCCATTGCCTGGGTATCGCAACGCTTTTTGGCACAGCTAAACCGCACTGTAGTCACCACGGATGCACTGTTAGCGCTGCTCTTTAGCCCACTAGGGTTATTGGTCATGCTGGTGGGCCTTGGTTTTACGTTTTTACTCATTTACTGGCAGCAGGCTGGCATGTTGCAAGTGGCTGTCCGGTCAAAAGACAACCACTACCGGCTGGCGTTCGAGGCACTCTGGCTGAGCACACGACGGCTTCCCGCTCTGACGGTACTGGTGATTCTTCAGGTCGGTGCCCACCTGTTGCTGCTTGCCCCCTTTATGATGGCCCTCGCTTGGTTACACGATCTATGGCTTAGCGGTATCGACCCTTACTATCTACAGCGCATTCGCCCTCCTGTGCTGTGGTACTTTTTAGCTTGCGCGACACCGTTGGTGGTTATCTGGATGATCTTAGCAGCGTGGCTGTATCTGCGCTGGCTGCTGGCACTGCCACTAGTGTCGCTGGAATCTTGCTCACCGTATCAAGCACTCAAGCGAAGCGTTTATTTAACCCGTGGCTGGCACTTCTCTATTGGGGTGGCTGTGCTCACCCTGCTACTGATTATTATTAGCTTACCCATTGCTACCACGTGGCTGTTTGACACGGTGGTCACGCCCTTATTGTGGTGGCTACCAGAGCACAACGCGGTGCTGATTCCAGCGATGCTGGCCTATTTAACCGGCTATGTGCTGGTAACGCTCACCATCACTTTCCTCGGTATTGCTACTAACGCTCTGCTGTCCGCCTGCCTCTATTTACAGCTGGCCCATCATGAACCACGCCCTGCGCCGCCTTCCCACGATGCGCACCCTGGACGCATGGCATGGGCGATTGAACTTAGCGTGCTGCTGCTCGCTGGGCTACAGGCGTGGTGGATTCTTAACAGTTTTGAGATTCGCGATAACGTGGCCATCATCGCCCATCGCGGAAGCTCCATGGTGGCACCGGAAAACACCCTTGCTGCCGTGTCTCAAGCGCTGGAGGATGGCGCTGACGCCGTAGAGCTGGATGTTCGCCTGAGCGCCGATAATCAGGTCATGCTCTATCACGACCGAACGCTCGCCCGCCTCACCAGTGATCCTCGAGAATTTGGCGACCTTACCCGTAGCGAACTCAGCGAGTTTGATGTGGGTAGTTGGTTTGGCGACGCCTTTCAAGGGGAGCGCATAGCGGGGCTGGATGAAGCGTTGGCCACCGTCCGCGGGCGCGCATCGCTGATGATCGATATGAAAGCCCTGCCGGGACAAGAAGAGAGACTGGCACAAGCAGTCATCGATGCACTGGGGCAGGAAAGCGACATACGCTATCGCTGCTGGGCCACCCAGCACGAAGCACTAACAGCCGTGACGGCCTGCGGCTTTCCTAACGCGCTGATGGATATGCGTATGGCGACCATGTCGCCTGCACTGGTGCGTTACATCAAGCACCAGGCCCCGGAGCTGCGTGTCACTCTGCTAGCACAGCTCATTCTTCCAGGCACCCTAGACCGACGCCAATTTGATGCATTAGGCCTTCGTCATAACCGCATTAGCGCCCAAGAGGTGAGCCTGGCGGCGCTTTTCGGTTACGAGATTCATGCCTGGACGGTCAACGATCGGGCGCGCATGTCGGCGCTGATTGACCTCGGCGTTGATGCCATCATTACCGATTATCCTGATCGCTTGCACGCCTTAACAGAAGACCGCCGTGCGCTAAGCGACGGCGGTCTTATGTTGGTCAAGCTACGCAACTGGTTACGTCAGTAACAGTCGGGGCGTCGTTTACTCACCCATCACGACGCCTTCCCGACGCGGGTCGGCACCACCAAACAGTGTGCCATCCTCCAATCGCCGAATCGCCTGAAGGCCGCTCGTGAGCTCACGTTCGCTCACGCTGTGACCCCGCTCACGCAGCGATTCGATGATCTCTTCAGGGAAGCGCCCCTCCTCTAAGTAAACATCACCACCCAACGTAATCGCATGGGGAAGACTCAGCGCTTCCTGAGCGTTCAACCCCCAATCGCGCATCGCTGCCAATGTCCGAGCAGTATAGTGGATGATCGCGGCGCCACCAGGGGAGCCGAGGCTCGCCACCAGCGCACCGGTTTCCTGATCAAATACCAAGGTGGGGCTCATACTAGAGCGTGGCCGCTTACCAGGCTCCACTCGGTTAGCCACCGGCTGCCCGTCCACCTCAGGAGCAAAAGAGAAATCCGTCAGCTCGTTATTCAATAAATAGCCGCCAGGCAGGTCAGTGCCGCCATCCGCCAGAATCCGCGAACCAAAGGCTTGCTCAATGGTGGTCGTCATCGCAATCGCATTGCCATCGGCATCCACAATGCTGATATGGCTGGTGCCATACTCAGGTTGCTCGGGCTGGCTGGCAAAGCTAACGGTCAATTCACCTGGATTGCCCGGTTCGGCGCTCTCACCCATGCTCTCTTCACCGATTAGCTCGCTGCGTTTACCAAGGTAATCAGGCGCTAGCATGAGCGACCAGTCACCGCCCGGTGCCTCGACAAAGTCAGGGTCAGCAATGTAGCGGCCCCGGTCAGCAAACGCCAGCCGCGAGGCTTCTAGAAATTGATGCAGCCAGCCACTACTGGTCACGCCATTTTCCAGCGGCGCTTCCAACAGCGGTTGCTGGTCCAGCATACCGAGAATTTGCATGATCGTTAGATGGCCAGAAGAGGGAGGAGGAAACCCGCACACTTCCCACTGCTGCCAGGGGGTGCATAGCGGCTCACGCTCAAGAGATTGGTAACCACTGATGTCATCAAGCGAGATTTTACCGGGTCGAACCGGATGCGATTGCACCTGCTCAACAAGATCCTCCGCGACCTCACCTTCATAAAAGGCAGCGCTGCCCTCTTCTGCAATGCGACGCAAAATAGCGGCTAAGGCAGGATTTTTTAGTGTGGTGCCCACTTCCAGGGGCTCTCCATCGGCGGAGTAATAAAACGCTTGAGCCAGGTCGTTTTCGCGCAGATCTTCGTCATTAGCCAGGCTGGTGTGCAGCCGCTGGCTCACCGCGAACCCCTCTTCCGCCAGTGTAATCGCGGGGGTAAAGAGCTCTTGCCAAGCCAACTGGCCGTGCTCAGCATGGGCCTGTTCCAACATACGCAAGGTACCGGGCACGCCCACCGACAACCCGCTGGCGACCGCTTCCATAAAAGGCAGAGGCTCGCCATCTTCCATAAACAGCTCGCCGGTTACGGCGGCAGGCGCCGTTTCACGGCCATCATAGGCCTGTACATCAGCACCATCAAAGTGCATCAAAAAAGCGCCGCCACCAATCCCACTGGATTGCGGCTCCACCAGAGTTAATACCATTTGTACGGCTACCGCCGCATCAATGGCATTCCCCCCGGCCTTGAGCACCTGATAGCCCGCGTCGGTAGCCAGCGGGTTAGCCGCCGCCACCGCGAAGGAGTCTGCCGCCCATCCCGGCTTCTCCTCAAAGCCTGACCCTACTTCTGGTGTAATGGAGGGTGTTTCGTAACTAAACCCCCAACTCACCATTGGCGCCAGCAGTAAACCCGTGAGTGAGAGTGCCCTTTTTGGCAGCATAACCTTTCTCCTTAAACCGTGTCTCAGGCGTGATCACCAAGGCGTAACCGCCTTTTGAGCGCTCAAGCAATAGCGTAGCCTATAAAACGACTGCGCCCGGCACAATGGCCGGGCGCAAAATAGCAAGCACGCTAATCAAGCTGAAGGAGGCTTAAGCAATAGTTTCCCCCGCCAACATGAACCACGTTTCCAGCACTGCATCGGGGTTGAGGGACACGGAGTCAATGCCCTGCTCCATCAGCCACTTGGCAAGATCCGGGTGGTCCGAAGGGCCTTGGCCGCAGATCCCCACGTACTTACCTTTCTCTTTACAGGCCTTAATAGCCATGGCCAGCAGTTTTTTCACCGCAGGGTTACGTTCGTCAAACAAGTGCGCGACGATGCCCGAGTCTCGATCCAAACCCAGCGTTAGCTGAGTCAAGTCGTTCGAGCCAATCGAGAAACCGTCAAAGTACTCAAGGAACTCATCCGCCAGCAACGCATTGGCCGGCAGCTCGCACATCATAATGACTTTCAAGCCGTCGGGATTTTCGTCACCACCGCGCTTCAAGCCGTTGGCGGAGAGCAAATCGACCACTTCCCGCGCTTCGTCTGTGGTGCGCACAAACGGCACCATAATCTCGACGTTTTTAAAGCCCATCTCTTCGCGCACACGCTTCAGCGCACGGCACTCAAGCTCGAAGCAGGGGCGGAAAGATTCTGAAATATAGCGAGACGCGCCACGGAAGCCCAGCATCGGGTTCTCTTCGCCCGGCTCATAGAGTTTGCCGCCAATCAGGTTTTCGTATTCGTTGGATTTGAAATCCGATAGACGGACAATCACACGCTGTGGATGGAAAGCTGCCGCTAGCGTAGAGATCCCTTCAACTAATTTATCGACGTAAAAGCTCACCGGGTCAGCGTAACCAGCGGTACGGAGATCGATCACCTGCTGTAGATCAGCAGGCAGCGTATCGTACTCAAGCAGCGCTTTCGGGTGCACACCAATCATGCGATTGATGATGAACTCAAGACGCGCCAAGCCCACGCCTGCATGGGGCAAGCTGGCGAACCCGAAAGCACGATCAGGGTTGCCCACATTCATCATGATTTTAAACGGAATTTCTGGCATCGAGTCAACGCTGGACACGTTGCAGTCAAAGGCCAGCAACCCTTCATAAACGTGGCCGGTATCCCCTTCCGCACACGAAACCGTAACGTCAATGCCTTCTTGTAGCTGCGTGGTCGCATCGCCACAGCCAACCACCGCAGGAATGCCCAATTCCCGGGCAATAATCGCCGCGTGGCAGGTACGCCCACCACGGTTAGTCACGATTGCCGAGGCGCGCTTCATGATGGGTTCCCAATCTGGGTCCGTCATGTCGGTGACCAAGATGTCGCCTTCTTGAATTTTGTCCATCTCGTCTGGGCTGAGGACAATCTTAACTGCCCCGCGGCCGATACGCTGGCCAATGGCACGGCCAGTAATCAGCGTGCGCCCTTTCTCACGCAGTTGGAAGCGCTCAAGCTTACCGCCCTCCTGCTGTGACACGACGGTTTCAGGGCGCGCTTGAACGATATAGAGCTTGCCGTCGTCGCCATCCAATGCCCACTCAATATCCATCGGGCGCTGGTAGTGTTGCTCAATGGTCACTGCTTGACGAGCAAGATCCATCACCTGCTCATCGTTGATGCAGAAGCGGCCACGGTCTTTGAAAGGCACGTCAACGGTTTCAACAGATTTACCGGCGCTGGCATCTTGACCATACACCATTTTAATCAGCTTAGAGCCTAACGTGCGGCGCAGAACGGCCGGGCGGCCAGCGGCCAGCGTGGATTTGTGAACGTAGAACTCATCCGGGTTAACCGCGCCTTGCACCACGGTTTCACCCAGCCCCCAAGAGGCCGTGACAAAAACGGCATCACGGTAGCCAGATTCGGTATCCAGGGTAAACATAACGCCTGATGCGCCGGTTTCAGAGCGCACCATCTTTTGAACGCCCGCTGACAGCGCAACATTCTCGTGGGCGTAGCCACGATGCACACGGTAGGAGATGGCGCGATCGTTAAACAGCGAGGCAAACACTTCATGCACCGCATGTTTGATATTGGCAAAACCTTCAATGTTCAAGAAGGTTTCCTGCTGCCCAGCGAAGGAGGCATCGGGAAGGTCTTCCGCCGTGGCGGAGCTGCGCACGGCTACTTTGAGGCTTGGATGTTGCGTTTGGAGCTGTTCGTAGGCATCGCGAAGCGCGGCTTCAAAGCCAGGCGGCAGCGGTGTATCAATGATCCACTGGCGAATCGTTTTTCCTGCCTCAGCCAGTGCTTTGACATCATCGACATCTAAACGAGCAAGCTTGTCGTTAATGCGGTCGTTCAGACCTTCGTGAGAGAGAAACTCGCGGTACGCGTGAGCAGTGGTCGCGAAGCCGCCTGGCACCGTGACGCCTACACCCGATAAATTGGAAATCATTTCGCCAAGCGAAGCGTTTTTACCACCCACGCGTTCGACGTCTGCCATACCTAGCTGACCGAACCACAGAATGTACTCTTCCACGCAACCCCCTCGCTTTTAGACTTCGTTACGACCCGTTGGGACGACACTAATAGACGTTGTCACCCTAGCACTGCGACACCGTATTCGCCATTGGTCTAACAGCGAAGGGAGTGGAGGATTTTTACAACAAATACACGAAATTAGCGTTTTATGTAGTATCGACTAGGCGTTGTGCTCATCGTTTGTACAGCACACAATAGCTTATCTATGAACATGGCAGACTGGCGGATCAGGTTATGAAACGAACAGCTTTCTTTATTTCGGATGGCACCGGCATCACCGCAGAAAGCTTAGGGCGCAGTCTCTTAGCGCAGTTCAGTGATGTAGAGATCAATATGCTGACTAAACCGTATATTGATACGGTTGAAAAAGCACAGGCACTGGCACAGATTATCGAATCGACCGCCGTACGCGATGGCTGTAGACCGATCATCATTGATACGATTGTGGATCAACAGATTCGTAACGTTATCCGCCAAGCGTCAGGGTTTAAGGTCGATATTTTTTCGACGTTTCTAGAGCCCCTTGAGCAGGAGCTGGAAACGCACTCTTCCTACAGCGTCGGCAGAACGCACTCCATCGGTAGCGACGACGTTTATATGGATCGCATCCACTCGGTTCACTTTGCACTCGATAACGACGATGGAGCACGCACCCACCAATACGACAAAGCCGATATTATTCTAGTGGGGGTTTCCCGCTGTGGTAAAACGCCGACCTCACTCTACTTGGCGCTGCAGTTCGGCATTCGCGCCGCGAACTATCCGCTCACCGAAGATGACCTGGATGAAGATGGCAGCTTGAAGCTACCCAAAGCGCTGGCACCTCATCGGCACAAGCTGTTTGGCCTTACCATTGATGCACGCCGACTCTCGGCCATTCGTAATGAACGCCGCCCCAATAGCCGCTATAGCTCGATGGATCAGTGCTTACAAGAAGTAGAGCAGGCAGAATCGCTGTACCGGGCAATGCATATTCCGTTTATTGATACGACGCGATTTTCAATAGAAGAGATCTCTACGCGCATGATTGCGGAAACCGGCCTAGCGAGGCGGTTCTCACCCCGCTAGGATTGCGCTAGCTTACATGCCCTTGGGAGCAAAAATTCCAGGGGCATTACGCCAGTAGCCTTTGTAGTCCATACCAAAACCAAACACGTAACGGTCGGCCACTTCTAGGCTGCAGTAATCTGCTTTTAATCCTGGAACGGCTTTGCGGTCGTGCTGCTTGTCGACCAACACTGCGGTAGTCACACTGGCCGCCTGGGCTTCTTTGCAGTATTCCAGAATGGCCGCTAGGGTTGCGCCTTCATCGAGGATGTCGTCAACAATCACTACATGTCGGCCCGCCATGGGAACTTCAGGCGATACGCGCCAGAAAAGCTCACCGCCGCGCAGCTCGTTGCGGTAACGGGTCGCATGTAAATAGTCCACTTCCAGCGGGAAACCAAGACGCGTCAGCAGGTGCCCCGTGGTAATGAGCCCGCCATTCATAACGCAGTAAAACACCGGTAGCTTGTCGCCCAAGTCTCGCGTGATCTCTTCCGCCATGCGATCCAACGCTCGCTCAACCTGCTCTTGCGAAATCAGGCAGTCGGCGTTATCCATCAACTCACGCATAGAATCTAATGATTCAAGCGCTTCTTTATCCAACTTGGACATGCTACTTCTCCAAAAAACATCTAATAAGAAAACGGTATAAAAATGGAATTAATTCGCTAGCGCTTCGAGCTTGGCATGCGTGCGGCGCCAACGGCCGAGTGCAGCCAGTGCATCCAGTTCAGGCCTAGCACGGCCGTAACGCAGCTTGGCAGGCCGTTTATTCAGCACCCCTTGGCAGGCCTCTAGCACCTCAATGGCTGCCGCTCGGTCATTGCAGATCAGCAACATATCGCAGCCAGCGGCCAGCGCCGCTTTGGCACGCTCAGCCGGGCCGCCTGCCTCATGCGCCCCCGCCATGCTTAAATCATCGGAAAAAATACACCCTTTGAACCCCAATGATTCACGCAGCATGCCTAACCAGTTGGGTGAGAACCCTGCAGGGCGAGTATCAAACGCTGAATAAATCACGTGGGCAGGCATGACGCCGTTCAACACACCCGCTAACTCGCGAAACGGCACGAGGTCTCGGGCTTTCAGCTCGGCCAGGGGTCGCTCATCCACTGGCAGCGCAATATGGGAATCCGCCGCCACTCCGCCATGGCCAGGAAAATGCTTACCAACTGCCGCCATGCCAGCGTCATGCAAGCCTTCGATAAAGGCGTGCCCTAGTTGGGCGACATGCTTTGGATCGCTGCTGAAACTACGGTCGCCAATGACGCTGGAGATACCGCTCTCAACATCCAACACTGGCGCAAAACTCATATCCAACCCACAGGCGGCCATTTCCATCCCCAGCAGCCAGCCTGTGTCTTTGGCTAAGGTGAGCCCTGCTACTGGGTCGCTGGCATACAGATCGCCAATTCGCGCCATGGCGGGCAGCTTGGTCACCCCTTTTTTGATCCGCTGGACTCGACCGCCCTCTTGGTCAATACCTAGCAGTAGATCACCACGCACACGACGAATACTGCTGCAGAGCTGCCGCACTTGGTACGCATCTTCGACATTACGGGCGAACAGGATAACGCCGCCCACCGCAGGGTCTTTTAGCAATGTCTTTTCAGCGCTGGATAACTGCGGCCCTTCTAGGTCAAGCATGACCGGGCCAATGGGTTGCGTCATGGGGAGGATCCGACAAAAAGGGCGCCATTTTAGACTAACCGCTTAGCGTGTCAAAATTCTGGCAGGACGCCCGGAAGTGGGCTTAATGCAGCCAAACCGGCGTACCGGGTTGGGCGTGTGCAAACAGGTAGTGTAAATCGTGATTTCGCAGGCGTATGCAGCCGTGAGAGGCAGCCACCCCCATCGGTTGTTCTTCAGGCGTGCCGTGCAAATAAATGTAGCGCCGCTGGGAGTCCACATCAGCGCCACGGTTAACGCCGCGCTCAAGACCGCAGAGCCACATAATGCGCGTTAGAATCCAGTCTCGCTCAGGGTAATTTGTCGCCAATTCAGGCGAAAATACTTCGCCAGTCCATCGGCGACCACGAAATACCGCATTATCAGGCAAGCCCTTGCCGATAGACGCACGGACATAGTGCCAGCCCAGCGGTGTTTGGCCGCTACCCTCTTGCTGCCCTACGCCAGCAACCCCAGTGGAGATCGCGCACTCATAGCTCACTTCCTTTCCCTGCCACCAGCGCAACCGCTGCCGCTGGGTGTCAATCTCCACCCAACCAGATTGGGAAGGCGGTAATTCAGCTAGCCTGGGCGTTGCCATGGTTTCCCTCTTCAACCGCAGCCGGTAGCGGCGCGTTCATCGCAGCAACAACGACTGGACGTAGCCGCCGCACAAGGTCACGCACCGTCACCTGCTCTTGATAATCCTTTGCAGCAATATCACGCAGGGCATCCAGTCCCGAAAGCGTAAATATCACTGTGCCTAGCATAAAGTGTAGCCGCCAAAAGCGCTCGGCGTCCGGCAGCTCAGGCGTGGCTTTACGCACCAGCTCGGTAAAACGGGTAAATACATCGCCATACTGCTGCTGAATGTAGCGACGCAGATGCCCTTGCGCCTGACTGTAGGCTAACCCTAGTAGCCGCATAAATACCTTCAGGCTATTACGTTCGGCGGGCACTGCCAGTACCGTAGTGGCCATGGTCTCTAACAGCACTTCTAGAGGAATAGGCTGGCCTTGATAGTGAGCTTCTAGCTCGTCCAGTGCGGTGTGAAAGCGCTCTGAAAATGGATCGAGATAGCGGGAAAACACCGCTTGAATTAGCGCTTTTTTGGAACCAAAGTGGTAGTTCACGGCCGCCAAATTAACCCGGGCCTTGCTGGTGATATTGCGCAGCGACGTCTCGGCAAAGCCTCGCTCTGCAAACAGTACCTCTGCAGTATCTAAAATACGCGTTACCGTATCCGATTGGGCCATAGCGCCCTCCAAAAAACAGGTGTTTTAAACATGGCTGAATACTATGTCATAACCCCTGCTGGCTCAATCTCTTATCCAAATGGTAGTAAGCGTTAACTGGACACTTAACGGCTGGCTCGGTTGGGTGTAACTCGTCATGTACTGGACAGAGCAACATACTGTATACTTAAACACATACTGATTAAGCCGACATGTAGCTACTGTCTTTTCACTGTTTTGGAGTTTGGTATGTCGCGTCCACTCACAGCACGTCAGCAGCACGTATTTGATTTTATTGTTAAGACCATGGGTGAGCTTGGCTACCCCCCTACCCGCGCCGAAATTGCCAAAGCGCTGGGATTCCGCTCGCCTAACGCAGCAGAAGAGCATTTGCGTGCGCTCGAGCGCAAAGGCGCTATTCGTATAATTCGCAATACATCACGGGGCATCCGCTTACCTAACCAGGAGCCGCAGGAGCTTAATGAAACGCCAGCGGCTGCAGCACCTGCTACTAATGAGCCGTTGCCCAATGGGCTTCCTGTGATTGGTGAGGTCGCCGCTGGCAGCCCTATCCTTGCGGCTGAACATATTGACCGTTACTGCCCGCTGCCCGCTGAGTACTTCACGCCTAAAGCAGATTACCTGCTACGGGTGCGCGGCCTATCCATGAAAGATGTAGGCATTCTTGAAGGCGACCTTCTGGCCGTGCATCGCACTGACCGCGTTCGCGATGGGCAAATTGTCGTAGCACGATTAGAAGACGAAGTAACGGTCAAGCGTTTTAAACGCCAGGGGCATCAAGTAACACTGATTGCCGAGAACGCAGATTTCGCACCAATTGAGATCGACCTACGCACTCAGCAGCTTGATATTGAAGGCGTGGGTGTTGGTGTCATTCGCGGTGGTAATGGGCAAGCGCTTGGCTAGTTGCCCAACCTGTAAGGCAGGCTACTGCAAGTCGATATAGCGGTGGTCATTAAAGGTGGCCACCCAGTTTGGGTGGTACACCAGCAAAATACTCAGCAGCATACCGGTTATAAATGCCTCTGACGGCATCAGTAACGGTAAAAAGCGGGCATACTCTTGGGCGAGATAGACGGCCTCGGGATCAGTGCCCGCTACGATAATCAGCGCAACAGCAGATAGCCCTCCCCCTAAGGTCGCCAAGGCCGTTCCAAAAAAGCCACAAGCAAATAAAAACACCATCAAATTATCAGGCAACCGACGGTCAACGATTCGCCATACAAAACCGGTCACGATCGCAGGCACAATACCTGTCACCAGCACATTTGCCCCCATTAGCGACCAATCGTTTCTGCCAATAGCCACCATGGCGACATTAATCATCACGTTACTGATCAACGCCAGCGGCATTTTAAAGACTAGCGTCATCAGCACCGTAAACACCAAGTGAAGAGTTAACCAGTCCACCGCTTGCGCACGCAATTGCCACATCAACATGACGGCCAACGTAGCTGCCATCCAGCGGTGCTGAAGCGCTGTATCCTCAAGTAGTGGCCGCCAGGGGCGCAGGCATAAGCACCAGACGATGACACCCAACGATAAAAGCCACGTCATCACGAGTGCCCACGGTGCCAATACGCTTTGTGCAAATGACATAGCGTCCCCTTCTGCCGATTAGCTAAAAACGACCGTTTTGTTGCCGTGAATTAGCACGCGACCTTCTAGGTGCCAACGCAGCCCCCGCGCCAATACCGCTTTTTCCACATCGCGACCAAAACGTACCAAATCGGTAGGCGTGTGACAGTGGCTGACCCGGTGAATGTCCTGCTCAATTATAGGGCCCGCATCCAGCTCTTCTGTCACATAGTGGCAAGTTGCCCCAATCAGTTTCACGCCGCGCTCATAGGCTTGATGATACGGCTTGGCACCCGCAAAGGAAGGCAAGAAGCTGTGATGAATGTTAATCACGCGCCCTGCATACCGTTCGCAAAGCGAAGGCGGCAGAATTTGCATATAGCGCGCCAGCACTATGCAGTCAGCGCGGGCAGCATCAATCTGCTCCTGCACCTGTTCAAAAGCCGTTTGTTTATTAGCCGGGTCAACTGGTACATGATGGTAAGGGATGCCATACCATTCAGTCAGCGAGCGCATATCATCGTGATTAGAGATAACGCCGACAATATCGCAATCCAACTCACCTGCCTGCCAGCGGTAGAGAAGGTCCACCAGGCAGTGGGATTCCCGAGACACCATCAACACCACACGGCGGCGCTTTTGGGTATCCACCAGCGACCACTGCATATCAAATTCAGCCGCCACCGGCTCAAACGACGTGCGCAGTGCTTCCGCCGACATACCCAGAGAATCCGCCAGAATCTCGTAACGCATAAAAAAGCGGCCAGTCTCTAAGTCAGAGTGCTGGCTGGCTTCGGTAATTGAGCCACCTTGTTGAGCAATAAAACTTGAGACACGCGCCACGATGCCCACTTGATCTGGGCAGGAAACAACTAAACGATAGTAATGAGACATAACAAACACTCTTAACGTATTTAACGGCACGCTCGCCAAGCACCTGCCTACCAGCAGGTAAACCACATTAGCGGCGGTAGTGTACCGTAAGCACGATGAGGAAGCACCGTGGTCAGGTGCCGCGATGATTGTTACCCGCCCCCCGCTTCCCGTATAGTTAAGGAATTACTTTCTAGGCTTTTCATAACTGATGCATCCATCCCGCGTTCAACTTCGTCCCCGTCGTCGCCCGCCCCTGCGCCTACTCCCGCTAGGTGGATGTGGTGAAATTGGAATGAATCTTACGCTGTATGGATACGACGACCAGTGGATCGCCGTAGATTGCGGCATGATGATTCGCCAAGACCTGCCCAACTCGCCGCTGCAAGTACCTAATACCGATACCCTAGAGGCGCTGAAGATCACACCTAAGGCGCTGTTTATCACCCATGGTCATGAAGATCATATTGGGGCGGTGGCGTGGCTATGGCCCAAATGGGGTTGCCCTATCTTTGCCACTCCTCTCGCGGCAGGGCTATTGCGTTACAAATTCGCCGAACACCAGCTCAGCAGCGCCTCCATTGAAGTGATTGAACCAGGCGATGCGGTGGAGAGCGGGCCATTTACACTGCGCTACTTGAGTGTTACCCACTCCATCCCCGAAAGCTGCTCCATCATGATGCAGGCGGGTGATTACCGCATACTGCACACCGGCGACTGGAAACTCGACCCCAACCCACTGATTGGCGCCCCCGTGAACGCTGCCCAGTTTAGAGCACTGGCGCCGGTGGATCTTCTGGTAGGTGACTCGACCAATGCGCCAATGCCAGGGCAGTCGGGCAGCGAGGGGGATGTTGCCAAGGCGCTTTCCACCACATTGAAAGCGTGTAAAGGCCGTGTGGTAGTGTCCTGTTTTGCTAGCAACCTAGCGCGCGTACTGGCCATTGGCTTAGCGGCCCAAGCGTGTGGCCGTCGCGTTAGCTTGATGGGCCGCTCAATGGAGCGCATGGTCAGTGTCGCTAGCGGCCTTGGTTATCTGGATGACTTTCCCCCCCTGGTGCCACCCCATGATTTGGGCTATCTGCCACCGGAGGAGGTCGTGATTATTGCCACCGGTAGCCAAGGCGAGCCTCGCGCTGCCTTGCAGCGTTTGACGCAGCGTCGACACCCCTTTGTGGACTTGGAACCCGGCGATAGTGTGATTTTTTCCGCCAAAACAATTCCAGGCAATGAGCGCCCTATCGAGCAGCTTAAAAAACGTTTATTGCAACTCGATGTCACGCTGTTCGACGAAATGAACCACCCCGAGCTTCATGCAACCGGCCACCCCGCTCAGGAAGAACTGAAAAAGCTCTACCAGTGGGTTAGGCCCAAAATGCTACTGCCGGTACATGGTGAAGCGCGCCATCAGGAGGCGCACCAAGCGCTTGCTGAGGAGCTAGGTATCAGAGCGCCGCTAGCACCGGTGAATGGCGATATGATCGTGCTTGACCACCAAGGGCTGCGCTGCGAAACGCGCTACCCACAGCCTCCTTGCATTGTTAACCAAAATAGCGTCGTGCCTCACCCTGGCCTTGAGAGCAGCCATCCCACTGCCCGTCGTGGCAGTCTGTTTCTAGCGCTACCGGTAGCAGCAACAGAAACGGGATGGTGTCGTATTGGTCGTCTGCTGCTTGACGCCAACGGCGCAAGCCCTATGGATGAAGATAGCTTCAGCGAGTGGCTGGATGAGCAGCTAGAAGAGATTGAGGCAGACACCTTGGCTGATTTGCGCCATGCGCTGCAGCCAAGGCTGGTGCACTGGCTGGCTAACCACTTACAACATATGCCAGACGTGCACCTGCAGATCATGGCCGCTGAAATGCCGACCATCGAAGAGTTAAACGACGAGCCTTAAACACAGGTGTTACCAGCGTTCAGCATCCTGCTGATCGGTGTGGCGCTCTTTAACCCAGTACGCCCCCTGCTTGGAGTGCTCTTTCTTCCAAAACGGCGCCTGGGTTTTTAAATAATCCATAATGAAATCGCAGGCCTCAAACGCATCGCGGCGGTGCGCGCTTGCCACCAGCACTCTAACGATAGGGTCGCCCGGGGATAAGTCGCCCACCCGATGAATAACGCGCACCGCCTGCAGCGCCCAGCGCTGCCAGGCTTGCTCAGCAATTTGCGTTAAGGTGCGCTCGGTCATTCCTGGATAGTGCTCAAGGGTTAACCCCGTTACGTCGGGCGTCTCGTTAAAATCTCGCACTAACCCGGTGAACGTCACAATCGCACCAATGTCGGTGCGCTGGCGCAGCGCGCTCTCATAGCCGTACGCCATTGAAAACGGAGCGGACTGCACTTCTACCGCGATATCTGGCAATGTCGGCTCGCTAACAGACACGGCTTAGCCTCCCGTTACCGGTGGAAAAAAGGCCACTTCGTCATCATCAGTGATACGAGCGCTATCATTTGCCATCACTTGGTTAATGGCACATAGAGTGCGCTGATCAGCCAGCACAGAAAAGCGTGCATCCTGGGCGCTAAGCGCAGCTTTTAGCCCGGCCACATCGCGGCTTGGCAGCTTATCAAGCCCAATGGCCAGATCGCTCTCACCGACCCGCTCACGCAGCTCTGCCAAAAACTTGACGCGCACACAGGGCGAGGCACAGCGCTCACCTAAGCTTACCTCTCCCACTGCGCCTTCACCGGTGACAATGGGCGTGACCATCTCACGCTCCCGCTGATAGTCACCACGCAATCCGCCTCGCTTGCTGTCGAGCTGCACAGCTTCAATGCGCATCTCTTTATCAACGGCTTTACACATATCGTAAAGCGTCAGGCAGGCAACCGAAACGGCCGTCAACGCTTCCATCTCGACGCCCGTGCGCCCATTCAAGCGACACATGGCCGATACATTCACCCAGCCATTTGCATGGTCAATATCGAAATCCACCGCTACTTTGGAGAGCGCCAGCGAGTGGCAGAGCGGAATCAGTTCATGAGTTCGCTTCGCTGCTTGAATACCCGCAATACGCGCTGTTGCGAGTACATCCCCTTTGGGCAGCGCCCCATCGCTTAATAGCTGCAGAGTATTGGGCTGCATCACGATTCGCCCAGAGGCAACAGCCTCACGACGGGTCTCGCGCTTATCGCCGACATCAACCATATTCGCTTCGCCGTGCGCGTTTAGGTGGGTTAACTGCATGGTGTCACCTTTTCATCATCAAGCCAGAGTGCGGCGTTGTTGGTCGGCCCACTCACTTACCCAGCGAGCAATTTCTTCACAATTATTTAAATCCAAGCGAGCCACCGATGGCCTAAGAGCCACCGGCGGCTCAGCAGTAAGCGCAGCCGCCTGCGCCCACTCATCGCTTAAAATAGCCGGATCGCCAATCCCTTCCCGGTAAAGCACCAGCTTGGGAATAGGCCATGCCTTGAAGCCTTCAACGATCACTAAATCAGGGTGATGCGGCGCCATTAGGGTAAGCAAATAGGCTAAATCAGGCTCCTCCTGCCCTGGCGTTTCCTGCATCAGTGCAAAACGTTGGCGCGATGCAATCAGCATAGGGGTGGCCCCGGCGCTACGCAGCTTGTAGCTGTCTTTACCCGGCTGGTCCACATCAAACTGGTGGTGGGCATGTTTAATCACCGCTACCGAAAGGCCCTTTTCGCGCAGTAGAGGTAACAGCTGCTCTAGCAGCGTGGTTTTACCGGTCCCACTCCAGGCTGCCACCCCTAATACGGGAAACGAGCATCGTAGGGCATCACTCATAAGTCACCATTCGCGCCACGGGTTACTCATCCTCTTTTTCTGCGGGCAATAACCAGTTTAACGCAATGCCTACCAAAGCGGCTAAGCTAACGCCCTGCAAAGTGAATTGCCCGCCACCAAACTGCATACCACCGATACCAAACACCAAAATAAGTGACACCACCACTAGGTTACGCGCCGCAGTAAGCGACTGACCTGCGCGCACCAGGGTATTCATCCCCACTACGGCAATAGAGCCGAATAGCAGCGTCATAATCCCACCCATGACCGGCCCAGGAATTGTCTGCAGCAGCGCCCCCAATTTGCCAACAAAGGCAAGGATGATGGCAATAATGGCAGCCACAATCATATATTTTGGATTGAATGCCTTGGTTAGCGTCACAGCACCGGTAACTTCTGAATAGGTCGTGTTAGGCGGCCCACCGAACAGGGCTGCTGCCGTCGTTGCCAAGCCATCGCCCAGTAACGTGCGGTGCAAGCCAGGTTTTTCAAGATAGTTTTTACGTGTCACCGAGCCAATCGCCACCATATCGCCAATATGCTCAACGGCGGGAGCGATGGCCACTGGAATCATAAACAGGATGGCCGCCCAGTGAAAACTCGGCGCGGTAAAGTTGGGGATAGAGAGCCAAGCCGCTTCACGCACCGGAGTAAAATCAACCACCCCCATAATCAGCGCCAACGCATACCCCGTTGCAATGCCGCCTATAATCGGCACTAAACGCAGCAGCCCACGGCCAAACACCGCGAGCAATAAGGTTACTAACAGACTGGCCATGGAGAGAAAAATAGCTTGCCCATAGCTAATATTATCGCTGGTTTCACCGGTTGCCATACTGACCGCGACTGGCGCTAGCGCTAAACCGATCACCATAATCACTGGGCCCACCACGACAGCAG
The DNA here is from genome assembly GCF_044543515.1 of Vreelandella lionensis. Lineage (NCBI taxonomy): Bacteria > Pseudomonadati > Pseudomonadota > Gammaproteobacteria > Oceanospirillales > Halomonadaceae > Vreelandella > Vreelandella lionensis. Next base: position 27,844 of record NZ_JBITWC010000023.1, on the reverse strand, counting down.
GCAGCAAACGATGCAACCAGGCGGTGCCCTTCAAGCGCACCGCCTGGGAAATGGCAACATAGACAAGGCCCGCGGCCATCAGGCCACCCAGCGTGGCAGAAACGCCAAAACTGGCGATTGAGCCTTGAATAGGAGCAATAAATGCAAAGGAAGAAGCTAGAAACACCGGCACCGTTTGTTTGGTCACGCTATGAAACACCAGCGTGCCAATCCCGGCGGTAAAGAGCGCCACGCTGGGGTCTAGCCCGGTTAATAGCGGAACCAACACAAGCGCACCAAAGGCCACGAACAGCATTTGCGCGCCGGTAAGCAGCATTTTAGGCCACGACTCTTGACCAGCACTGTTTGTCATCACACCACTCCTGGGGGTCGGTTATTAGTAACGGAGGCAAAAAAATGCCCCCAACGCAAAGCGTAAGGGGCCTTTTGAGGCGGAGCGCTTAACGCGTTCCGAAAATCTTATCGCCGGCATCTCCCAAACCGGGGACGATGTAGCCATTCTCATCGAGTCGGTCATCTACCGACGCGGTGTAAATCTCTACATCAGGATAAGCATCTTGCACCCGTTTAATCCCTTCAGGGGCAGCAACTAAGACAATCACTTTCATATGTTCACAGCCACGCTCACGCAGCATATCCAACGTGGCCACCATCGAACCACCAGTCGCCAGCATCGGATCAATCACAATCGCCATGCGCTCTTCGATGTCGTTGGCGAATTTAGCGAAGTAAGGTACCGGTTGAAGCGTCTCTTCATCCCGGTAAAGACCAACAACGCTTACCCGTGCGCTAGGGATTAAATCCGTTACGCCCTCCAACATGCCTAGCCCGGCACGCAGGATCGGCACGATAGTGACTTTCTTACCTTTCAAACGACGGGTCGCAATGGGCTCGCCGTTCCAACCTTGAATCTCATGGTCTTCCAGCTCCAGACCTTTGGTTGCTTCATAGGTCAAAAGCTTAGCCACTTCACCTGCCAGTTCACGAAAGCTCTTAGTGCTCAAATCAGCTTCGCGCATCAATCCCAGCTTATGTTGAACAAGCGGATGGTTAATGGCGTAGACACTCATGGGACTTCCTCACTGCAGGGGATTCAGGATGGCGACCTAGGTCGCATCGACATGCTTACAAAATTGCGCGCCATTCTACCCGCAACTGACCATCAGGTTAAGGGGTTTCGGGCAATTGCCACTCAATTGGCGTCCGCCCTTGCTCCTGCAAGAATTGATTCGCCCGCGAAAAGTGGTGATTACCAAAGAAACCACGGTGCGCCGACAGGGGCGACGGGTGTGGTGACTCAAGTACCAAATGGCGAGAGGTATCGATGAGCGCTTTTTTCTGGCGAGCATGGCTACCCCACAGCAAAAAAACGCAGGGCTCTGCATGCTGACTCACGGTTTCAATCGCTCGGTCAGTAAAATGCTCCCAACCTTTACCACGATGCGACGCGGCGTTGCCCTGCTCAACGGTAAGCGCTGTGTTCAGCAGCAGCACCCCCTGCTTCGCCCACGACTCTAAAAAGCCATGACGCACTGGGGTAAAACCGACATCGCTTGCCAACTCTTTGTAGATATTGACCAGCGACGGCGGCACTTGCACGCCCGGCTGTACCGAAAAACAGAGCCCATGGGCCTGATTAGGCCCGTGGTAAGGATCCTGCCCTAGAATTACCACTTTCACCGAGGAGAACGGCGTTAATTCAAAGGCGCGAAACCAGTTTGAGGAGTGAGGGTAGATCACTTTCTTAGCCGCTTTCTCTGCGGCCAAAAATGCTTTCAGGGCGGACATATAGTCAGCCTGAAAATCCTGCCCCAGCCACTGGCTCCAGTCTTCAGGTAGCGGGTTAGCCATATTACTTCTTCATTTGGTCAGCGAGAGGCTCTACGTAGGCAATGCCCATATCCCAAGGGAACTGAATCCAGCACTGCTGAGCCACTTCGGTCAGGTATTGATCCACCAAAGGGCGACCCTCTGGCTTAGCGTAAATCGTGACAAAGTGCGCTTTTGGGAGCATTTCGCGTACGGCGCGTGCAGTTTTTCCCGTATCGACGAGGTCATCAACCAGCAGCCAGCCGTCACCGTCGTGATCCACCCCTTTCATAATATCCAGACCACCTTGATCCATATGGTCGTAACTTTTGATGCACACGGTATCAATCAAACGGATATTCAGTTCGCGAGCAATCAGCGCAGCCGGAATCAAGCCGCCGCGAGTAATCGCCACAATGCCCTTAAAATCACGTTCGATTAAAAGATGGCAAAGTTGGCGCACGTCGCGGTGAATTTGGTCCCAAGAGACGGTGAAATGTTGATGGTAGCGTTCGCTGCTCATGGGGAGTTACTCGTCTTCGTTAAAGGAACAGACCGCGAATACGCTATAGCCCGCATCGCGAATTTTCTGAGAACCACCCAGCTCAGGTAGATCAATGATAGTGGCTGTTTCCACCACCTGCCCACCGCAGCGCTGAATCAAATTCGCGGCTGCCAGCATCGTGCCACCAGTGGCAATCAAGTCGTCCATTAACAGGATCCGGTCGCCTTCCTGGAACGCATCAGCATGCAGCTCTACTTCTGAATGGCCATACTCCAGCGTGTAGGTTTCGCTGATGGTTTTAAACGGAAGCTTGCCTTTTTTGCGCACCGGCACAAAGCTGCAGCCCAACTCATACGCCAGCGGCGCACCGATAATAAAGCCACGGGCGTCAATGGCCGCGATGGCATCCAAGTTCATTTCCTGGTAGCGGTGCACGAAGCTATCAATCAGCTTACGAAAGGCAGCGCTGTTCTGCAGCAGTGGGGTAATGTCACGAAAGTTCACCCCCTGCTCTGGCCAGTCAGGAACCGTGCGAATAACGGACTTAATGTAATCGCCGTAGATGCTCATCGCGTCTCTCATTGATTAGTCAAAGGTCGGGTAATTAACCCAGGAATAAAAATTTCGCCGCAAATAGCAGCGCCAGTACAACCACCGCCGGGTTCAGATCTTCAAAACGGCCCGACAGCGTCTTAATCGCCACATAGCTGATAAAGCCCAGCGCGATGCCTTCGGCAATAGAGAAGGTCAGCGGCATGGCCAGAGCAGCAATGAGTACCGGAGCAGCATCGGTGGGATCTTCCCAATTCGCATGTGCAAGACTACCCGCCATCAGTACCGCTACATACAGTAGCGCACCCGCCGTTGCATAAGCCGGAATAGAACCTGCCAGCGGCGCGAAAAATAGGCTGATCAAGAACAGTACGCCCACCACAACGGCCGTTAAGCCAGTACGCCCACCAGATACAATACCTGCGGTTGATTCGATATAGCTGGTCGTGGTGGAGGTACCCAGCGCGGCGCCAGCCATCGAAGCGGTACTATCTGCCATCATGGCACGACCAATACGCGGCAGCTTGCCGTCTTCATCCAATAGTTTGCCACGGTGAGCAACACCTACCAGCGTACCGGACGTATCAAACAGATCGACAAACAAAAAAGCGAAGATAACGCTGAGCATGGCTACATCTAGCGCGCCCACCAGATCCATCGCCATGAACGTCGGTGCAATCGAAGGAGGCATCGACATAATGCCACCGTACTGATTGTGACCCAGCACCATGGCCAGCACGGTGACACCAATAATGCCGATCATAACGGCGCCAGTAACACGCAGGTAAGCCAACGCGGTAATCACGAAGAAGCCCAGCAGCGCGTAAAGCGGCGCAGGCTCTGATAGGTCACCAAGGGCAACAAAGGTTGCCGGGTTTGCCACGACAATACCGGCATTCTTCAGTGCAATCATTGCCAGGAAAAGGCCGATACCCGCCGCGATGCCCAAACGTAAAGAGAGCGGAATAGAATTAATGATCCATTCGCGAATTTTAAAAATACTCAGCAGGAAAAAGGTCAAACCGGAGAAGAAGACGGCCCCTAACGCCGCTTCCCAGGTGTAGCCCATACCCAGCACCACGCCGTAGGTAAAGAAGGCATTCAACCCCATACCCGGCGCTTGAGCGATCGGATAATTGGCCCATAGGCCCATCACGAAACAGCCAATCGCCGCGGCCAAACAGGTGGCTACGAACACAGCGCCGTAATCCATTCCCGCTTCCGAGAGAATGCTTGGGTTAACGAAGATGATATACGCCATGGTAAGAAACGTTGTAATCCCGGCGATCACTTCCGTTTTTACATTGGTCTTCTGCTCTGTGAGCTTGAAGTAGTTGTCCAGTGATTTCATTTAGTTTTTATCCTTCGCGCTTACGCTGAATGCGTCCCTTGATGCGAGAAAAGCCGCACATACTACCGAAAGGCACCACGCGATGCGAGCACCTCAAGTGCGGCTGGCTAAGTTGAGGAGAAGCCTCATACCTAATTTATTAGCAAACTTCAGGCCATGAGCTAACCGATTGGTCAACAAAGAGCCAAGATTTTCCACTATTGGCGGCTCGCCAGAACCCGCTCCACCGTCTCAACAATCACTTGAGTCTGCGGGTCAATTTCAATATTGACCCAGTCATTCATCAAACGGCTATCTAACATCGTGCGTGACAATGTTTCAGGGATGAGATTAACACTGAACTCCACCCCTACCCCATCGGCAGATGGGCGTACATCGCCAACGGTGAGGCTGATACCGTCGACGCCAATATAGCCTTTTTCAAACACAAACTTGGCCGCTTTATCAGGCAACGCAAACCAGAGCCGACGGTTATTAGGAGCTTCTTCAATAGCCACTACCTTCGCCATACAAATAATGTGGCCTGACATGGAGTGCCCGCCAATTTCATCCCCAAAACGAGCTGCGCGCTCTATATTGACGCATTGGCCTGGCGTAATTGCACCAAGATTGGTCAATCTCAGCGTTTCGCGCATCAGGTCAAAGCTAACGCGCTCACCATCTATCGCCGTTACCGTCAGGCAAACGCCGTTATGTGCCACTGATGCACCAATCTCTAACCCGCTACGCATACTCTCTGGCAGAGCAACCACATGAGTGCGGAACTCCTCTAGTTCATGCACCTCAACGACCTCTGCGATACCTTGAACAATGCCAGTAAACATTGGCCCTTCCTTTCAATCTCAGGTTAGTAGGATGGCGTAGACCATAAAAACTCGCGCAAGCTTACTACTAATGACCCAACCTTGTGCAGCCAGTGGTTAGCAGACGCTTATTGATCATGGCTTTTTTGCTGTTAGCAAGCAGTTCAATCACCCCAAAACAGCAACAAAAACCAAAAATTATCAATTAAAAAGAAAATAAACCTTTATATTAACTTAAAAACATGAAATAGAACGGATTTAATTGACAACCCATTCGCCACTCTTTAGACTTTCGCCGCAAATGTAATGACGCCGATTTGTACCCAGATTGCGGGCGTCCACCTGGCCTTTGGCGGGGTGAAGTGCAGCTAAAAGGGTGTGTCCAGCGTTGATGGCCACCCGCAAGGGTGGCCTTTTTTTGTTCCCCGCCCTACGCTTGCCCCCTCGCACTCCGTCTTCGGCCTACCATTAAGGCAGACGCTATGATTGAACTTAGCAACGTTAGTAAAACCTATGGCAGCGGCGACAGCGCCGTCCATGCTCTTCAGAATGTTAATTTAACGATTCCCAAAGGCACGATACACGGCGTGATTGGTCTGTCCGGTGCGGGCAAATCGACGCTCATTCGCTGCGTCAATCTGCTAGAACGCCCCACTAGCGGTAGCGTTTTGGTGGATGGTCAAGAAATGACCGGTCTACGCCGTCGTGAGCTCAACCATGCTCGCCATCGTATTGGTATGATTTTTCAGCACTTTAACCTGCTCACCACGCGGACCGTGTTTGATAATGTCGCCCTTCCCCTGGAGCTGATGGGCGAAAAGCGCAGCGCTATCAAAAATCGTGTTTTACCGCTATTGGAGATGGTGGGCTTAGCCGATAAAGCGAAGCAGTACCCTGCCCAGCTTTCCGGCGGCCAAAAACAGCGCGTGGCCATTGCCCGCGCCCTGGCCAGCAAGCCCAACGTGCTGCTATGCGACGAAGCGACTTCAGCCCTCGACCCGCAAACGACCAGTTCAATCCTTGAACTCCTCAGGGATATCAACCATCAGTTGGGGATTACCATTCTGCTGATTACCCACGAAATGGAAGTGGTGAAATCGATTTGCCATCGGGTAAGCCTGATCTCTGACGGCAAGCTGGTAGAAGACGCGGAAGTCGGCGACTTCTTTACTGCGCCAGCCACCCAGCTTGGCCGCGACTTTTTGAACGACTTTCTACAGCTCAGTCCTCCCAAAGAGCTTTTGGAACGCCTGGAAGAGAGCCCCAGCGAACATACACATCCGGTGGTGCGGCTGACTTTCTCAGGCGATGCTGTCTCCACGCCGCTCATTTCTCGCTTGGCGCGTGAGTGCAGCGTCGATGTCAGCATTTTGCAGGCCAAAGTCGAGTCCATTCAGGACCGCACGCTTGGCCTAATGATTGCCGAATTACTGGGCAGCCATGAGCAAACCCAGCAAGCCATGTCCTATTTAGAAGCGCATCAACTACAGGTGGAGGTACTCGGCCATGTCCAGCGCAATGTTTGATCTTATTTTACAGGCCACGCTGGATACCCTTTATATGGTGGCAGTGTCCGGCGTCATCGCTACACTGCTTGGCCTGCCGCTGGGCGTAATGCTTTATGTCACCCGCCCGCGGCAAATTCTGGCGATGCCGGTGCTTAACCAAGTGTTGGGTATCATTACCAATATTGGCCGCTCAATTCCCTTCATCATTTTGATGGTGGCCATCATCCCCTTCACCCGCATGCTGGTAGGTACGTCTATCGGCATCAACGCCGCCTCCGTACCGCTGACCATTGCGGCAATTCCGTTTGTGGCTCGCCTCATTGAAGGCGCGCTCAACGAGATTTCTCCAGGGTTAATTGAATCGGCACAATCCATGGGTGCGACGCCTTGGCAAATTATTACCAAGGTACTGATTCCCGAAGCTCGCGGCGGCATTACTACTGGCCTCACCATTACGCTCGTCACTCTGGTGAGCTACTCAGCCATGGCAGGCGCAGTAGGCGGCGGCGGCCTTGGCGACCTTGGCATTCGCTATGGCTACAACCGCTTCAACCCAACCATCATGCTAATCACTGTGGTGATTCTAGTGGTGCTGGTACAAGGATTCCAAAGCCTAGGCGACTATTTAGTGCGCAAAAGCGACCGTAAATAGTCATAGCCAGCGCCTTTCATCGACATAGCTAAATATAACAAAAACGCATTAGACTTGCGTTTCTTATTCCCTCATCATTGCACCACGATGCATAACGACACTGGAGTAACGCCATGCAAAAAGTCATTATCGGCAGCCTGACCGCGCTTGCACTTGCCATCAACGTTGCCAATGCGGAAACCCGTACCATTAAAATGGGCACCGTAGCTGGTCCTGAAACCGAAGTGATGGAAGTCGCCGCTCGCATTGCCAAAGAAGAGTACGACCTGAACGTCGAAATCATCGAGTTCACTGACTACGTAACGCCGAATGCCGCACTGGCCGATGGCAGCCTGGATGCCAACGCCTACCAGCACGAGCCCTACATGCAGGCGATGGTGAATGACCGCGGCTACGACTTTGCCATTGCCGGTTACACCTTCGTGTATCCCATCGGCGCTTACTCTGAAAAGTACGACAGCATTGATGAGCTGCCGGACGGCGCGCAAATCGCGCTGCCGAACGACCCTTCTAACGAAGGCCGTGCGCTGATTCTGATGCACAATGAAGGCCTGATCACCCTGAACGATCCGACCTTCCTGGAAGCGACGCCGATTGATATCGCCGAAAACCCGCGCGACTTCCGCTTCCGCGAAATCGAAGCCGCCCAGCTTCCCCGCGTCCTTCCCGACGTGGACATGGCTTTCATCAACAACACCTTTGCCCAGCCGGCCGGCTTAAGCCTTGACGACGCGCTGATCAAAGAAGGCCCAGAGTCTCCTTATGTGAACCTGATTGCCGTGCGCGGTGGCGATGAAGAGCGTGAAGAGATTCGCCAACTGGTAGACGCCTACCAGCGTGACGAAGTCATTGAAAAAGCCGAAGAGCTGTTCAAAGGCGCAGCGGTACCGGGCTGGATTGAAGAGTAATCTTCCCCACCGCTCGTTCAAGCACGATCTTAAGCTAGTACTATCAGGCCAGCCGAGAGGCTGGCCTGATGCGTTTTCACCAAAGGAGAGGGTATGTCGACCACCGATTACACGCTGTTAAACCGCCAGTTAGAGGCTCTGCTGGATACCCGCGACTGGCTAACCAATAGCGCTCAAACCTGCGCGTTTATTCAGCAGGAGCTCAGCGAGCTGAACTGGATCGGTTTTTATCTTCAGCGCGAAGCGCAGGTGCTCTGCCTGGGCCCTTTCCAGGGCAAGCCTGCCTGCCACCCCATCCCGTTTAGCAAAGGGGTATGTGGCGCAGCAGCACGCGAGCAAGCCACCCAAAGGGTCGACGATGTGCACGCCCTTGCAGACCACATCGCCTGCGATGCAAACTCGAACTCTGAACTGGTGATTCCTATCGTGACAGATGGCTTTGTCTGGGGTGTTCTGGATATCGACAGCCCGCAACATGCGCGCTTTAGTCAAGAAGACCAAGCCGGCATCGAGGCACTGGTTGCTACATTCATGCGCCAGACAGACCTGCCCCACTTTCTTTGATTCAAGGCCGGGCAAGCCAGGCGCGCACGCACAAAAAAGCCCCGCTCATTGAGCGGGGCTTTTGAAATTTGGTAGGACCAGGCGGATTTGAACCGCCGACCTCCACGATGTCAACGTGGCGCTCTAACCAACTGAGCTATGGTCCTAGAAAGGGTTTGCACATATGAAATTTGGTAGGACCAGGCGGATTTGAACCGCCGACCTCCACGATGTCAACGTGGCGCTCTAACCAACTGAGCTATGGTCCTGCTGTGCAACGGATGCGTATTCTACGGCTTCATAGCTGAATTGCAAGTAGTTTTTATTCTTCATACCCTTACCAGCGAGTACCTTATCGCTGTTTCTATGAATAATGTCGACACTTATCAAACCTAAGGACTAAGCTGGACATAGATTAATACTGATCGCCCGTGAAATAAGGAGGTAAGTTTTGCTAGGGCCTTTGCTAGGATGCATCGCCGTTTTACTGCTACTTTCCACGTTAATTGCTCGCATAAGATTGCGCTGGTGGTGGATACGCAGTTTTGAGTTTCCCCGCCTGCAGATTGCCTTACTCGCTGGGGTATGTGCGCTAGCAAGCTGGATGCTGCTGGAGCCAGGTAAATGGCGAATGGCATCGACAGGCTTATCGCTGCTTACCCTGCTGATACAGCTGCGTTACATCATCCCTTGGACGCGTCTCTGGCCCGTTCAAGTGAAATCGACCCATGAGGCGCCAAGCAATCAAAAAATCACCCTGCTGATCGCCAATGTGCTTACTCCGAATCGCAAGGCGGATAAATTGCTCAGTATGATTGAGCAATACCAGCCCGATATTGTGCTAACGCTGGAGTCGGACCAGTGGTGGCAGGATCAACTGGATCAAGCGTTAGAGGATAAGTGGCCTAATAGCGTCAAAATTCCGCTCGATAATCTTTACGGCATGCATATGTACTCGCGACTAACCCTCAGCGAGACCGAGGTAAAGTGGCTGATTCAGGATGACATCCCCTCTATCCATACCTATGTCACGCTGGAAAGCGGCGACCGAATCCGCCTATACGCTCTTCACCCGCGTCCGCCAGCACCCAGTGAAAGCGAGAAGTCGCTCTGGCGCGATGCTGAACTACTGTTAGTTGGTAAGGAAATTCATCGCCACCCTTCTGCCACTCTGGTCGCAGGCGATCTAAACGATGTTGCTTGGTCGCGCACCACCCGACGCTTCTGCCGCATCAGCGGCATGCTTGACCCTCGTCGTGGCCGGGGCATGTTCAGCACGTTTCACGCTAACTACCCGGTCCTGCGCTGGCCGTTAGATCACGTCTTTGTCAGTGAGCACTTTACGCTGGACAGTATGCAGCGCTTGGATGCCTTTGGGTCTGACCATTTCCCTATTCTGGCCACACTCTGCTATCGCCCTACTCGCCAGAACGAGCATGAAACACCAGAAGCCAGTCAAGAAGAGCGCCAGGAAGCCAGCGAAACCATTGAAAAGAGCAAAACGGAGACGCAGCAAACTTAACCGTTTTACCCAATCGCTAGGCATAGGATGGAATAGGTTACTCGGGCACACCGCCTTGCGTTAATACGGTGGGATCAAGCAGGCGCTCTAGGGTGGCGCGGTCCAGGTCAGTCTCCTCTTCCGCGACATCGATAATCGGCCGTCCTGCTTGATATGCCTTTTTAGCAATCGCGGCGGCCGCGTTGTAGCCAATCACACTGTTCAGCGCGGTCACCAAAATCGGGTTACGCGCCAGCGGCACCTGCAGGTTATCTTCACGCACTTTGAAAGTTGCGATAGCACGCTCAGCCAACAGCTTGGCGGTATTACTCATCAGAGTAATTGACGTGAGCAGATTAGACGCCACCAGCGGCAGCATAACGTTAAGCTGGAAATTGCCGCTCTGCCCCGCCACTGTGATCGCCGTATCTAACCCCATCACCTGCGCCGCCGCCTGTGCCGCCGACTCGGGAATCACCGGGTTGACTTTGCCCGGCATAATAGAGCTACCCGGCTGCAGCGCTTCAAGCTCAATTTCACCCAGCCCGGCCAGCGGCCCCGAGTTCATCCAGCGTAGGTCGTTGGCGATCTTCATCACCACGCAGGCGAAGCCTTTCAGCTGGCCGGATAATTCCACCGCAGCGTCTTGCGAAGCCAAGCTGGCAAAGAAGCTATCGTTAGGAACAAAAGAGAGGCCCGTTTGTTGGCTCAGTTCTTTCGCCATTAAGTCAGCAAAGCCCTCTGGCGCGTTAATCCCCGTACCCACTGCAGTTCCACCCTGGGCAAGGCGGCATAACCGCACCATCGCACTGTCAAAGCGCTCAATGGCTTGCCCCACCTGGCTAGACCACGCCCCTAACTCTTGATCCATCCGCAAAGGCATAGCGTCCATCAAATGGGTACGCCCGGTTTTAACGACATGGCTGAGTTCGTCAGCACGGCGATCAATGGTCGCTTGTAGTGCGACTAATGCAGGCCTCAGCGACTCATTCACGGCGATAGCGGCGGAGAGATGGATCGCAGTGGGAATGACGTCGTTACTCGATTGCCCCATATTAACGTGATCGTTGGGCGCCACCTCGACTCCTTCACGGCTAGCCAACGTCGCCAGCACCTCATTCACGTTCATATTGGTGGAGGTGCCCGAGCCAGTCTGGAAAACGTCAATGGGGAAATGGTCGTCATGCTGGCCATCAATCACCGCTTGTGCGGCTTTTTCGATAGCCTGCGCGCGCTCGGCATCTAATAGTCCTAGCTGGTGATTGCTACGAGCAGCCGCTAGCTTAATGCGTGCCACGGCATGCACAAATGCCACCGGCATGGGCGTGCCTGAGACGGGAAAATTATTAATGGCACGCTGGGTTTGGGCACCGTAAAGCGCCTTTGCCGGTACCTCAAGCTCTCCCATGCTATCTCGTTCAATACGCGTATCCATTCCACACTCCTGTTAAGTCATCAGCGGCATTTGAACTAACACCACTCCATTGATAACGATTCTCTCTACGCTTCAGCCTAGCCACCCCGCCCGGCTTGGTAAACCACCAAGCTGACTGGTCACGTGCTCAAGGTTTATTTTGCCCAAATTGTTGCACTGCACAAAACCACTTGCTATGCTGCAATGCAAGATAACCCAGATCAGTAACGGTGCATTCCTTAGCTCGCCGTCGCTGATAAACGAATCGTCTTGGGTTTAGCTTAGCAGCCCACAGACCTTAGCAATGGCACAGGAGTGTTGATTATGCGTACCTTTAACACCAATGAAATGACTCAGCAGTTCGATAACCTGTTTATGGCTCCGGCACGCGCCTACATGAGCCTCAGCATCGACTATTCTGAAAAACTGCTAAACGCTCAGCTAGACGCTAACAAAGCCTATGTTGATACCGGCATTGCACAAATGCGCCAGCTGATGAGCGTTAAAGACGCTGAGAGCCTGCGCAGCTACATGGAAGGCCAGCAGAAAGTAGCCAAAGAGCTGGCTGAGCGCGTGAAAGGTGATGCAGACAAAGTGGTATCACTGCAGCAGGACTTCTTGCAGAAGAGCCAAAAGCTGACGGAAGATAACGTTAAGCAGGCACAAGCTACTGCCAGCAAAATGAGCAAAACTGCCTAATATTGAACTGATCGCGAAAGCGATTCAGCAACTTAAAAGCGGTTAGATGACGCCCTTGCCAGTTCTCTGGCAGGGGCGTTTTACCAATTAAGCGCGGATTTCACGAAAGGAATGGTGAGTTTGCGTTTCGCAGAGAGTGACGCTTGATCCAACGTTTCCAGCGCTCGACACAGCTCCCCTAGCTCCCTTGGACCACGATGCATAATGTAGCGCCCAACGTCATCCGGTAGTTGCATCCCGCGGACATTCGCACGCAGCTTTAAGGCGGCCAAGCGATCACTATCATCCATAGGATGTAGATGAAACGTTACCCCCCAGGCAAGACGCGATGCCAAATCCGGTAGGGCTACTTCCAAGTGGCGTGGAGGCTTATTGGCGGCAATCAGTAATGCTTTGCCCGCATCCCGTAAGCGATTAAACGCGTGAAATAGCGCTTCCTCCCAGCGCTTACGGCCTATCACATACTCAAGGTCATCAATCGCGACTAAATCAAGACGCTCAATATCCTCTAGCATCAGCGGGGGGAAATGACCTAAATCAGCCAGAGGTAAATAGAGCGCTCGTTTGTCTTGATCAGAGGCCGCATGGCAGGCCGCTTGCAAAAGATGGCTACGGCCACTGCCCGGTGCGCCCCATAGATAAAGAAACGGCTCTGAGCCAGCCATTAGCTGATGGCTTAAGTGGTCTACCAACGAAGCATTGGCACTGGATGCGTAGTAATTATTAAACGTAGCATCGTCGCGCAGCCCTACCCCAAGCGGTAGCTGTGCCGGTACTCGGCTCATGATGACTCCCTTTTGTCGTCGCGACCCAGCTCATCATGCTGTGTTTGCTGTTCTAATGGTTCTGACCGTGCATCATACAGCGCACTATTTTTATAACGATCTTTTACTTCTCGCAGCAGCACCATAATCACCGCCGCCGCCGGAAGCGCTAACAACACCCCAGTTAAACCAAAGAGATGCCCACCCGCCAGTACGGCAAAAATAACTGCTACCGGATGCAGGCCAATCTTATCGCCTAATAGCTTCGGCTGCAGCACCACGCTTTCAGCCACTTGCCCCAGACCAAACACGGCAATGACGCCTAGTAGCGCCCACCAAGTATCAAACTGAAACAGTGCCACCACCAGAGCAATTACTAGTCCGACGATAAAACCTAAAAACGGCACGATGCTCACTAGCCCAGAGAGCACGCCAATCAGCAGGCCAAAGTTAAGCCCCAACAGGGTTAAACCCACTGCGTAGATAATACCCAAGCAAAGCATGACCAGCAGTTGACCGCGTAAAAACGAGGCTAATACCTCATCACAGCGACGTGCCAAGCGAAACGTATCGTCCACCCACTGGCGAGGTACTAGATTCGCCATATTGTTAAGCATGCGCTCCCAATCCAGCAGCAAATAAAACGTCACCACAGGAATCAGCGCTACATAGGTGACCCAAGAGACAAACGCCATGCCCGAGCGGCCAATCTGGCCTAACGCCTGGGCAACGTGACTACCCGCATCACGCCAGTTTTCAACCAGCGTTTCACGTACATTGCTCAGCTCGGAGGCGAGGTCATAGCCCGTCCACTCTTGCACCTGTGGAGCCAATACGCCTTCAATCCAGTTAAGCACGCCCGGGAGCGCTTCGCCCAGTTGCTTAATCTGTTGCACCACCAGCGGAATAAGAATAAGTAAGCTCAGGGCCAGAACAATCATCAGGACTAAAAACACGCTGCTGACTGCACAAGTACGCTTCATTCCCAGGCGTTGGAAATAATTGGTCAATGGGTCGGCCAAGTACGCCAATATCAACCCAGCAATAAAGGGCATCAGTACTGCATCGAGAAAGTAAACCGTGCCAACCAGCGCGACAAGTAGCGCAATTCCCCACCTTGAGTTTCTCATTCCACGCTCCTTCCTGGATATACGGTCAGCGGTAATGCTTGAATAGTAACAAAAGTTGCCCGCAGCGCACCTGATAACGCGTCACATCGATGCGACTTACGTCGCTGAGTGATACAATCGCACCCCGTTATTGCTCCGGCACTGGCTACTTGCCAGCACAATCGCATTGCAGCTTTGCATAGGCTTCACAGGACCTGTCATGACCGAGACCTCTCCCTCCCAGGCTACTCCCTCTCTCAGCTACAAAGACGCAGGCGTCGATATTGATGCCGGCAACGCCCTTGTTGATCGTATCAAGCACGTTGCCAAGCGCACATCACGCCCTGAAGTGATGGGTGGCCTTGGCGGTTTCGGCGCACTGTGCGAGCTGCCCGCGGGTTATAAACAGCCGGTACTCGTCTCAGGCACAGACGGGGTGGGCACTAAACTGCGTCTGGCAATGGATCTTGGCAAGCATGACACTATCGGCATCGACCTGGTAGCCATGTGTGTGAATGACTTGATCGTGGCGGGTGCCGAGCCGCTACTTTTCCTGGACTACTATGCCACGGGCAAACTAGATGTGGATATTGCTGCCGACGTAGTGACCGGTATTGGCGCTGGCTGCGAGCTAGCAGGCTGCGCACTGGTAGGTGGTGAAACCGCAGAAATGCCCGGCATGTACGAAGGCAGCGACTACGACCTGGCTGGCTTCTGCGTTGGCGTCGTAGAAAAGTCAGAGATTCTCGACGGCAGCAAGGTGGCCGAAGGCGATGTGCTGCTCGGTCTGGCCTCCTCTGGCCCCCACTCCAACGGCTACTCGCTGATTCGTAAAATTCTTGAAGTCAGCAATGCTTCCCTGGAAGAAACCGTTGACGGCAAGCCACTAGGCGATGCCTTGATGGCCCCTACGCGCATCTATGTAAAATCACTGCTCTCCATGATGCGCGGCACCGACATTCCCGTACATGCCCTTTCGCACATTACTGGCGGCGGCCTGCTGGAAAATATCCCCCGCGTTCTACCAAACACCCTGGCAGCACACATTGACCTCACCAGCTGGCAGCGCCCTGAAGTGTTTAACTGGCTGCAGGCCAAAGGCAACGTCAACGAAACCGAAATGCACCGCGTGCTGAACTGCGGTATTGGTATGGTCATCGTGGTGCCCGCAGAGCAGGCAGCGAACGCTAAAGCGCACCTTGAGGCCCAGGGCGAGACCGTTTATCAAATCGGTCAGATTATTCAGCGCCAGGACGAGGCGGTCGTACTCGACCACGCCCAAGCGAGCCACAACGCATGAGCAGCACCGACTACAGCAGCGACACCCTAAACGGCATGACTCCTGATCCTGTGGGCGCACGCCGCGTGGTGGTACTGATCTCTGGCAGCGGCAGTAATCTACAGGCGCTCATTGATGCTCAGCAGCATGACCGCTTGGGCGGTGAGATCGTTGCAGTGATCTCCAACGAGCCCGATGCCTATGGCTTGAAACGTGCCCATGAAGCTGGCATCGAAGCGGTAGTACTTCCCCATCGTGAATATGATAGCCGCGATGCTTACGATGGCGCGCTGATCAAGGTGATAGAACGCCACGAGCCAGACGTTATCGTTCTAGCGGGCTTTATGCGCATTCTAACACCGCGTTTTGTACAGCGTTTCTTGGGGCGGATGCTTAATATTCACCCCTCACTGCTGCCGGCTTACCAGGGCTTGAACACCCATGCACGTGCATTAGCTGATGGCGCCTCGCACCACGGCTGCAGCGTACACTTTGTCACTGAAGAGCTCGATGGCGGCCCCGTTGTGCTGCAAGCGGAGCTGCAGGTTAGCTCAGATGACACGGTGGAGACGCTAAAGGAGAAAGTCCACGCGCGCGAGCACCTGATCTTCCCGATTGCGGTGCAGTGGTTCCTGGAAGGACGCCTGCAGTACAACGCAGAGGGTGCCACCATGGACGGCCACCCGCTTCCGCCGTACGGCATGCGCCTCTCCCATGCGGATGCCGCTGAAGAGCTGGATGAAGAGATCGACGACGCCTAATTTCTCAGAAGAGCCTCCGTTACAAAAAAGCCTTGCCGCAGTGATGCGGCAAGGCTTTTTTAGTAGCACAGAAGGCGTATTAGGTACGCGGCAACGTCACGCCACGTTGGCCCATGTACTTACCACCCCTATCTTTATAAGAGGTTTCACACACCTCATCCGACTCCAGGAAGAGCATCTGGGCGACGCCTTCATGGGCATAGATCTTCGCGGGCAGGTTGGTGGTGTTGGAGAATTCCAGCGTCACGTGCCCTTCCCACTCAGGCTCCAGCGGCGTCACGTTGACGATGATGCCACAGCGCGCGTAGGTGGATTTGCCCAGACAAATGGTCAGCACATTACGCGGAATGCGGAAATACTCCACCGTCCGCGCCAGCGCAAAAGAGTTTGGCGGAATGATGCAAACATCGCCCTTCACATCGACAAAGCTTTTGTCGTCGAAGGCTTTAGGGTCAACAATCGCCGAGTGAATGTTGGTAAATACCTTAAACTCATCGGCGCAGCGTACATCGTAGCCGTAGCTGGAAGTGCCATAGGAGATCACCCGCTGGTCGTTCACATAGCGCACCTGCTCTGCCTCGAAAGGCTCGATCATGGCATCGCTTTGCGCCATCCGGCGAATCCACTTGTCTGATTTAATGCTCATCGGTTACTTCATCACTCGCTAAAAGAAATCGTAGGGCCGCCGCTTTGGCTAGCACTGACGGACTGCGCTACTTGGCTGGCAATCTCGGCAAAGGTACGGCTAACGGCACTGTCTGGCTCGGAAACCACGCTTGGGCGTCCAGAATCTGCCAGCTCGCGAATCGACAGGGTCAGCGGCAAACGTCCCAACACGGTAGTGTCGTACTCCTCCGCAATACGGTCGCCACCGCCAGTGCCAAAAATCGCGGCTTCATGGCCGCACTTCTCGCAGTGGTACAGGCTCATGTTCTCCACCACGCCCAGCACAGGCACGTTCACTTTGCGGAACATTTCGATGCCTTTACGGGCATCCAATAGCGCGATGTCCTGCGGTGTCGTGACGATCACAGCACCAGATACCGGCACTTTCTGCGCCAGCGTTAGCTGGATGTCACCCGTGCCCGGCGGCATATCGATCAGCAGAAAATCCAGATTATCCCACTGAGTTTGGGTCAGCATTTGTTGAAACGCACCCACTACCATCGGGCCACGCCACACCATGGCATCCCGCGTGTTAACCATAAACGCCATCGACATGGCCTGAATACCGTGGGCTTCCAACGGCAGAAACTTATTATCTGCCGCCGCCTGAGGACGCACACCCTCTTCTACACCCAGCATTTGTGCCTGGCTGGGGCCATAAATATCTGCATCCAAAACGCCTACACGATAGCCCTGTGCAGACAGAGCCAGCGCTAAATTGACGGTCACGGTGGATTTACCAACGCCACCTTTGCCGGATGCCACTGCCACAATATGTTTTACACCATCCATCAATGGCACTCCCGTTGTTTGTTTATCGTGAACATGGCGTGAATGATACTCCTCAGCGGTCTATTTCTAAACCAACAAACAAAAGCGGATGTGGGAAACCCCACATCCGCTAAAGGAGTTATCAACTCCCGGAAGCCACGGCGCCGTGCTTAGTTGCTGCTTTGCTGGCTCTCTTCAGCCGCTTGGGCATCTTCGCTCTCTGCATTGCTGTCATCACCAGCGCTATCTTCTTGGTCCTGGCCTTCGTCCTGGCCTTCCTGATTTTGCTGATCTTGTTGGTTTTGCTGTTCACCCGTTAGGCTGGGCACCTCACCAGAGGCAGCATCTTCTACGTTTAAACGCTCATCCAGCGTAGAGAGTTCATCGCGCCACTCGCTCAACTGTGTTTCTAAACGTGCCAGCTGCTCTTCACGGCTCTCGATATCGCTCTCGACCTTAGCCACTTCATCGCGACCGATATCCAGTGCCACCATCAGGTCGTCCATTTCAGTGCGAACCTGCTCTAGGCTTTGCTGTTCTTCTTCGCGCAGCTGAGTTAAAGAGTCCACTTCTGATTGCAGCGAGTCACGCTCTTCCACCACGTTATCGCGCTCATCCTGCAGGGTTTGCAGCTCGCTCTCCTGGGCAGCAATTTCCTCTTCAAGCGTCGCTAAGCGCTCATTGGCATCCGTCACTTGGGTTTCAAGATCGCTTAGCTTGGTTTCAGCGGCGCCTAGCTCTTCAACAGCCTGCTGACGCTGCTCTTCAGCTTCCTGACGAGCAGACTCTGCCTGCTGACGAGCGTCCTCGGCACTTTGACGAGCTTCTTCAACCTGCTGAAGCGACGCCTCCGCCTCATCGCGCTCACTTACCACTTGCTCACGCTCTTCACGAAGCGACTGCAACTCGCTTTCGGTGCTGGCAAGCTGCTCTTCCAACGCAGTGACTTCCTGCTGCAGCGTTTCACGCTGGCTTTCTAACTCTTCAAGACGAGACTGTACGCTGCTGACATCTCCCTGAGCAGACTCAAGGCTGGCAGTTGCCTCTGCTTGCTGCTGCTCTAAAGACGCCATTTCATCGCGCATGGCGGTCAAATCAGCTTCGGCCTGCTCTACTTCCGACAGGCGCTGGCTGAGCTCAGTATTCTCTTGCTCAACGCTGGCGAGCTGCCCTTCGAGCGCCTCTACACGCTCCTGGTGGGTGCCTGAATTGGATTGCGCCATAATGGCCCAGATCACCGCAATGGCTGCAATACCGGCAATACCTTTGACCCGGTTATCCTTAAACAGCGTTTTCATATCCGGCTTGTGGCCTGGCGTGTACTGATCTGAACGGTTTTCTTCTGACATGCTGCGTCCCTCTTTTTGCTTGGCTGCTGGCGTTAGCAGCGTTAGTGGCAAGTAGCACGATAAGTGAATGATCGTTTTTTAAAAGTGTTCTTTACTAGCATACACAGACAATTACATAACGCCACCCGGCTTGGCTCTCAAAACGCTCAACCATCTGTTAAACGTGCATGCTTACCCTCTGAAAAACCAACTGCTGTTCCGCTATCAGTCTCAAACCATGAAAGCGTCCGGTGCAGCGATACCACGCTACCAATTATTAACAGCGTGGGTGGCTTAATGTCACCTGCTAAAAAGCCATCCGGCAAATGCTGTAGTGTGCCTATGTGGGTTCGTTGCTGTTGTGTAGTGCCTTGCTCAATCAGTGCAAGAGGTGTTGCTGGGTTTAAACCATGGGCAATCAGTTTCTGACAGATCAACGTGAGATTGCTCAACCCCATATAAAACACCAGCGTTTGGCCAGGCTGAGCTAAGGTGGGCCAATCTAGGGTAAATTCGCCATGCTGAAGATGGCCGGTCACAAACCGCACCGACTGCGCATGGTCGCGATGCGTCAACGGAATGCCCGCATAAGCTGCACATCCGGAAGCGGCGGTAATGCCAGGCACTACCTCAACGGGCACATTAGCGGCGACCAGCGTCTCAAGCTCTTCACCACCGCGCCCAAAAATGAATGGGTCACCGCCTTTCAGGCGTACCACCTGCTTTCCTTGCCTAGCCCACTCTACCAGCGATTGATTGATATCCTCCTGCGGGACGCTATGGGAGGAGCGCGCTTTGCCCACGTAGTAGCGCGCGGTCTCTGCGGGTAACAGTGCCAAAATTTCATCGCTAACCAAGCGGTCATACAACACGACTTCCGCACTCAAAAGTCGTTTGTAAGCCTTTAACGTTAATAAATCAGGGTCTCCTGGGCCAGCCCCTACCAAGCTAACGCGCCCCTGGGAACGCGGCGTCGCTTCAGATGCTGTTGCCGTAACGGCGCCCGTATGTAATTTCTGCGTAACCAAAGCGACCACCAAATAGAATTAAAATATTTTTTAATATTTCAAAAAAGAATAAAAAGCATAATCCGCCCCAACTTTTGTCATTTTTACGGCAAAACAACAAAAATGGAATAGATAAGCAATTTTTAATTACCAAAAAATATTAAAAAAAGATGAATTGTCAGCAAAAGCTTACATATTGTTTACGATTTTACCGCTAATCTTCACGGCTAAATTACAACAGGCATAAAATTGGAGATTCACGCATGCCCGTGAATGATGCACCTGTACCTCCTGTAGCCATTCCTCAAAGTGCTGATACCTTAGTTCCACATATCCCTGGGGTGCTTTTTCAATTCTATCGCTCCCATAGCGGCCATATGCACTTCCCTTACCTAGAGGGCGGCGGCATGGCGCTTGCTTATGTTGACAGACAGCAGCTAGCGACCAATGCAAGCCAACTAATCGAACAGTTGACAGGTAATGATCACCCTAAGGTGATGTCAGCCATTGAGCGCTCCGCGCGCTGGATGCTGCCGTTAAATACGCGTTTCAGGCTGCCCTTTCCTAAAGCAAAACCGCACTGGATCGCCGTTAGCGCTAACCCCGAGCCAATGGAGTCGGGGGTACGCTGGAACGGCATTATGCTGGATATTACTGACCAAGTGCTGGAAGAGCTTCGCTTGCGCAAACTAAGCGATACCGACCCGCTGACCGGCCTACCTAATCGGCGCAAACTGATGGGGCAATTAACCCACCTCACATCGCTGAGCACACGCCACGGTACGCCGCTTTCGATCATGATGATCGATATCGACCACTTCAAACGGCTCAACGACCGCTGGGGTCATCTACAAGGTGATAGCGTTCTGGCACAGCTAGCCGATGTGACGCAGTCACTGCTTCGCTGTGAAGATATGGTGGCAAGGCTAGGGGGTGAAGAGTTTATGGTAGTGCTGCCGCTTACCTCGCTGCAGCAATGCCATAAGCTTGCCGACCGTTTACGCCACACCATTGCAGACTACGATTTTGGCATTGGCCAGGGTAACGTCACACTCAGCATTGGTGTGGCTGAATATCGTTGCGGAGAGCCACTGGTGAGCCTGATCGAACGGGCCGATCGAGCGTTATATAGTGCAAAGGATGTTGGTCGTGATTGTGTCTGCCTTCTACCCTGATAGATGAGTCAACCTTGGAGGCTAACACCATGACATCTCTTGCTCAGTCGCAGTGCGAACCCTGCAGTGGTAGCGCTATACCGCTCTCTTATGACGTATGCCAAGCGCATCTTAAGGCGCTTCCAGAGTGGCAGATTATCGAGCACGATGGCATCATGAAGCTGACGAGACAATTTACGTTTCGTAATTTTGCTGATGCGCTAGCGTTTAGCCAGCGTGTTGGTGATGTCGCAGAGCAGGCTGGCCATCACCCAGTATTGGTGACCGAATGGGGCAAAACCACGGTGACGTGGTGGTCCCATAAAATAAACGGCCTGCATCTTAATGACTTCATTCTTGCCGCCAGAACCGACGAGGTAGCCGAATAAATGTTTGAGCAAATTGAGCGAGTCCCTGGAGATGCCATTCTCGGGCTGATCGAAGCTTTCAAAAAAGATACCAACCCGCAGAAAGTGGACCTTGGTGTTGGTGTATACCGCGACGCCGCTGGCAACACGCCGGTCATGCGCGCCGTCAAGGAAGCAGAAGCTCGCCTGCTCAAGAATGAAACCACCAAAACCTACATTGGCTCTCACGGTGCACCCGCTTATGGCGATGTCGTTCTGCCGATGGTATTGGGCGCTGACTCTGCAGTGCTAAAAGCCAACCGCGCCAGCGCTACCCAGTCCCCTGGCGGCACCGGTGCCTTACGTCTGGCAGCCGACTTTATTGCCAGCCAACTGCCAGGTAAAGGCATTTGGGTAAGCGACCCCACTTGGCCGAACCACCACGGTATTTTCACCGCTGCCGGCATTGAACTGCATAAGTACCCCTATGTAGATGCCGACAACCGTTTAGATTTTGATGGTATGTTGGCCGCGCTGAAAAAGATCCCCGAAGGCGATGTAGTAGTATTGCATGCCTGCTGCCACAACCCGACCGGTTTTGATCTTTCTCAACAACAGTGGCAAGAAGTGCTGGCGGTACTGAAAGAGCGCCAGTTGTTGCCACTCGTCGACTTCGCTTACCAAGGTTTCGGTGAAGGCCTTGATGAAGACGCCTATGGCGTTCGCCTGCTAGCTGAGAACCTGGATGAAGTGATCATCACCAGTTCCTGCTCCAAGAACTTTGGTATTTACTGTGAGCGCACGGGCTGCTTGATTCTGGTCGCTAAAAACGCCGAGCAGATGGAGAACGTTCGCTCCCAGGTGGCTATTGTCGCCCGTGAAAACTACTCTAACCCGCCAGCCCACGGCGGTGCGATTGTCAGCGAGATTTTGCATGATGCAGAGCTTTCTGCCATGTGGCGCGAAGAGCTGACCGAAATGCGTGACCGGATCAACACGCTGCGTCGTGACTTCGTCGAAGCCCTGAAGCCTTACGGCCTGGATGAGAAGTACGCTTGCGTTGCCGAGCAGCGCGGCATGTTCTCTTACACCGGCCTCACGCCGGAACAGGTAGATCGTCTGCGCGACGAGTTCGGCATCTATATGGTGCGCTCTGGCCGCGCGAACGTAGCAGGCTTCTCCCATGAAAATCTGCCCTACCTCGCCAAAGCCATTGCTGCGGTTAACGACTAACCAACAGCATACGCTATCCACGCCCAGGCCAAGCGCCTGGGCGTTTTTGTTGGTAACAACTGGCTATTTCGAAAAGCCATAAGATTATCAACCCCTTGGCAAATGTTGTGTACAATTGCGCGTTCGCCGCCAGAGCCTGGGGCGCCCGCGCGGCGCTCGTTGCAAAGCAACGCTTGACCGATTAGTCAAATTTTCGGCACACTCAGCGCTGCCTTGTATACAACACACCATAACCAAGAGGCCTAACATGGCGGCTGCCAACACTCACTACCCGTGGTACAAAAAAGAAGATACCGACGCCTTCTTCGCGCTCTTTCAAAACAATATTGCCAACTTCGTTATCATCGCGATTACGATGTTAGGCATGGGGTTCCCCACCTCAATTGTTTACGGCCAAGTACTCCCCGGCGCCGCAGTTGCGGTGATGGTAGGCAATTTTTATTACGCTTGGAGTGCCGCAAGACTTGCTCGCAAAGAGAACCGTAGCGACGTCACCGCACTCTCTTACGGCATCTCTACCCCGGTGATGTTTGTTTTCCTCTTCGGCGTATTACTCCCTGCCAAACAGCTGACTGGAGACGCGGAACTGGCCTGGAAAGTAGCCGTGGCCGCCTGCTTTATCAGCGGTGCTATTGAAGCCGTGATTAGCGTGATTGGCCGCTGGGTGCAATATCACCTCCCCCGTGCCGCCATGTTGGGGGCAGTCGCGGGCGTAGCGCTGACGTTTATTGCCGGTGAAATGCTGTTCAAAACGCTGGAAATGCCCGTCATCGGCTTGTTGGTACTGGGTATTATTATTGTCGGTTTGGTTGCCCGGGTTAGCATGCCCTTCAAGCTGCCCACCTCACTGTTTGCCATTGTCGTTGGCACCGCCATGGCCTATCTGATTGGCGATGCGGGTAGCGAGCGATTCAGCGATGCCTTCACTCATTTGGGCTTTTACCCGCTGCTACCTAACCTCGCCTGGTTTGAAGGGCTAGGCCTGCTGTTTACCGGTATGCTGGCCGTGCTCACCGTCGTGCTACCGATTACTCTCTATAACGCCATCGAAACTATGAACAATGTCGAGGCAATGGAAGCCGCAGGGGACAAATACGACGTGCGTGAATGCCAAGCGGTAGACGGAGTAGGCACCATGATCGGCGCGCTGTTTGGTGGGGTGTTTCCAACGACGGTTTATATCGCTACGGTGGGCGCGAAATGGATGGGCGCGGGTCGCGGTTACAGCCTGCTCAACGGTGCCGTCTATGCACTGGCCACCATGTTTGGGCTGATTGCCGCCCTGGCCGCCATTATTCCGGTCTCCGTCGTTGCCCCCATTCTGGTATTTGTGGGCATGTCGATGATTGCCACGGCGTTCCAAGCTAACGATACCCGCTACTACCCCGCCATTGCCCTGGCAATGCTGCCCTACTTTGCCAACTATGTAATGACGCGCTTTAACCGAGCCGCAGGCGAAGTTGTGAGCGATATCTCCAGCGCAATTGTGGTGATGGGGCAAGGCGCTATGTTTATGGCCATTTTCTTGGGTGCCATGACAGTGTCTGTGCTTGATCACCAATTCCGACGAGCAGCCGCGTTTGCTGTGATAGCCGCAGGCTTCTCGTTTGTCGGCTTAATGCATGCGCCCAAACTCGCTTTTAACGCCGCGCCGGAATTTGTGATGGGCTACTTAGCCATGGCCCTGCTGTTTACGTACTTCTCGTTCCAAGAAGCCCCCCATAAACGCTAAGCTAGCCTGACGCTCCCGCCTGCCGATGCGGGCGGGAGAGGATACGCTTCAGCAAGACCCACGCCGTTAGCCCGGCCAGTAGGTTGCCGATAGCTGCACCAGCAGCGAGGCCCGTCCAGCCAAATAGCTCTGCCCCTAGCCATAAACAGGGCAAGTAGCAGATAAACAGCCGCGCACTGGAAAGCAGCATTGCCCTAAGCGGCCACCCCAGCGCATTACCCGCCGATACGACCAGCATACAGACACCAAGCGCCGCATAGCTTGGCAGCATAAAGCGAATCAGCAGAGCAAGTTCACTCTGCACCTCTGGATTGCCTGCCAAGGCCATGGCCACCCACGGCGACGCTAACGCCAGCAGCACGCCAAGGCTTAGCTGCCAGATCACGGCCACTTTTAATGCTAGGCGCATAAGCTGCTGAATTTGCCCCCAATCCCCCGCGCCATAACAGCGCCCCAGCCAAGGGGGGAGTGACATGGTCATGGCAAGAATCACCATCAACGATAGCGTCTCAAGGCGACTCGCTAACCCCCACGCCGCTACTTGGGTGTCGCCTAAGCCCGCCACTGCGGCAATGGCAAGCATTGCCGCCAGCGGCGGCATTAACTGGCTGACCATCGCGGGAGCGGCAATGCCTGTAAAAGGCCGCCATGAGCGCACAGCTTCTTGCCCAATATCATCCATTGTCGCCCACTGACAGCGCCGCAATTTAGCCCCTGTTAGCAACAGCCCAACGGAAAACGCCACGGCAGTCGCCCACGCTGCCCCCGGAAGCCCCCAACCTTCCCAGCCACCTACACCAAAAATAAACAGCGGATCGAGCGCTAGGTTGATCAGGCTACTGAGCACCATCATCTTGCCGGGCATGCGTGTATCACCGTGAGCACGAAAAACGCTATACATAAAGTAAAGCAGCGCCCCTAACCAGGCAGAAAATAGCTGAGGCCCCCAGTAGGCACGAATATACGTCAGCGCCGTTTCGTCCGCCCCCAACAGCTGAAAGAGCGGCACCTGAAGCAGCCATAACGCCACTGCCAGTACGGCAATCACCGCCCCACCAGCAATCAGCACTAGACTTGAGAGCCGCTTGGCCCTCGCCTGCTCTCCTGCTCCTAATGCTCTGGAAATCAGCGCGGCGATGGCAATGCCCATTCCCACCTGTATACCAATGATCAAAAACGACAGAGGAAAGGTAAACGACTGAGCCGCCAGCGGCGCAGTGCCTAAACGTGCGATAAACGCACTGTCCACAAGCTGAAAACCCAATAGCGCCAGCACGCCAATGGCCATCGGCCACGTTTGCCGCCATAGGGTTATCGCCAACTCGCGTTGTTGCATGACAGCTGCCAAAAACTGACTCCTTAGCGTCATAAATGTAGGAATACTAAACGCAAAAAACGCCACCACCCGTTAGGGTGGCGGCGTTTTTAAACCGTATCGCTTACTGGCGAATACCTTCAAACGTCACGTACAGCTCAACTTCGTGCATAGCTTCCGGGAAATCGCTCATGTTAATACCGAAATCGCCGAGGGTAAGCATCGTGCTGCCTTCAAAACCTGCACGGTAATTGCCCCAGGGATCTTCACCTTCCCCCATCAGCGTTACCGGCATTTCGATCTCTTGAGTCTGACCATGCAGCGTTAGCTCACCGGTCACAACGCCTTCATTGTCGCCGGTAGATTCAAAACCGGTAGAAGTAAACGTCGCCGTGGGGAATTCGCTGGCATTCAGGAAGTCACCACTCAAGATGTGACGGTCACGCTCAGCATGATTACTGGTCAGACTATCAATTTGAACTTCCATTTCGACAGAAGAAGCGTCCAGATCGTCAGCATCGTAAGAGAACTGGCCGTCGAACTCTTCAAAGCTGCCCAGGATGTAGGAGAAGCCCAGGTGGTTAATTTTGAATTGAACGAAGGCGTGCTGGCCTTCCGTATCAATCTGGTAGTCCGCTGCCTGTGCTTGGCTCAAAGGAACCATCGCCGCTGCCGCTACGGCCACTGCCATTACGCTTTTCTTCATCATTATTTCCATCTCCTTTCTTTCCTTTATGGGCACTGTCGGCGTTGCCTCTACCTTACCCGACAGCGTTCAAAAATTGTCACCCAGCAATCAGAGGCTGGTTCGGCTATAGCGGGGGTTTACCATCCGACTCAGCGTTGTATGACGATACCGGTAGTGATGTACTAACGCTGCCAGGGCATGACCACCCGCCAACAGCATTAGCGCAATCGCGCTATACCAATGAACCTCCCCCGCAAGGCTTGCCTGATTCGGCAGATCGTGCAGCACCGCAGGAATCTCAAACCATCCAAACACGCTAATACCGCGGCCATTCGCTGTGGAAATCAAATACCCACTGGTCAACACAAGCAGTAATAGTACATAAAGCGCTATATGGCCCAGGTGAGCAGCAGCTTGCTCTAAGCGGCTGCCTTCTCCCGCAGGCGTGGGCTGTGCAAAACGCCATATTAAGCGGCCTACGGTCGCCAGTAGTAACAAAATACCTATCGAGCGATGAGCCCAGGGGCCTTGGTTATACCAAGGATCGTAATAACCCAATCCGGTCATCCACCAGCCCAAAATAAACAACCCAATGATCGTCAGGGCACTGAGCCAGTGAAAAAGAATACTAATGACACCCCAACCGCTGCGTGTGTTCCGCAACATCCTTGATTCCCCGTATAAAACTGCCCGCAAGGGTCTGCCCGCTCGTTTCGTAATGAGCATACCGTTTCACCGGCAAAAACTCTGCTGAAAAAAGCAGAATACATCGTTCGTAAAAACCATTGGTTATGTCGCTAATGATTCTGATGCTTCTTCACAAATTCTCCACGACATGTTCCAAGCCTAGCATCTTAGACGAAAGTTTAAAAAATCGAACAAACCCAGCAATTTTAATCAATTTTACTATTTGTTTAGCGCGCTTATTATTAGCGCACGTTCTGACACGACACATCACAACGCTTTTAAACGAATCCACTATTTATAGAGAGTATGACCCATGAAAAAATTGACCCTTATTTCCGCTATCGCCCTAACATTGACCTCTACAGCGGCTCTAGCCGAACAAGGCTCTGCTGAGCTCAATGAAATCGTTCATGCCAGCTCTTCTGTGAACCACAGCACAGAAAGCTTAAACCTGACGCCCGCTGATCTGACGCGTGTGAACGGTGATGCTGCTAAAAACACCGTTATCGAGCCTAGCTCTGAAGCGCATCACTCAAACAGCAACAATGACCAGATTGCGCAGTCTGATCTGCCGCACCGCAACGCCTCCTAAGACAGGTAAGCGCTGCTGTCCAACGCAGAAAACGCTTAGCTTCTTAGATGACAAAAAACCCACCTCACGGTGTAATGCCAGTCAGTTAAGCCTGACTGGCATTTTTCTAACCGCATATTTTTGTGGTCGTGTCCGAACAGCACGCGGGTATGACCGTTCTCGTCTA
>NZ_JBITWC010000022.1:0-87364 GCF_044543515.1 Vreelandella lionensis | reverse complement strand
ACTAAAATGCATAAAAATCCGGTATCAGAGAATCACTGATACCGGAATATCGCATTGTCAGCTCATTGGTGAAACTCTTAACTGACTGGCATTACCGCTATGGCGGGCCTTTATCCATTCAGCGCTGTTTAGGCAACGCGAATGTTGGAAGCCTGAAGGCCTTTTTTACCCTGAGTCACCTCGAAGCTGACTTTTTGACCATCTTGCAGGGTCTTAAAACCTTCAGCTTGAATTTCGGAGAAGTGGGCAAAGAGATCGTCACCGCCGTCATCGGGAGAGATGAAGCCGTAACCTTTGGTGTCGTTGAACCACTTGACAGTGCCAGTTGCCATCGTTCATATCCTTAACGTGCTTAATGATTGAGCAGGTGGCTCATTGCCTACCTACCAAATCCACTTTAGAAGCAAATAATCAGCACGTCCAGTAGTGACGTGGTTAAGATTTTTTATCACTCAGCGAGCCTGGCCCATGATGGAACTCAATCTTATTGATGCGCAGTTTATCCCTTTCGTTGTGGCAATTACGCTGCTATCGATAAGCCCAGGGGTAGACACGCTCTTGGTGATCCGTAATACAGCGCGAGGCGGGATTCGGGATGGGGTGGCCACTAGCGTAGCGATTTGCTGCGGCTTGTTTGTGCATGCCACCGTTTCTGCGTTAGGGATTTCGTTCATTCTGCTGCAGTCGGCTTGGGCGTTTAATATGCTGAAGCTGGCAGGGGCGGCATATCTGATTTGGCTGGGTATCACTAGTCTGCTGGCAGCTCGCCAGGGAACACCGCTGCCGGTGAAAGGTGTTATGAAGGAGTCCACGCCAGTGCCGCTTTGGCAGCCGATCAAAGAGGGGCTTCTTTCGAATGTGCTGAATCCTAAAACCGTGATTTTCTATATGGCGTTTTTGCCGCAATTTATCGCACCCACCGACCCTGCGCTGCTGAAATCACTCTGGCTGGCAGGCGTACATTTTGTCATTGCTAATATCTGGCAGATCAGCGTGGTGCTGATGGTGGGAGGCGCCAGTAAGTGGCTTGCCAGCGCACGCTTTGCACAAACCTTGAATGCCGCCACTGGCGCGGTTTTGGTGGTGTTTGGCGTGCGTCTCGCGTTAGAACAACGCCCGGTGTAACCGGGCGTGATTGACTGGCGTTGAGTATCAGCGTTGCACTAACGCGCGGTCATAACGTACCGCCTGCTCGGTTTCGTTGAGCAGCGATACGCCTTCACTACTACCGCCGTTTGCCAAGCTTTCAAAAATGACTCGATAGCTCAGTACTGCTTGAACATAGTCACGGGTTTCGCGAAACGGAATGCTTTCCACGAACAGATCAAACGACTCCATGCTATTAGTGCCTAACCATTGATCAACTCGACCAGGGCCAGCGTTATAAGCGGCAGTCGCCGCTAAGCGGTTGCCCTGATAGCGTTCTAACTTGTCGCGAAGGTAAGTGCTACCCAGGCGAATATTCAGTTCAGGCTCCAGTACGCCATAAGGCCCGGGGTCGTTAAGCCCCAACTGGCGGCTCACCTGAGCGGCAGTGCCCGGCATTAACTGCATTAAGCCACGTGCACCTGCAGGAGAGAGAGCAACCGGGTTATAGGCGCTTTCTCGGCGAGTGATTGCCATCAGCAGATAAGGGTCAACGCCGGTTTGACGACCCCAAGCCAAAAAGTCATCGCGGTAAGCGGGTGGAAAGCGCCACTCCAACGCATCCCACATCTCGCCAGCAATAGTGGTTTGTACTAGCCGGGCGTGCCACTGCTGATGGGCGGCGTAGTCGGCAAGCGCGCGGGCTTGCTGGGGCGTTCCATGTTGGACGGCATGGAGCCATTCGCTGTTCGCTAACCCGTCTTCGCCAATACGCAGCAGCGCCTCGGTACGCTGCACCACGGGTAGTTGTGCGGTCTGCTCGCGGGTTGCTTCATCGAAGTGATTGCGCTCGTGGTTAAGCCGGTAAGGCTGATTGATTTTATCGGCAGCGGCGAAGCCGTAGAAGCTGCGGTCAGTGGCCGCCTGTTGGTAGCGCGCTATGGCCGCGTCACGGTTGCCAAGCTGCTCGTTGGCCCGGCCTAGCCAGTACTGCCAGCGGCTGCTCTCTTGCTGGCTGGCAGGCATTTCAGCCACCCAGTGCATAACATCGGTCCACTGGCGGTCTGCTAGGGCGCGACGCACCCGCAGCTCTAACACTCGCTCGCTCTTTAAAGAGGGCAGGACACTATCGACCCAACCCAATGTGTCGGGCACATCGCGCACTAGCGCGTAGAATGCTAGCTCCTCTTCAATAGCCTGGTGGTATTGAGGCATTAGGTTTAAGCGTGATGCTATTTGCTGCCAAGCGGCAAAGGCGGCGGGGGTATCCTCTCTTGTGAAACGTTGCATAGCGGCCTGATAAAAAGCGGCAGTGGCCGCGCACTCTGGGCCTAAGCACGCTGGTGCAGAGGTGATGTTGCTCGGGTTAGCGTTAACCCTCTCTACCGTATCCAAAGCGGTTTGCCACTGGCCGCTTAGCAGTCCGCCTAAATAGCTGCTTAGGCGCGTCTCACCCGCTTGCCAGGCCAGCATCTTACGCTCCCAGATGGCCGTGGCGTTGATAGTGCCATCAGCACGAAGACGGTTAAACAGTGTGTCGCAAGCGTCAGGCTGAGAGCTGCCTGCCCGCCATAGCGCTAAGCCCGCGCTGCGTGATTGTTCTGGCTCGCGGTCAAGTAGCGCGGTGTAGTAGTAGCACTGGCGCGCAGTGCCAGAAGGCTCGCCATCGGCGACGGTGAGCAGGTCGCCGTAGCGTCCCGCATGACCATATTTGGCAATCGCTTGACCACGCATCCACTCTGAGAGGGGGGAGTCGGCGTGCTGGTCAATAAATTGAAGCACTTGGCTGGCTGCGACGTTGGGGAGCTGGTTGCGTAAACGGTGATACTCTACATAGCCGCTGAGAATGTGCCCCTCAATGGCGCGCTCATCGATTTGCTGCCACTGTTGCTGGCGTGCGGCTTCGAGTGCATCACGCATGGCGTCATCGGAGGTCGCCCACGCACTTGTGGGTAGGCCGATGATAACCGCTGCGCACAGGGTGCGAAGGGTAGAACGAAATGGCGTGGCCTGCATGGCACTCCCTCTTGCTCGCTGGTAGGGTCAAAGGCGCAATAGTGAACTATACAGACAAGTGAACTATGCGGATAAATAGTGTTCAGACAATCGTGACACTTGGAGGATTCAATTACGATGGCACGATTATCCACTTGGTGGTTATTTCGTCGACTGAAAACGCGCGCCTGGGCGATTAAACGTATTGCCCGTGCGCTGAAACTCTTTTTACCGATGACCCGCGATGTGCTGCGGGGAGACTTTAGGCCTATTCCTTGGTCCGCGTTCGGCACTATGGCGCTGGCCTTAGCGTATTTGGTGATGCCGTTTGATTTAATTCCAGACTTTCTGGTACTGCTTGGCGTCGTTGATGATGTATTGATTGTGGGTTGGTTGCTCAATCGCGTCGATGCACAGCTGGCCGACTACCGCGCCTGGAAATATGCTGCTGAGTCAAACACCGCTTCTTCGCATACACCTTCTTGAAATCCCTTCGCTTATCCCCATATTGAGTTCACCACCTTTTCCGCTCCTGCCGAAGGGCAGGGGCGCTAAGCACACGTGATCAATGAGGGCTAAGCGCATGACGACTGCGACCCACGAAGAAACTCTTGGCTTTCAAACGGAAGTTAAGCAGCTCCTTAACCTGATGATCCACTCCCTGTACTCCAACCGGGAGATTTTCTTACGCGAGTTGATTTCCAACGCTGCGGATGCCTGCGACAAACTGCGCTATGCGGCACTCGACAACGATGCCTTGTACGAAGGCGACAGCGAGCTGCGTATCGAAATCGAACACGACCGCGATGCCAACACCATTACCCTGCGGGATAACGGCATTGGCATGAACCGGGAAGATGTGATCGCTAACTTGGGCACCATTGCCCGTTCAGGCACGGCGGAGTTCTTGAAGCAGCTTTCCGGCGAGCAGCAAAAAGATGCCAAGCTGATTGGTCAGTTCGGTGTCGGTTTCTACTCTGGCTTTATTGTGGCCGACGAAGTATCGGTACGCACGCGTAAATCGGGAACGGCGGCCTCGGAAGGCGTTGAGTGGCGCTCGAAAGGCGAAGGTGAGTTTACCGTTGCTGATATTGAGCTGGATGTACACGGCACCGAAATTACCCTCCATCTCAAAGATGATGCGAAAGAGTTCGCCGACGACTATCGCCTGCAGAGCTTGGTACGTAAGTACTCCGACCATATCGAAGTGCCGGTGCGTATGCCGAAGGTAGAAACGGCGAAGGATGACGACGGTAACGAGATCGAAGGTAGCGAAGTGACTACCTGGGAAACCGTTAACGAAGCCACCGCGCTATGGGCACGCCCGAAGAGTGAGGTGTCTGACGATGAGTACAAGGCGTTCTACAAGCACGTTGCCCATGACTTTAGCGACCCGCTCACCTGGAGTCACAACAAGGTTGAAGGCAAGTTAGAGTACACCAGCCTGCTGTATGTGCCTGGCCGCGCGCCGTTCGATATGTTTGACCGTGACGGCTCTCGTGGTGTGAAGCTTTATGTTCAGCGCGTCTTCATCATGGACGACGCCGAACAGTTCCTGCCGCTCTACCTGCGCTTTATCAAAGGCGTACTGGATACTCGTGACCTGTCGCTGAACGTCTCCCGTGAGCTGCTACAGCAGGATCCCAAGGTCGATAAGATCAAAGGGGCGCTGACCAAGCGCGCGTTGGACATGCTCAAGAAGCTCTCTAAAGACAGCGAGCAGTATCAAACCTTCTGGAACACCTTCGGCAGCGTGCTGAAAGAGGGGCCGGGCGAAGACTTCGCCAACCGCGAGAAAGTCGCCGGACTACTGCGCTTTGCCTCCACGCATACCGACACGGCCGCCCAGGAGCACTCCCTGGCGGATTATGTCGAGCGCATGAAAGAGGGCCAGAAAAAGATCTACTACGTGGTAGCGGATAGCTTCAACGCAGCGAAAAACAGCCCGCACCTGGAAATCTTCCGTAAGAAAGGCATCGAGGTGCTGCTGCTCTCTGACCGTATCGATGAGTGGCTGATGAGCCACCTGACGGAGTTTGACGATAAGTCGTTTGCCGACGTGGCGAAAGGCGAGCTGGACCTGGGCGATGTCGAGGACGAAGCCGAGAAAAAAGCCCAGGAAGAGACTGCCAAGGCGAAAGAGGATCTCGTGAAGCGCGTCAAAGAGGCGCTGAGCGACGGTGTTCAAGAGGTGAAAATCACCCATCGCCTGACCGATTCACCCGCCTGTGTGGTACTGCCCGAGCACGAGATGGGCTACCAAATGCGCCGCATTATGGAAGCCGCAGGCCAGAAGCTGCCGGAGGTGAAGCCCATTCTGGAGCTTAACCCCAACCATGCGCTGGTAGCGCGTTTGGAAAGTGCTGAGGGCGACCTGTTCGGCCAGCTAGCCCACATTCTATTGGATCAGGCGATTATTGCAGAAGGCGGTCA
The DNA here is from genome assembly GCF_044543515.1 of Vreelandella lionensis. Taxonomy (NCBI): domain Bacteria; kingdom Pseudomonadati; phylum Pseudomonadota; class Gammaproteobacteria; order Oceanospirillales; family Halomonadaceae; genus Vreelandella; species Vreelandella lionensis. Next base: position 81,850 of record NZ_JBITWC010000022.1, on the reverse strand, counting down.
CCTGGATGATCCCGCTGCTTATGTGAAGCGTCTCAATAATGTGTTAACGGCGTAATGGATTAAGCTCGTTAATGGCGGCCCGCTTGGTTTACCAAGCGGGCCGCTTGTTTTGCTAAGGTAGTGCTTATAAAAATGGGTGGTATGCAGGTCCACCGTTACGCATAAGAACTTCAGGACATGGTTATGGCAGAGCAGCAAAGTAACGTTGCGGTGCTGGGAGGCGGTAGTTTTGGCACCGCGCTGGCCAGTATCGCTGCTGATAACGGCGCCAATGTGCGCCAGTGGATGCGTGATGAAGCGCTCGTCGCGCAGATCAACCAAGAGCACCGCAACGGGCGCTATCTACCCGACTATGCGATCAATCCGGCAGTCACAGCGTCCACCGACTTAAAGACGGTGCTAACCGGCGCTGAGCTGGTGCTGATTGCCATCCCGTCGAAAGCCTTTCGCAGCGTGGTGCAGGCGGCTAAGCCTTGGCTCACGCCTGAGCAAATCTTGGTCAGCACTACCAAAGGCATTGAGCAAGATAGCTTTATGCTAATGAGTCAGGTGCTGGAGCAGGAGACCGGCTTTCCGCATATTGGCGTGATTGCCGGACCCAATTTAGCCTCGGAAATTGCCGACAAGCAGCTGACCGCCACAGTGATTGCCAGTGCTGATGCGCTCACTCGAACACGGGTTCAGCAGGCGCTAGGCTGCCGCTACTTTCGCGTATATGCCAGTAACGACCGCCATGGCGTTGAGCTGGGTGGTGCGCTGAAAAATATTTATGCCATTGCCGCAGGTATGGCAGCGGCGTTAGGAATGGGTGAGAACACCCGTAGCATGCTGATGACTCGGGCGCTGGCCGAGATGAGCCGTTTTGCCGTTGCCCAAGGGGCGAACCCGATGACGTTTTTGGGGTTGGCGGGAGTGGGTGATTTGATTGTTACCTGCTCTTCTAACCTGTCGCGCAATTACCGAGTCGGCTACGCACTTGGGGAGGGGCGGAATTTAGAAGAAGCGGTGGAAGCCCTTGGGCAAGTAGCTGAAGGGGTTAATACGGTGAAGCTCGTTTGTGCCAAAGCCCGCGAGATGGGCGTTTATATGCCGTTGGCCGAAGGTTTAAACCGTGTGCTCTTCGATGGGGTGCCGGCACAAGAAATGGCGAGTACGCTCATGATGGGAGAGCAGAGCAGCGATGTGGAATTTATCCTGCCCCGGGAAGCGGTTCAGCAGGCGCATCGCGAGCAGGCCCACCAGGACCAACACAACAGCGGAGGTTGCCATGAATAGCGGTATGAATAGCGTATTGATTATGCGCCATGGCGAAGCCGCCCCCGGCTTTCCTGACCACGCCCGACCACTCACGCCCCGCGGCGAGCGCGAGGCAGATACCATGGCCCGCTGGCTGGCATCGCGCGTTGAGCAGGGCGAGCTGGCGCTGCCAATGCTCTACGCAAGCCCCTATGTGCGCGCTCAGCAAACCGCCCAGCGGATTAGCGATGCCTTGGGCGCGCCGCTCAACACGCTGTCGTTTATTACCCCGGAAGACCCGCCGAGCGATGTGAGCGAGTGGTTGCTCACTCATCGTGATGACGCGCCGATTATGCTGGTCAGCCACATGCCCTTGGTGGGCGACTTGGCTGGCTTGTTGGTCGAAGGCACGCCAAGTCAGGGCGTGGGCTTTCCCACCGCAGCCATCGCAGAGCTAGAGGCCGACGTCTGGGCGGCGGGCTGCGCGCAGCTTAAGCGCTTTACCCAGCCCAGCCAGCTGTCTTAGTCATAAAACTGAGTCATAAAAATCAGCCATAAAAAAGCGGCTGCCGAAGCAGCCGCTTGTGGTCTATCACCGCACCTGTGCGCGTTTTCTATAACAGCGCATCCAGCTTCTCTTTCAGCAAGCCGTTGACCTGCTGTGGGTTGGCGGTACCGCGTGATGCCTTCATCACCTGGCCCACGAAGTAGCCAATCATCTTGCCACGTTTCTCAGGCTCGGAATCACGGTACTGAGCCACCTGTGCCGGGCTTTCGGCAATGACTTGATCGATCATCGCTTCAATCGCGCCGGTGTCGGTCACCTGCTTTAAGCCTTTGGCCTCGATGACGGCATCCGCGCTCTCGCCCTGGCCATTCCATAGCGCTTGGAACACTTGCTTAGCGGCTTTACCGTTAATGGTGTCATCCAGCACACGTCTGATGAGTTCGCCAAGCTGTTGGGCTGACACTGGGCTATTTTGGATGCTCAGATTCTCGCGGTTCAGCGCGCCGGAAAGTTCGCCCTGTACCCAGTTGGCCGCCTGCTTGGCGTCGCCGCATACCCGGTGTACTTCTTCGAAAAACTCCGCCATTTCACGACTGGCTGATAGCACGTTAGCGTCGTAAGCCGACAGGCCCAGCTCATTCTGGAAGCGGGCACGCTTATCGGCGGGCAGCTCCGGCAGTTGGCTGCGCAGGTGATCCAGGTAGGCTTGATCCAGCACCACCGGCAGCAGGTCGGGGCAGGGGAAGTAGCGGTAGTCGTTCGCCTCTTCCTTGGTGCGCATGCTGCGGGTTTCGTCGCGCTCGGGGTCGAATAGACGGGTCTCTTGCACTACGTTGCCGCCATCTTCGATCAACTCGATCTGGCGTTCGACTTCGAACGCAATGGCGCGCTCCACAAAGCGGAACGAGTTAACGTTTTTAATTTCTGCGCGAGTACCAAACGCCTCTTGGCCTTTAGGGCGCACCGACACGTTGACGTCGCAGCGCATCGAGCCTTCGGCCATATTGCCGTCGGAAATGCCCAGGTAAGTCACGATGGAGTGAATCGCTTTGAGATAGGCGGCCGCTTCTTTCGCACTGCGCATATCTGGCTCTGAAACGATCTCTAACAGCGGCGTGCCTGCCCGGTTCAAGTCGATGCCGGTCATACCGTGGAAGTCTTCGTGCAGCGACTTGCCCGCGTCCTCTTCCAGGTGGGCGTGGTGGATGCGAATCCGTTTGGTGGTGTCATCATCCAGGGTAATCTCAACGTCACCAGCACCCACAATGGGGTGGTACATCTGGCTGGTTTGGTAACCCTTGGGAAGATCCGGGTAGAAGTAATTTTTGCGGTCAAACACCGAGACTTCAGGAATCTCAGCGTGGACGGCGAGGCCAAACTGCACGGCCATGGCCACGGCCTGCTCATTTAGTACTGGCAGGACGCCCGGCAGGCCCAAATCAACGGCGCAGGCTTGGGTGTTGGGCTCGGCACCAAACGCGGTGGAGGCACCAGAAAAAATTTTAGAGCGCGTTGCGAGCTGAACGTGGACTTCCAGCCCAATCACGGTTTCCCATTGCATTAGGCGTTCTCCTCGGCAAAGGCAGGCAGTTGAAGATGCCAGTCAGTGGCTTGCTGGAACTGGTGCGCAACGTTAAGCAACTGCGCTTCGGCAAAGTGGGTGCCCAATATCTGTAAGCCTACCGGGCGACCGCCCGCAAAGCCTGCGGGAACGCTGATGCCAGGAATACCCGCCAGGTTAACGGCGATGGTGTAGATATCTTGCAGGTACATGGAGACCGGGTCTTTATTCGCGCCGAGGTCGAAGGCAGGCGTGGGGGAGGCTGGGCCCATCAGTACATCGACATCTTCAAAGGCGTCGAGGAAATCCTGGCGAATCAGGCGGCGAACCTTCTGCGCTTTGGTGTAGTAGGCGTCAAAGAAGCCTTCCGATAGCGTGTGGGTGCCGATCAGAATGCGGCGCTTCACCTCTTCACCGAACCCTTCCGCCCGCGAGCGGGTGTAGAGATCGATCAGGTCCGTAGGAGCATCGCAGCGATGGCCAAAACGTACGCCGTCGAAGCGCGACAGGTTCGAAGAAGCCTCGGCAGGGGCGATGACGTAGTAAGCCGGAATCGCGTAGTGGGTATGCGGCAGGCTGACTTCGCGCACCGTGGCGCCCAGCGACTCATACACTTTCACCGCGTCACGAACGGCTTTTTCAACTTCAGAGTCTAAGCCGTCGCCAAAATACTCTTTAGGTAGGCCGATTTTGAGGCCAGAGAGCGGAGCATTCAGTGTCTCGGTGTAGTCCGGCACGCCGCGGGCCACGCTGGTGGAATCACGAACATCATGACCGGCAATCACGTTCAGTAGGTGCGCGCAGTCTTCAGCGGTGCGCGCCATGGGGCCTGCCTGATCGAGGCTGGAGGCGTAGGCGATCATGCCGTAACGGGAGACCCGCCCGTAGGTGGGCTTCAGGCCGGTAATGCCGCAGAACGCCGCTGGCTGGCGAATGGAACCACCGGTGTCGGTGCCCATCGCCGCAGGCACAAGCCCCGCTGCCACTGCCGCTGCGCTGCCGCCGGAGCTGCCGCCGGGAACGGCAGTGAGGTCCCACGGGTTTTTGACCGCGCCGTAGTGGCTGTTTTCGTTGGAGGAGCCCATGGCGAACTCGTCCATATTGGTTTTACCCAGGCTAATGGTGCCCGCAGTGCTGAGTTTCTCTACCACGGTGGCGTCGTAAGGCGCGATAAAGTTATCGAGCATTTTGGAGCCGCAGCTGGTTTTGACGCCTTGCGTACAAAAAATATCTTTTAGCGCTAGCGGAATGCCAGTGAGTTTGCCTGCTTTGCCGTTAGCACGCGCTTTATCGGCGGCTTCGGCTTGGCTTAGCGCCTGTTCGGCGGTCACGGTAATAAAGCTATTGAGCTGGCCGTCGGCTTTCTCAATGCGCTGCAAAAAGTGGGAAGTCAGCTCTCGGCTGGAGAGTTCACCGCTGGCTAGGGCGGCGGCGAGCTGCGTTACGGTTTTATCATGCATGACCCGGAAGCTCCGTTCAGGGGCGAATAGAATAAGCGGAAACGAGCGGTGGGCGTGGGTTACTCGACCACACGCGGCACCAGATAAAGACCGTTTTCCACTGCCGGGGCACAGCGCTGGAACGTGTCGCGCTGGTTCGTTTCCGTGACTTCATCGGCGCGCAGGCGCTGGGTAGCGTCTAGCGGATGCGACAGCGGCGCGACGCCTTCGGTATCCAGGCTCTGGAGCTGGTCGACCATGTCCAGAATGCGGCTGAGATCGTCGACAAAGCCACTGGCTTGGTCATCGCTAACGGCGAGTCGGGCCAAGTGTGCGGCCCGGCGCACATGAGATTCTTCAAGCGCCATGATCGAGGTTTCCTCGCAATCGTGATGGAACATATTTCGCTTTAAGCGGTATACATACGGTCATCTTAAATTCGTCTGACGGAGCAGACGTGGAAAATAGCCGCAAAAGGTACCACATAATGGCCCTGACGGGCAGTGTTCGGCACGACTCGTGCTTGCTGCCAAGGGGTTGCGGTGATACCGTTTGCATCCGCACAGGGTTCCCGGTCTGCACTAGGTAACAACATCCATGTTCAAACGTTTGAGGGGGCTGTTTTCCAGCGATCTATCGATCGACTTGGGTACGGCCAACACACTGATTTATGTACGCGGTCGTGGCATCGTTCTTGATGAACCGTCCGTAGTCGCCATCCGCCAGTCTGGCAATATGCGCAGCGTGGCCTCGGTAGGTGCTGACGCTAAACGCATGCTCGGCCGCACGCCTGGCAATATTACGGCTATTCGCCCGATGAAAGACGGCGTTATCGCCGATTTCACCGTTACCGAGCAGATGCTTCAGCACTTTATTCGTAAAGTGCACCAGAGCACTTTCCTCACGCCAAGCCCTAGGGTTCTGGTGTGCGTGCCCTGTATGTCGACTCAGGTCGAGCGTCGGGCAATTCGCGAGTCAGCAGAAGGCGCGGGTGCCCGAGAAGTATTCCTGATCGAAGAGCCGATGGCAGCCGCGATTGGTGCTGGGCTACCGGTAGAAGAAGCGCAGGGCTCGATGGTCGTGGATATCGGTGGTGGAACCACTGAAATTGCGATTATTTCTCTGAATGGCGTGGTGTACTCAGAATCGATCCGCGTAGGCGGTGATCGTTTTGATGAGGCGATCACCGCGTACGTGCGCCGCCACTACGGCAGCTTGATTGGTGAAGCCACTGCCGAGCGCATCAAAGAAGAGATTGGCTGCGCCTACCCCGGTGGAGAGCTGCGCGAGATCGATGTGCGCGGCCGCAACCTCGCAGAGGGCATTCCGCGCAGCTTTACGCTGAATTCTCACGAGATTCTCGAAGCGCTGCAAGAGACGCTGGGCTCCATCGTGGCTGCCGTGAAGAGTGCGCTTGAGCAGTCTCCGCCTGAGCTTGCGTCCGACATCGCCGAGCGCGGCCTGGTGCTCACCGGTGGCGGTGCGCTGCTGCGTGACTTGGATAAGCTGATCGCCGAAGAAACTGGCCTGCCGGTTATCGTGGCAGAAGATCCGCTGACCTGCGTTGCGCGTGGCGGCGGCAAGGCGCTGGAAATGATCGACCAGCACACCTTTGAGTTGCTGTCGAGCGACTGATCGCAGCGGTTTAACGCGGGGGATTGCCTATTAAACCGCTGTTCTCACACGGGCCGCTACCCGGTTACCGGCTATTCTTCTGTGTGCTGGCGGCAAGCGCGTTGATGTTTGTCGACCATCGTTTTACTCGCATGGAAGATGTGCGCGCCCAAATGACCACTATTGTCGCTCCCATCCAGTGGGTAGTCAGTGTGCCTAGTGATCTGCTGAATTGGGGCGCGCTAGCGCTCGCCGACCAGCAGGCGCTGGTGGATGAAAACCGCCGCTTGCGTGAGCAAATCTTGACGCTCTCTCACCGCGGACAGCGCTTGGCTAACCTGACGGCTGAGAACGCCGAGCTACGCAACTTGCTTGGCGCTGCCGAGCGGCGCGATATTCCCTATATCACGGCGGAGCTACTCTCGCTGGATAATGACCCGTTTAGCCACCAAATGGTGGTGGATCGTGGGCACCGCAACGGTGCCTATGTCGGTCAACCGGTGATTGATGCATCGGGTTTGGTTGGTCAGGTGACTGCTGTTTCAGCCTACTCTAGCCGTGTGTTGCTGTTAGCCGATGCAAGCCATGCGCTGCCGGTGCAAATTAACCGCAATGGGCTGCGTTTTATTGTTCAGGGTACTGGCCGTTACGGCAGTGTGAACGTTCTCCATGTGCCGGATACGGCGGATATTCGCGAAGGTGACTTACTGACCACCTCTGGTTTGGCAGGGCGTTTTCCGCCGGGCTACCCCGTTGCGCGAGTGACCGAGGTGTATCACGACCCTGGCCAGCCATTTGCCCGGGTTATTGCTGAACCTTCGGCTCAGCTTCAGCGTTCTCGCCACTTCCTGCTGCTCTTTCCACCACCCCGCGAAGAGTTGGATGCTTCTATTTGGGATGAGTCCATGGATATTTCAGCCGATGCGCTCCATGCCGCCCAGCGGCTTGGGCAGCCAGCTTCCCCGGCCATGCAGGAGGAACGCTAATGGCGCGTGCGCCGGTAGTGCCGCTGGTGGTGGTCTGGCTGAGCCTTATTTTTGCGCTCTGCTTGCAGGTAATGCCCCTGGCCGATGGTTGGCAGGTTTTTCGCCCGGAGTGGATTGGGCTAATGTTGATTTATTGGTGTATGCAAGCGCCGGATCGAGTTGGGGTTTTTCACGGCTTTGTATTTGGCCTCTTGATGGATCTTATTGAGGGGACAGCGCTTGGACAGCATGCACTGATTTTTTCGATTCTTACGTTTTTAGCCGCGCTAGTGTATCCCCGTTTTCGTGCTTATTCGCTGGTACAGCAGTCGGTATTGGTGCTGGTGCTGTTAGGGTTGGCTCAGCTGATAGAACAGTGGCTAAGAACGCTGACGGGTGTTTTTTCCATACATCTCTCTTTCTTGATCCCATCGCTGGTCAGCGCATTCCTCTGGCCGTGGCTCTCCACAATGTTTAAAGCGATTGAGCGGCGAATGGCCAATGCGTGACGATAACCACACCCCCGTGCTCTGTTTGGCCTCGGCATCACCACGCCGCCAGGCACTGTTGGCCTCTATCGGTGTGCCGGTCAGTGTCATGCCAAGCGATATTGATGAAACGCCGCTTGAGGCAGAGTCTCCCACGGCCTATGTAGAACGGCTGGCGGTGGCAAAAGCGCAGGCGGCGGTGGGCAAAACCGCGCTGCCCGTGCTGGGGTCGGATACCGCGGTGGTTATTGATGGCACCATTTTAGGTAAGCCTAATAATCAACAGCACGCGGCTGAGATGTTGAGAATGCTCTCTGGGCGCACGCATCAGGTACTCACGGCAGTAGCGGTAAGCGGGCCGCTAGGTATACTCTCCTGCTGTGTGGCCACGGACGTCACCATGCGCGAGTTAACAGCAAAAGAGATCGCCTGCTACTGGCTGACGGGCGAACCCGCCGATAAAGCGGGTGGGTATGCTATTCAAGGCTTAGCCGCCATTTTTATTGAACAAATTCAGGGCAGTCACTCTGCTGTGGTGGGGCTGCCACTATTTGAAACAACGCGCTTGCTACGCCAGCAAGGGGTTCCCGTTTGGGCGGGCCGTTATCCCTCGTAACCACCGACTCATCGCCCGCTGCGCTGGCAAGGAATAGGACATCCAATAAGGAATTTTGCATGAGCGGTGAAGTCCTCATAAATTTAACGCCAATGGAGACCCGCGTTGCGCTGGTGGAAAACGGCGTATTGCAAGAGGCGCTAATAGAGCGCTCTCGCAGGCGCGGTATCGTAGGCAATATCTACAAAGGCAAAGTGGTGCGCGTACTGCCTGGCATGCAGGCTGCCTTTGTTGATATTGGCTTAGAGCGCGCAGCGTTTATTCATGCCCATGAGGTCATGCCACCCGGTACGCCCAATGACGAGCAGCAGACCATCGGGCAGCTTCTGCACGAAGGTCAGGCGCTGGTGGTGCAAGTCACCAAAGATCCTATCGGTACCAAAGGAGCGCGGCTGACTACCCATCTTTCGATTCCCTCTCGCTATCTGGTCTATATGCCTGACTCGCCTCATCACGGGGTATCGCAGCGCATTGAAGATGAGCGCGAGCGGGAGCGCTTGAAAGCGCTGCTGGATAAAAGTATCGAAGAGCAAACCATTGAGGTCACGGGTGGCTTTATCGTGCGTACGGCGGCCGAAGGCGTAGGCGATGAAGAGCTGGCCAGCGACATGTACTTCTTGCTACGTATTTGGCGCAAGGTCAGCGAGCGCAAAATCACCGCCGCCCCTCCCAACGTTATCTACGATGACTTGCCGCTGTTTATGCGCACCCTGCGGGATGTGATGCGGGATGATATCGAGAAAGTACGCATTGACTCCCGGGAGAACTTCGTCAAGCTGGTCGAGTTTGCTGAAGAGTTTATGCCCGATGCTGTTGATCGCATCGAGTACTACCCCGGCGAACGCCCCATCTTCGACCTTTATAGTGTCGAAGACGAGATTCAAAAAGCGCTAGGTCGCAAGGTGCAGCTCAAGTCCGGAGGGTACTTGGTAATTGACCCCACCGAGGCCATGACTACCATCGATGTGAATACCGGTGGGTATGTGGGGCATCGTAACCTTGAAGAGACTATTTTCAAGACGAATCTGGAAGCCGCCACTGCCATTGCCCGCCAGCTCAGGCTGCGTAATTTAGGTGGCATCATCATTATCGACTTTATCGATATGGTGGATGTAGAGCACCAGCGGCAAGTGCTGCGCGTGCTGGAAAAAGCGCTTGAGCGGGACCATGCTAAAACCAAATGTACCGGGGTCACCGAACTTGGTTTGGTGCAGCTTACCCGTAAACGCACGCGGGAAAGCCTTGAACAAACACTATGCGAAGCGTGTCCCACCTGTGGTGGTCGCGGCACGTTGAAAACCCCTGAAACGGTCTGCTACGAAATCTTCCGTGAGATCCTGCGTGAAGAGCGGGCTTATAGTGCGGAAACGTATATGGTGCTGGCATCCCAGCCAGTAGTGGACAGGCTGCTTGATGAGGAGTCTGCCGCGGTCGCTGACCTGGAAACGTTTATTAATAAAACGATCCGTTTTCAGGTTGAGCAGCACTACTCCCAAGAGCAGTACGACATCGTACTGATGTAATGATGGCAATACGCTCTTTTTTTCGCGGCTGTCTAGTAGGGGTGGCCGTTGTGCTGGGTACGCTGGCGGTACTGCTGCTAGCGCTGCGTCTCTTTGCTAGCCAAGTGGATGCATTGTCCCCCCGCTTGGAGGCGCTTTTAGAGGCGCGTATTGGCGTGCCGGTGAGCATCGACCATCTAGCGCTCTCTCTGGAGCGCAACGTCCTGCACCTGGAGCTTGAAGACCTTCATGCGCAAACGCCGGATGGTCAGGCCCTGATAGGGCTTGATCGCTTGTCGCTGCGTTTGGATGTCTGGGCCACGCTGCGCCACTTAGCGCCTATCTTCAGCGATGCGCGTATGTTTGGGCTCGAATTCCATCTCTACCAGCAGCCTGACACCGCCTGGGGCTGGCCTTCACCGGCCAAACTGCCGCTGGGGGTAGCACCACAACCAGAGGTGGACCTTGAATCCTTGGATGCCTGGGCTGGACTGCTGCTGCGCCAGCGCCTCTGGGTGGATAACAGCCGCATCATGCTGCATGGCCAGCAGCAGACCGTGATGCTTCATGCACCTTCGCTACTTCTGAATGGAGATCATCGCCGCACACGATTAGAGGGCTCCCTGAATATTGTCGAGGCACCTGATGTGCTGGCATCAGAGCTGCCCGCCATTACCATGCGTGCCGAAATGCAGCCCGGTCAGCAAGGCTTTAGGGACTTTTCTGCTGCGCTTCAGCTCGACATGCAGTTGGATCATCTGGTGGTGCTGGCGGCACTGTTTCGGCCAGATCGCATGCCTTTTCTCGAACAGGTGGGCGGTCATGTGCAGCTATGGGGGCGTTGGCAAGAAGGAGCGCTAGCTGATGCGCGGCTTGCACTAGATATGCCCGAGCTGACGCTGCGTAAAGATGTGGAGTACGCTGTGCTGCGAAACATTCAGGCCAGTGGGCAGTGGCTGCGCGACAGCGAAGGCGGTGAGGCGTGGCTAAGTGGCAATGCAGAAACCGTAGAGTGGGCCCAGCCTGAAGGCGTTAGTGATGGCCCCGCGCTGCCACGCCACTGGTATCTGTCACACCAGCCGGGGCAGTGGGAGTTGCGAACCAGTGCGTTTGAGCTCGCCTCGCTAGCGGCTTGGCGGGAGTATGCGCTGTTGCCTGAGTCACTCACCCGGGTATTGCAAACGCTCTCGCCCCGAGGGCAGGTGCAGGGGCTGCGCCTGGGGCAGCGTGAGGGGCGATGGGGCGTGGATGCTGCACTTACTAATGTGGCTGTACTCCCCTGGCAGCAAGCGCCAGGAGGCGGTCCGCTGGACGCTTGGGTGCAGGCTCGCGACCTGCGTGGCCGCGTGACCTTTAATAGCGCAGGCGATAGTACGCTCTATTTTCCAGAACTCTTCGATGTACCTATGCAGCTAAGTCACGCCGAAGGGGTGGTGGAGTGGGTGTATGATGGTCCTAACACCATGATTAGCGGCCGTGACCTCAATGTGGACTGGGATGGCGCCCAGGTAAGTGGTGGGTTCGGCTTGATCGCGGGGCAGCAAAGCGGTCAATTTGGGTTGGATATTGCGTTTGTCGATGTAGATGCGATCTCCCGCCCGCTCTCCCAGTGGCTGCCCATGAAAGCATTTGAGCCGAAGCTGAGGGAGTGGTTGGAGAACGATATTGGTGGCTTAGTGCCGCAAGGTTCGCTGAAGCTTAGTCAGCCCCTGGGACCTGCGGCTTCATCAGATCAACTCTCGGCAACGCTCGCGCTGGAGGTCACTCAAGGCCACTTGCCGATTGCGCCGGAGTGGCCGCGTTTGGAAGATGTCGAGGGGCGCTTGCTGTGGCAAGGAGGAGTGCTTCAAGCCCAGGTAGAGCACGCCCAAAGCCACGGCGTTGAAGTATCCCAAGGCACGATACGTATGGAGAAAGAGCAGCCGCTTCAGCTATCAGGCAGTCTTCAGAGTGATGGTGCATCCTTGCTGAACTTTGTTCAGGCCATGCCGGATATGGACACGCTACCACTTAGCGATATTACCGTTGATGGTACCATCGAAGGGGATATCGCCCTTGTACTGCCGCTGGATAACGAGGAGGCGCTCCAGCTAGAGATTAATGCGCGGCCAGCGCTATCGGCTGTGCACTACGCGTCACTACCAATAACCCTGCGTGATCTGGATGGTGGGCTCAGCTGGCAGCAGGTGGGTGAGGCGCATGCGCTGTTAGGAGAGCTAAGCAGCCAGTGGCAGGGCGGTGATATTCGCGCAGAGCTGATGGCTGATCAGCGTGTTGCCTTGCAGGGCAGCGTGGAGTCGTCTGCGCTGTGGTCGCTGGCAGGGCTGCCTGCCGAGCAGGCTCGCCAAATGATGAGTGGCCGCACCCAGTGGCAGGGTGAGGTCTCTCTTGCGGCTCGTCCAGTGTTAACCTTAGAGAGCCGCCTGCTTGGCATCACCAGCGCGCTACCCGAGCCGTTTGCCAAGACTAGCGATCAACCGTGGCCATGGCAGCTACGCGCGGAGTTTGAAAGCGGGCGAGTATCGACGCAACTGGCCGATAAGGCAGCCGCGAGATTCCAAACGCTGAATAGTGGTGCACTAGCGGCCGAAGTGGTGCTCGGCAATGCAGTGCAGCGACCGAATTGGCCCAGCCAGCCTGGCTGGCGCCTTGAAGCAGGGCTCGATACGTTAGACCCCATGGCATGGCACGCTGTGCTGTCGCCGATATTGTCGGGAGGCGCCTTGGCATCTGCTTCTAGTGGCGAAAGCACGCCGCTTGAAGTACTGCTGCGTGCTGGCTGTTTACGCTTTCGTGACAAGTGCTTTGGCGCTTTTAACGCCTCAGGGACACTCACCGGCCAGCGCGCAGCACTTCAGCTCAGCGGCGATATGTTGTCTGGGCGCCTAGATTACCAACCCACCAGCGAGCGGCCGCTTGATGTTGCAATTAGCATGCTAGTCCTAGATCGTTTACTGGACCTGCCCGCCAAAGAGCATGATGCCACTGTCGCAGCCCCCGACTCTTGGGTTGACGCAATTGAAACACAGCATGTAGCCCCCGTTGCTATTCCCGACTGGCTAGCTGAACTGCCCAACGGCAGGCTACGGCTAGCGGATATTAGCGTTGGTGGCACTCGCTTTGGCCCATTAACCGCCTACTGGCAAACCGATGATCGTCGTTTTTCGCTCTCACCAGTTGGTTTAACCCTCGGACAGCTTTCTGCACGCGGCGAGTTGGTTTGGGAAGGCAATGCGGTGAATAGCCGTACACGAGCGGATATCTCCATACAGGGTGGCGATGTGGGGACGGCTTTGGAGCGACTTAACCAACCGGTAGCCATGCGTAGCCGCACCACCGACCTTGCTGCTGAGCTTACTTGGCCGGGAGCCCCCTGGCAGCTTGATTTAAGCCGGGCCGGTGGCGAAATGAGTGCTGATATACGCGACGGCCGTTTTGTGACGCTTGAATCGACGCCTGCCCGCTTAGTGGGGTTGCTCAACTTTGATAACATTCTGCGCCGCCTACGGTTCGATTTTTCTGACCTAACCGGTCAGGGAACGGCCTTTGACCGTGTGCATGGCACTGCCGATGTAGCTGAAGGGCAGCTGTTGCTTCGTGGCCCCCTGCAAATTGATGCACCCGCCACCACGCTGACGCTAACGGGAAGTGTTAACCTCTTACAGCGTGAACTTGACCAGCGTCTAGGCGTCACACTGCCGGTTAGCCAAAGTTTACCCATCGCCGCCATTGCTGTCGGAGCGCCCATTGTGGGCGGTGCACTGTTTCTTGCCGACCAAATTTTTGGCGATGCGCTGGATCAAGCAACCACTATTTATTATCGCGTGCGAGGCCCTTGGACCTCGCCGCAAGTGACTTTAGAAGGCCCCCAATGACCGCACATAAAAGCGATATAGAGTCCGCTGTTTCCATTTTGCTAACGCCAGGTGGCCTCGATTTGAACGCTCTGGATGCTGGCCTTGGCTATGCCATGGGAGCGGGGATTGATTATGCCGACCTCTATTTTCAGCGCACCTGGCAAGAGGGTTGGGTGCTGGAAGATGGCGAAGTTAAAGAGGCCAGCTATAACATTGATGGCGGCGTTGGCGTGCGCTCGTTGGCAGGTGAGAAAACCGGGTTTGCGTACTCCAACCAAATTACCGCTGATGCACTAATGGATACAGGCCGTACCGCCTCTGGCATCGTGCGCAGCGGCAAACAGTTGCCAGGGCAGAAAGTAATGCCAGTCAGCGCGGCGTCCTACTATGCAGGTATCGACCCACTGGCGGGTCTTTCGGCAGAAGACAAAGTGGCCATGCTAAAAGAGGCGGACCGCGTGGCTAGAGCGGCCGACCCGAGCATTAGCCAGGTAAGCGCTTCACTGTCGGGCACCTATGAGGTGGTTTTAGTACGCGCCAGTGACGGCACCCTAGCGGCGGATATTCGCCCACTGGTGCGTTTTAACGTCAGTGTTATTGCGGCGAAAGATGGCCGCCGTGAGCGCGGCAGCGCTGGCGGCGGTGGTCGTTACTCCATGTCGCGTCTGCGGGATGAGGGCGTTGCCGAACGCTATGCCAAAGAGGCGGTGCGCCAAGCGCTGGTCAATCTTGAAGCCATTGATGCGCCTGCGGGGCAGATGCCAGTGGTGTTAGGCGCCGGTTGGCCGGGCATTCTGCTGCACGAAGCGGTAGGTCATGGCTTGGAAGGTGACTTTAACCGTAAAGGCAGTTCTGCCTTTGCAGGGCGAATGGGGCAGCGGGTTGCCGCCAAGGGAGTCACAGTGGTTGACGATGCCACTGTTGCTGATAGTCGCGGCGCGTTGAGCGTGGATGACGAAGGCACGCCTGGCCAATATACGCCGCTGATTGAAGATGGCATTTTAACTGGCTATATGCAGGATAAGTTAAACGCGCGATTGATGAAGATGGCGCCTACCGGCAACGCCCGCCGCGAGTCGTTCGCTCATCTGCCGATGCCGCGTATGACCAATACGGTGATGTTGGCTGGTCAAGATGACCCTGCCGATATCATTAAAAGCGTTAAGCGGGGAATCTACGCCGTGAGTTTTGGCGGAGGGCAGGTGGATATTACCTCGGGAAAATTCGTGTTTTCGGCGAGCGAAGCCTACATGATTGAAGACGGTAAAATTACCGCGCCGGTGAAAGGTGCAACGCTGATTGGTAACGGGCCTGAGGCCATGGGCCGGGTGTCGATGATTGGCCACGACATGGCGATGGATACCGGGATTGGCGTTTGCGGTAAAGAGGGCCAGGGTGTGCCGGTGGGGGTTGGCCAACCCACCCTGAAACTGGATGAGCTGACCGTGGGCGGCACGCAGTCTTCTTGAGGCTGTGATTTACAGCGCTAGCGTATCGCGCAGGTGTTTGAAAAGCTTGCGTGAGCTGGTGGGGGGCTTGCCCTGTTCGCGCTCTTTGCGGGCGTTGCGCACTAGCTGGCGCAGCGCCTGACGATCGGCGTTAGGGTAGTCGGCCATAAACAAGTCAACGGCGTCGTCGCCCTCATCCACTAGGCGGTCACGCCATTTTTCCAGGCGATGAAACGCATGATCGCGCTGCTCTTTCTCTTGTTCGATGGCATCGAAAACGCCCTGAATGGCCGTTAGATCCTCTTTGCGGATAAGTTTGCCAACGTATTGCATATGGCGACGGCGGCCTTCATGAGAGCGAATGCGAGAAGTCTCTTCAATCGCTCTCAGCATATCGTCTGATAAAGGAAAGCGCGCCCGCTCGGCAGGCTTCATGGCAATTAATGTTTCGCCAAGCGCTTGCAGAGCATGCATTTCACGCTTTAGCTGAGATTTACTCGGGCGCTCTTCTTGTTCATCGATATCGATAGGCTCGGGGCGTTGCTTCGGCATATAAGAACTCACAGATTAGATTCGTTTGCAGCATTATATCAGGCTGCGACCACAACATTGATTCGCCAATGCGATTCAGGCGAAAAGGAGGCCATATGGCACAGGCATTTGATGCAACGGCGCAGCAGGCGCAGTTGACGGAGCGCGCCACAGAGGCGCTTGCCCTGGCAAAACAGCTAGGGGCGGATGCCGCCGAAGTCGGCGCGAGCGTTGACCAAGGGTTGGGCGTTAGTGTGCGACTTGGTGAAGTGGAGACCGTTGAGCTATCTCGTGATCAGGGTATTGCGGTCACGCTCTATGTGGGAAAACGTAAAGGTAGCGCTTCCTCAACGGATGCCAGTAGTGCCTCCATTCGTGCCACGGTTGAAAAGGCGCTGGCTATTGCACGTTATACCGGGGAAGATCCCGCTGCAGGCCTCGCTGAAGCAGAGCTGATGGCGACCCATTTGCCAGACTTGAAGGTGCACTATCCGTGGGCGCTCTCAACTGATGAAGCGATTGACCTTGCCCTGCGCTGCGAACAGGCTGGCCGCGAGGTGGCAGGTATTCACCAGTCAGAAGGTGCCTCGCTCTCAAGCGGTGAGGGCGTGCGAGTATACGCCAATAGCCACGGCTTTTTGGGGACTCAAAAGGGTAGCAGTCACTCACTCTCCTGCATGCTGATTGCCCAAGATGGGCAAGGCATGCAGCGGGATTATGACTATACGTCTGCGCGTAACCCGCAGCAGCTTCGCCACCCAGAGGAGGTGGGGCGCGAGGCAGCAGCGCGAACGTTGCGGCGTCTAGGAGCGCGACGCCCCCCGACAGGTACGTTTCCAGTGCTGTTTGATCCCTCCCTTGCTAGCGGCCTTATCGGCCACCTTATGGGTGCTCTGGCGGGCGGCGCGCTTTATCGAGAAGCCTCGTTTTTATGTGACCGCTTGGGTAGCCCGCTATTCCCCGATTGGTTTGGGTTAGAAGAGCGCCCGCTGGAAGTGGGAGCAACGGCTAGTTCACCGTTTGACGCGGAGGGTGTACAAACCCGTAGCAACCGGTTTATTGATCAGGGGCAGGTGGCGAGCTACATGCTCTCTGCCTACAGCGCGCGTCGTTTAGGAATGCAGTCCACGGGCAATGCGGGCGGCGCGCGCAACCTGCGCTTGTTAGCGCCGTTAACGCCGCGGGAAGAGCTGTTAACACAGATGGGGCGTGGTATTTGGGTGACCGAGCTCATGGGGCAGGGTGTTAACGGCGTCACTGGCGACTATTCCCGGGGAGCGGCGGGTTTCTGGATTGAGAATGGCGAAGTACAGTACCCCATTGAGGAGTTCACTATTGCTAGTAACCTCAACAAGATGTTCGCGGGGCTGAGCGGTGTGGGAAGTGATACGGATACCCGTGGCAGTATTCACACGGGTAGCTGGCTGATTGATGCGATGACAGTGGCAGGAAGCTAATCGACAGTGCTGGCTTGGTAAACTAGCTACTGGTCTTCGTCAAACCGTGCGTCGAATAGAGCTTCAATGGCATCTAGCGCCTGTTCGGCGTCGCTTCCTTCAGCGGCGACAGTAAGCTCGGTGCCGCAGGGGGCGGCCAGCATCAGCAGCGACATAATATTGGCGGCATCGGCTTTCTGCTGCTGCTTATAAACCACGATGTTCGCGGAAAACTGCTGGCCACATTTCACCAGTTTGGTGGCCGCGCGGGCATGAAGACCACGCTGGTTGGTAAGTGTTAAGGTTCTTTCGGGCACTCTGGTTCCTTTTTGCCGAGTGGGTCTTGAAACTTAGGTCTTAAAAAAACTTAGGTCTTGAGAAGCTTAGGCCTTAAAAATTAGGTCCTGACACTCAGGGCGTGCTGGCAGCGGCGGGTGTGGTAACGCATGGCACCGCTGGCTCTTCGCTCAGCGTGTATTGTAACCCCAGCTCACGGTGTCTCAACTGTACTTCTCCGGTCTGTTTAACCAGCTTTTTAGCAAGCTGTTCGACCATATAAACAGAGCGGTGTTGCCCGCCGGTGCAGCCAATAGCCACGGTCATATAACTTCGCTGGCTATTTTGGTAAGCCGGAAGCCACTTTTCCAACCACTCCTGAATATCATTGGTCATTGCCTCGACCATTGGGTAGCTACTTAAAAACGCCACTATATTGGCATCACGCCCTGTAAATTGGCGCAGAGTAGGGTCCCAATAAGGGTTGGGCAGGCAGCGAACATCGAAGACTAAGTCGGCATCCATGGGTACGCCGCGTTTGTAGCCAAACGACTCAAACGTCAGCGTTAGCTGATCTTTTCGCTGGTGGGCGACTTGATCAGTAATGCGGCGTCTCAGATCATGCACGGATAAGCGCGACGTATCGATCAACAAGTCAGCGAGATCGCGAATTTCAAGCAGCGTCTCTTCTTCTTTATTGATGGCCTCTTCCAACGTCATTTCGCTATCCCGGGTAAGGGGATGGCGACGGCGGGTGGCTGAGTAACGCTCCAAAAGAATGCGCGCATCCGTGGTCAGATAGATGACCTGAAAACGAATTTCTCGCTGGCGTAGTTCTTCCAGTAAAGCTGGGAGGCGTTCAAGCGCCGTAGGAAGGTTGCGCGCGTCAATGCTCACTGCTAAGTGAGTGCGCTCGCCTTGCTCACGTAGTTCATCAACTAATGAGCCCAGCAGCATGGCGGGTAAATTGTCGATAGCGTAGTAGCCAAGATCCTCTAGCGCTTGTAAGGCGATAGATTTACCGGACCCTGAACGGCCGCTAATGATCACCAGTTGCATAGCGTCTCTCTTGGCTTGCATAGGAGGAAATTATCGCTGCGTGCAGTGGCCACCGCCCATAAAGCCTAGGCGGCTTGTTCGCGAATCTTGGCGGTAATAAGTGCTAAGAGTTCGCGCTGACTATCGGCTTTACGCAACTGCTGACGCGTATGGGCGTCGTTCATAATAGTAGCCACTTGGCCAAGCAGTGCTAGGTGGGTGTCATCTGCCTCTTCTGGTACCAGCAGCACAAACACAAGATCCACCGGGTCGCCATCAATGGCGTCGAAGTCTACTGGCTCAGCAAGCTTTAAAAAGCCAGCAATGGGTGCGCTACAGTGAGGACTGCGAGCGTGGGGGATGGCAACCCCGTTGCCTATCCCCGTACTGCCTAGTCGCTCGCGGCCAATGAGGCGGCTAAACACCTCTTGGCTATCTAGGCTGGGTGTATTTTGGGCGATAAAGGTGCTGAAAAACTCCAGCACCCGTTTTTTGCTGCCCCCGGGAACGTCATAAAGCACGCGCTCCGGGGGGAGGATGGTTTCCAACGTCATTGAGTTAACGCACACCAGCGCCCTGGGCGCGAGCTTGTGCTTTTTCCTTATGTTTAACGAGTTGACGATCGATTTTGTCTGCTAGCGCATCAATAGCGGCATACATGTCGTTATCAAGCGCTTCGGCGTGAAGGTCTGCACCGGCAGCGTGCAGTGTGCAGGCTGCTTGCTGGCGCTCCTTCTCAACAGATAAGGTCACTTGCACCGTGGTAATGTTGTCGTAATGGCGTTCAACGCGTTCCAGCTTTTCGTTAACGTAGTCACGCAAGGCGTCAGTCAGTTCAACGTGATGACCAGTGATGTTTACTTGCATTGACGTGCTCCTTATCCATCGGACTGTACTTCGATTGTAACCCTTTTTACGCTATTGCAAAGCCCTTGCGTTGAGTTTGTTCATACGTACCGTTTAACTAGCGTAAACGACGGCGCTCACTTGACGAGGGAATGCCCATTGACTCCCGGTATTTTGCGACAGTACGCCGTGCAACGCTAATGCCCCCCTCTTCAAGTAGAGTCACCAAGCGGCTATCGGAGAGCGGTTTTCCTGAGGGTTCATCCTGAATCAGCTTTTTGATGCGGGCACGAATGGCTGTGCTGGAGTGGCTGTCGCCGCCGTCTTGGCCGCTTACCTGGCTTGAGAAGAAGTACTTAAGCTCGAAAACGCCCCGCGGCGTGTGAATAAATTTCTGCGTGGTCACACGGGATATGGTGGATTCGTGCATCTCTACCGCTTCAGCAATATCCGCTAAAATCAGCGGTTTCATTGCTTCTTCGCCATGCTCCAGAAAGCCAATTTGGCGTGCAATAATTTCACGCCCAACTCGTAGCAGCGTGTCATTGCGACTCGATAAGCTTTTGATCAGCCAGCGGGCTTCTTGGAGGTGCTCTTTGAGGAACTGGTTGTCTTGGCTTTTGTCTGCGCGTTTGATCAAGCTGGCGTAGTCGGGCTGTATACGCAAGCGTGGTAGTGCTTCTGGATTGAGCTCTAAATGCCAGCCTTCATTGTCATGCCGAACGACTAGGTCGGGGGTGATGTAGCTGTCGTCGGTAACGCCATAGGTGCTCCCAGGGCGTGGGTCAAGGCTGCGAATTAAACGGATGACATCGTCAAGCTGCTCGTCATCAAGGCTTAAACGGCGCTTGAGAAGCCGCATATCGTCTTTGCCTAATGCTTCCAAAAACTGGCGAACCAGCCGTTTGGCGGGCATTAGCAGCGGGGTGTCCTCGGGTAGTGAGGCGAGTTGCAGCATCAGGCATTCACGCAGGTCTCGGGCAAAGACGCCGGTGGGCTCAAATTGCTGCAAGCGCAGCAGGGTATTTTCCACTTCCCGCTGGCTTAAGCTGTCATGGCCTTGGGCTTTTAATCCTTCCCGAATGTCATTAAGCGGCTGGGTGAGATAGCCGTTGGCATCCAGCGCATCAATCAGGCTTTCCGCGATGGCGTATTCTCGCGGGCTAAAGTCTGTCATGGCCAGTTGCCATAGCAGGTGGCCATGTAGGCTTTGTCCAGCGGCTTGGCGCTCGAAGTCGGGGCCTTCACTGCTGCCACCCAGGCTGCCTATGTCTTGATAGGTATCTGACCAGTCACTGTCGACGGAGAGTTCGTTGGGGATGCTCTCGGACCACTCAGCCTCTTGAGGCTCACTGACAGCCTGCTCGCCAAACTCATCTTCTTGCTCAAGCATGGGATTGGCATCTAGCGCTTGCTGAATTTCTTGACGAAGGTCCAGCGTCGATAGCTGAAGCAGGGCGATAGCCTGCTGCAGCTGAGGTGTCATGGTCAGCTGTGTGCCGATACGCAATTGGAGAGAAGCTTTCATGACCATCTGAGAACCACTCGTTAATCAGAAAGCTCCACCCTAGAGCGAGTTATGGCTTGGTGCAAGTGCAATAAGCATGCCACTAAAAGAAATGCTTCTGCAGGTCACTGTTTAAAGGCGGAAATCGGCGCCTAAATAGACATCTCGAACCTTCTGGTTGTTGAGGATTTCCTGGGCGTTTCCACTGGCAATGATGTGACCGTCGCCAACAATGTAGGCAATATCACAAATATCCAGCGTTTCACGAACGTTATGGTCGGTGATCAATACACCAATGTGGCGTTTCTTTAACGCTCGAATGATAGTTTTAATTTCCCCAACGGAAATCGGGTCAACCCCGGCAAAAGGTTCATCCAGCAGGATAAAGGCCGGTTCGGTGGCCAAAGAGCGGGCGATTTCAACACGGCGGCGTTCGCCCCCAGAAAGACTCATGCCTAAGTTGTCGCGTATATGAGTGATGTGAAAATCTTCAAGTAGTAACTCAAGTTGTGCTTCCCGGGCGCTTCGATCAAGCTCTTTGCGTGTCTCTAAAATGGCCATAATGTTGTCGGCCACGGAGAGCTTGCGGAAGATGGAAGCTTCCTGGGGTAGGTAACCAATCCCTGCCATGGCGCGTTCATGCATAGGAGCATGAGTGAGGTCAAGGTCGTCAATGCCTACTTTGCCCGCATCCGATTTGACCAACCCCACAATCATATAAAACGAGGTGGTTTTACCTGCACCATTAGGGCCAAGTAGCCCAACCACGCTACCTTGAGTGATTTCCAGATTAATATCTTTAACCACACGGCGGCGCTTATAGCTCTTCGCTAAATGATGGGCGTAGAGCGTTTTTACTGGTGTGGGTTCTGGGGATGTTGATGCTGCCACGTGGCCACTTCCTATTGTTCGGGCTGAAGGGTCATACGAATACGCTGATTTTCACTGCCGCTAACGTCAGAGCGTGCTTGTACTACTTCTTGATCGATAAAGTACTCTAAACGTCCACCTTGGAAGTGATCTCCTTGCTGGGTCAGCTCAGCTTGGTCAATCAGCTCAACCCGGCGTTCGGAAACGTGATAAATAATCCGACGCGCCCAGCCTTCTATAGGGGTTTCTTGGTCTTCAATTTGGTTACGCAAGTAAGCACGCTCGCCCGTAGCGATGGCGCGAGACAACTCGCCAGCATCGTTACGCTGAATTTCGACACGCTCGCCGCGTAGCTGCATATTGCCTTGGCGAATGTCAACGTTACCGGTGTACACGGCTGTCCCTGCTCGTTGGTCAAGGTCTAACCGGTCGGCCTCCACATGAATAGGCGCTTGGTTTTGTGCCGCTACAGGCAGTGCAATCGTGACAAGCGGCACGGCTAGGGCAAAAAGTGCAGTGCGGATTAGAGCATTCATCGCGACTCCTAAGGGGAACGGGTGGCCGGCGGATGAACGCCGCGCACGTTGTTGGTTAAACGGACTTGGCTGTCATCCAGCCATACATCCATTCGAGAGGCTTCCATACGCTGAGGGGGCTGCTGCAACACTACGTGGGTGTCGCTCCAGGCATGCCGGGTGGTCCCGTCGTAGTTTAATAGTTCGGTATCAAGCTGCCACCCCTCTTCAGGCGCTAGTAGCCGCGCGGAGCCTGCCAATGTTAATGCTTGGGTTTCGGTATTGAGGGTGCCAGTGTTCGCCGTGGCGAGCCACTCACGTTGTTCGCTATCAAACAGCGTGGCACGGGGTGACAGCACGTCAGTCATTGCCGTTTGCGGAGTATGCACCAGCCGTGGGGTTACCAGAGACTGCTGAATAGTGCCTGTTTCGCCAAATAGGGTAATTTCGGCATTCTCTAATACGTGCCCAGGTTCCTGGGCACGAGCTTCAGAGTCAATCTCAGTCTCCTGGGGGCCGCGAGGGTCTAGCCAAACCAGCACGCCGCCTAGGGCGATGACCATTACCGTGATCCAGACCCGTTTTCTTACCCTAAAGCGCATTATGACTGTCCGTGCAGATACGTATCGAGTACGGCATCCCAGTGCCCTTGAGACGTTAGGAGCGTATCGCAAATTTCACGCACAGCCCCGTGTCCGCCAAGGCGTTCAGTGATCCAGTCGGCATGGGTGTGCATGTAGTCCGGAGCATTGGGGACCGTAATACCGACACCGGAGCGCTTGATCGGAGCAAGATCAGGTAGGTCATCTCCACAGTAGGCGACCTGTTCTAAGGTGATATCAAGCCGCTGACAAAGCGCTCTCAGGGTAGTGAGTTTGTCTTCACAGCCCTGGTGCACGTGAGTGATGCCTAAGGCAGCAGCGCGCTGGCTCACCATAGGTGAATCACGGCCGGTAATCAGCGCCACATGGATGCCGACACGCTTGAGTAACTTCAGGCCATGACCGTCCTGGGTGTGAAACGCTTTGATTTCGATACCGTCAGCCTGAAAATAGAGACGGCCGTCAGTAAGTACACCGTCTACATCAATCGCAAGCAGTTTTACGCGGCGAAGCCGGTCGAGTAGTGCATCAGGTAGGGCCATAAAGCCTCCATCATCCATTGCCAAAAAAGCAGTATAAAGTCGTTAAATAACGCCGCTGGCAAGCAGGTCATGCATATGCAGCGCGCCGATGGGGCGCTGCTGTTCATCAACAACAGCCAGTGCAGTGATACGGTTATCTTCCATAATGCGCACCGCTTCGGCAGCCAGTATGTCTGGACCAATGCGCTTGCCGGGGCGCGTCATTACGTCATCTACCTGAACATCGCGCAGGTCGTGGTATTGGTCTAGCGTGCGACGCAAGTCGCCGTCGGTATAGACCCCGGCAAGACGGCCTTCGCTATCCACCACGCAGGTAAAGCCCAGTCCTTGGCGGGTTATCTCAAGTAGTGCATCGCGCAGCGGGCTGCCCAGCGCTACTTGAGGGAGCCGTGAGCCATCGTGCATTAAGTCGCTAACACGCAGTAGTAAGCGCTTACCGAGGCTGCCGCCAGGGTGAGAGAGGGCAAAGTCTTCAGCGGTAAAGCCCCGTGCTTCCAATAGGGCAACAGCAAGGGCGTCGCCTAGGGCAAGGGCGGCGGTGGTGGAGCTGGTGGGTGCTAGGTCAAGCGGGCAGGCTTCTCGTTCTACACCGCTATCCAGGTGGGCGTCTGAGTGCTGTGCAAGAGTGGAGCCTGGGCGGCCAGTCATACTGACCAGCGGTGTGCCAAGACGCTTGAGTAGCGGAAGTAGGGCCGTTACTTCAGCGGTTTCACCGGAGTTAGAGAGTGCCAAAACCACATCGGCGCGGGTAATCATGCCCAAGTCGCCATGGCTGGCTTCACCTGGGTGAACAAAAAAGGCTGGAGTGCCTGTGCTGGCTAGGGTGGCTGCGATTTTGCCGGCGATATGACCTGACTTTCCCATGCCGGTGACTACCACGCGTCCCTGACAGGCAAGCATAAGCTGACAGGCGTGGTCAAAGCCTTCATCTAGCTTGGCTTGCAAGCCCCCAATAGCCGCTTGCTCGATTTGCAAGGTGCGCAGCGCACTTTCACGCAGTTGGCTGGGTGTGGAGAGTGGCTGACGCATGGCGTGTCTCGTTTCATGATGTGAATAGGTGACTAGTAAGAATAACATCTTGAAGCAGTGTTTAGCTAAAGCATGCAGCAAGTACCCGCGGTATTAGTGAGTTCTATTGACGAATGGTTTGTACGGCAATGATTTGCGCGACTGTTACTAAGAGTAGCGTTAGGATACGATGTTCGATAATATTTCGAAAACACTGTTTTCTAAACTGCCCCGCGCCCAGTCGGTTTATACTGACGCGTTCTGGCAACACGATGAAGGTCAATCAGCTTATGACGGATGTTCCCTTCATACAGATTGAAGATGTTTACTTTTCCCGTGGAGATAACGATATCTTCCGTGGCGTTAATATGACCATTCCGCGTGGCAAAGTCACCGCCATTATGGGGCCAAGCGGCACGGGTAAAACAACGCTATTGAAGCTTATTGGTGGCCAATTAACGCCAGACCGCGGGCGGATTTTAATTGATGGGCAGGATGTTCACCGCCTGTCACGCAAGGCGTTGTTTACGCTACGTAAGCGAATGGGAATGTTGTTTCAGAGCGGTGCGCTGTTTTCGGACTTAGATGTTTTCGAGAATGTGGCCTTCCCGCTGCGGGTGCATACTGACTTGCCCGATACCATGATTCGCGACTTAGTGTTGCTAAAGTTGCAGGCAGTAGGGTTGCGGGGGGCAAGGCATTTAACTCCCGCTGAGCTATCAGGGGGTATGGCGCGGCGGGTGGCATTAGCGCGGGCAGTCGCACTTGACCCTGAGTTAATCCTTTATGATGAGCCATTTGTAGGCCAGGACCCTATCTCTATGGGCGTGCTGGTGCAATTGATCAAGCGGCTCAATCAGGCGCTGTCGCTGACCTCGGTAGTGGTCTCCCATGATATCAAGGAAACGTTGAGTATTGCCGACTACCTCTACCTGATTGCGGATGGGCAGGTGGTGGCGCACGGCACTCCGAGCTCGCTAGAGGTGAATCAAGACCCTCGTGTGAGCCAATTTATGCACGGCGAGCCAGATGGTCCCGTGCCGTTTCACTATCCCGCAGAGACGCTCTACCGGGATATTCTCGGTCACGATTTAGCACTTAAGGCAGGGTAGATGCAGTCTAAATTTTCTCACTACACGGCGCGGGTTACCCGCCTGGGTCGGAAAGGGTGTGATGTGGTCGAGGCCCTGGGGCGCGCCACGGTGTTTCTCGCCCAATCGGCAGTGGGCGTGCCTTCTCGAGAAGGGTGGTCGCTTTGGTTGCGTCAAATGCACTTTGTTGGTGTGCTGTCGTTGGCCATTGTGCTGGTGTCAGGGCTGTTTATTGGCATGGTGCTGGCGCTTCAGGGATATACCATTTTGGTGGATTTCGGCGCCGAGCAGGCGCTGGGCCAAATGGTGGCGCTTTCGCTACTACGTGAGCTGGCTCCTGTAGTGGCAGCACTGCTGTTTGCCGGGCGGGCAGGGTCTGCATTAACGGCTGAAATTGGCCTGATGAAGGCCACCGAGCAGCTCACCAGTATGGAAATGATTGGGGTAGACCCGCTGCGACGCGTGGTAGCTCCAAGGCTGTGGGCAGGCTTTGTGGCGCTGCCTATTCTTACTGTGGGCTTTAGCGTGGTAGGCATCTGGGGCGGCTACTTGGTGGGCGTAGAGTGGCTGGGCGTGTTTGAGGGCTCTTATTGGAGCAATATGCAGGCCAGCGTGTCGTTCATCGATGATATCGGCAATGGCATGATCAAGAGCGTGGTGTTCGCGCTGGTGGTGACCTGGATTGCTGTGTTTCAGGGTTATGACCTAGTACCAACCTCTGAGGGGATTTCTCGAGCTACCACCCGTACGGTGGTCTACTCCTCGTTAGCGGTGCTAGGGCTGGATTTCGTTTTAACCGCCGTTATGTTCGGCGGCCTTTAAGGGTGGAGTAATGTCATGAAGCGCAGCAAAACCATGGAGTTTGGCGTTGGCCTGTTTATGTTGGCTGGCATCATAGGGCTGGTATTTCTCGGCCTGCGAGTCAGCGGCTTAACGCTCTCAGCGCCCTCTGATACGTTCCGTCTTGAGGCAAACTTTGCCAACATCGGCGGTTTGAAACCGCGTGCACGCGTCACCATGGCGGGTGTCACGGTGGGCCGGGTAGAGGCAATAGAGTTGGATACTGAGTGGTATGATGCCCGCGTGACGCTAAGCCTTAATAGCGAGCTTGAAGGCCAGCTTTCTCAGGACACCACCGCTGCGATATTGACAGCAGGCCTGTTGGGTGAACAGTACATTGGCTTGAGCGTAGGCGGCGCGCCCGACGTGCTAGAGGAGGGCGATGTTATTCGCGATACGCAGTCTGCTTTGGTGCTTGAAGAACTTATTCAGCAATTCGTATCCAATATGGTCAGCAACTAAATGCGTTCAGTTATCTTCAGTAAAGAGGTCAGTATGATGCATAACGTTTTACCTGCTTTCGTTCAGCGGATGGCTTTCGCGGTAATGCTGCTGATAACCCCGCTGATAGCCCAGGCGCAAACGCAGTCTCCAGAGGCGATGATTCGTGAAAATATCGAATCATTCATGAGTCAGGTCAATGGTAGAAAGGATTACTACGCTAACAACCTGGATGAGCTGAAAGCGCTAGTAAACGATAGCCTTAATGAAGTGGCTGATTTTCGCTATATCGGTGCCAGCGTGATGGGCAGCTATTTCCGTAATGCGACGCCCGAACAGCGTAGCCAGTTTGCCAATGTATTTCGCCAAACCTTGATCGATACCTACACCCGTGGGTTGGTGACCTTTGATTACGATGAGTTGCGTGTACTGAACGAGCAGCGCGGCCAGCGTTATGAAGATCAAGCCAGCGTCGATATGGAAGTCGTGGCGAGCAATGGTCAAGTCTACCCGGTGAGCTATAGCCTGCGTCTTTCTGACGGCCAATGGCGTGTCGTGAACGTGATTGTCAACGGCATTAACCTGGGCTTGACCTTCCGTAATCAGTTCGACCAAGCCATGCGTGACAATAACCGCGATTATGATGCGGTCATCCGTGGTTGGGCACCAGAAATAGGTGTGGACGAGCTAGAGCAGGGAGGCGACGCGTGACATCGCTGCTGTCTCGTTCAGAGGTATCCCTAACGATTCAGGGTGATGCGCTCATGGTTGCTGGCGACCTGACAATGAATGTAGCGACTGAGGTGGCCGCTGCAGGTGTGAAATGGCTACGCAGTGCCAAGTGTTTAGAGGTCTGCTTTGACTTTGAGCAAGTCAGTAAGGCCAGCAGCGTTGCTATTAGTGTCTTATTTGAATGGCTGCGTGCTTGCCAAGCTCTGCAGATCACGGTTCGTTCGATTGTCTTGTCGGCCCCGCTCAAGCGGCTGGCCTCTTTGGCGGAGTTGGATGCGCTTACTTCTTCATCCGTTTCAGCTTGAACTGAGCGATCTTTAGAGCAGCCCACGGGCTGCTCTATTTATTGGTGGCTTGCACGGCATCGCCAAGCGTGTCGCTTTTCTTTATCATGTTCGCCTATTGCTTACTATTTCAACGACCCCAAAGGAGTTTCCTGTCTCATGCAACCCAACGAGGTAAAAGCACTGCTTGAATCCCGCATCGATGGGTGTGAGTTTCACATCCAGGGTGAAGGCTGCAATTTTCAGGTGATTGCAGTTGGTGAAGCCTTTGAAGGTCTTTCTCCAGTGAAGCGTCAACAGCTTGTATACGCAGCGCTTAGCGAGGAAATCGCTTCGGGCGCACTGCACGCTATCAGCATTAAAACGTTTACTCCGACGCAGTGGCAAACTGCGGCGGAAAACGCTCAGTAACGGCCGCTCCATGGATAAACTCATTATTACGGGCAATGGCTCGGTGGATGGCGAAGTATGGGCAAGCGGTGCGAAAAATGCCGCGCTGCCTATTCTATGCGCGAGCCTGTTGGCAGATGGCCCGGTGGTTATCGGTAACCTGCCGCATTTGCAGGATATTACCACCACGCTTGAGCTATTGGGACGAATGGGCGTTGAGCCTGTGATGGGTGAAAAACTGAGCATTCAACTGGATGGCTCTCAGGTCACTCAATGCCATGCGCCTTACGAGCTGGTGAAAAAGATGCGCGCCTCTATTCTGGTGCTGGGGCCGCTGCTGGCGCACTTTGGTAAGGCGGATGTCTCACTGCCTGGTGGTTGTGCCATTGGCTCACGCCCGGTGGATTTGCACCTGCGTGGTCTGGAAGCCATGGGGGCGGAGATCCACGTTGAAGCGGGCTATATTCGTGCCCGTGTCGACGGCCGTTTAAAAGGCGCAACGATCTTTTTCGATACCGTGACTGTCACTGGTACGGAAAATCTGCTGATGGCAGCGACCTTGGCAGAGGGGCGCACCATTCTTGAAAACGCCGCCCGTGAGCCGGAGGTCGTGGATCTGGCCGAATGCCTGATCAAGATGGGCGCGCAGATTCGTGGTCACGGCACGGACACCATCGTTATCGATGGCGTTGCCTCGCTGCACGGCTGCGAGCACGATGTCATGCCCGACCGTATCGAGACGGGCACCTTCCTGGTCGCGGCGGCAATGACCGGCGGGCGGGTGAAAGTGAAGCGTACCCGGGCCGATATTCTTGAAGCGGTACTCGCTAAGCTGGAGGAGGCGGGTGCGGAGATCGACAGCGGTGACGATTGGATTTCGCTGGATATGCATGGCAAGCGCCCGAAGGCGGTCAATATCCGTACGGCGCCTTATCCCGCATTCCCCACCGATATGCAGGCGCAGTTCGTCGCTATGAATGCCGTCGCAGAAGGGCATTCACGGGTGGTGGAGACGATCTTCGAAAACCGCTTTATGCACGTTCAAGAGCTGAACCGGATGGGCGCGAATATCGTACTGGAGGGTAACGCCGCGTTAATTAAGGGCGTTGATAAGCTTTCTGGAGCCCCGGTGATGGCAACGGACCTTCGTGCTTCGGCATCTCTGGTCATTGCGGCTATGATGGCTGAAGGAGAGACCCTGGTCGATCGCATCTACCATATTGATCGTGGCTACGAGTGTATCGAAGAAAAATTACAGCTGCTGGGGGCGAAAATTCGCCGTATCCCCGGCTAAGCCACGCGGACAACACTGGCCTTAGACCATGAGTAAGCAACTGATTTTAGCCCTTTCAAAAGGGCGTATTTTGGATGAAACGCTGCCCCTGTTGGCAGATGCGGGCATTACGCCCGCTGAAGACTTAAGTAAAAGCCGCAAGCTGCTGTTCGATACCAACTTGCCGGACGTCAAGCTGGTAATTATCCGCGCCACCGATGTGCCCACCTACGTGCAGCTAGGTGCGGCGGATGTGGGTATCGCCGGTAAAGACGTGCTGCTTGAGCATGGCGCGGAAGGCCTTTATGAGCCGCTAGACCTAGAGATTGCTCGCTGCAAGCTGATGACTGCGGGTGTTACCGGGCAGCCCCCTGCCAAAGCACGCCGCCGCGTGGCGACCAAGTTCGTCAACGTGGCGCGTCGCTACTACGCCGAGCAGGGGATCCAGGCAGAGGTCATCAAGCTCTACGGGGCGATGGAGCTGGCTCCGCTCATGAACTTGGCCGATGAGATCGTCGATATCGTCGACACTGGCAATACGCTTCGCGCTAACGGCATGGAACCCCGCGAGCTCATTGCCCATATCAGCACGCGTTTGGTGGTCAACAAAGCGGCGATGACCATGAAGCACGACCGTATTAAGCCGCTGCTAGCGCGCCTGGAAAGTGCTGTAAAAAAGCGTCAGACGCAGCCTATCGAATGACACGAGGTTCATCATGAGCGATACAACCACAGCCACCATTGCCCGCCTCTCGACCAGTGAAACGGCTTTCCATCAGCGCCTCGATGCGCTGCTGGATTGGGAGGGCGTGTCTGATAAAGCGGTCCAGGCTCGTGTTGAGGAAATCTTGGCAGACGTTAAGCAACGCGGTGATCAGGCGGTCATTGAGGCAACCAACCGCTTTGACCGTCTATCGGTCGAATCGATGGCGCAATTGCGCCTAACGCCAGAGCAGTTAAAGAAGGCGTATGACGGTTTGCCTGCTGAGCAGCGTGATGCCCTGGCAATGGCTGCCGAGCGTATTAAGCGCTACCACGAGCGGCAAAAACCGACCTCTTGGCAATATGAAGAAGCCGATGGCACGGTGTTAGGGCAGAAAGTTACGCCGCTTGATCGGGCAGGCATCTATGTTCCAGGCGGTAAGGCGGCTTATCCGTCGTCCGTGCTGATGAATGCCATTCCTGCCCACGTGGCAGGTGTGCGTGAAATCGTCATGGTAGTACCTACCCCTGATGGTGTGTTGAATGATCTGGTATTGGCGGCGGCGCACCTAGCGGGCGTGGACTACGTGTTCACTATTGGTGGCGCCCAGGCCGTTGCCGCGCTTGCCTACGGTACGCAAAGCGTTCCTCGGGTCGATAAAATTGTGGGACCCGGCAACATCTACGTGGCCACTGCTAAGCGGGCCGTGTTCGGCCAGGTCGGCATCGATATGATTGCCGGGCCTTCCGAAATCATGGTGGTGTCGGATGGGCAAACCGATCCGGATTGGATTGCCATGGACCTCTTCTCCCAAGCAGAGCATGACGAAGACGCGCAAGCGATTTTGGTGAGCTGGGACGCCGCGCACCTCGATGCGGTGGCGGCTTCTATTGAGCGGCTACTGCCAACGCTAGAGCGCGAAAAGATTGCCCGCGCATCCCTGAACCGTCGCGGCGCGCTGATTCTGTGTACAGATCAGGCCGAAGCGGTTGAGATGATTAACCGTATCGCTCCTGAGCATCTTGAATTGTCGGTTGCTGAGCCTGAGGCATGGCTAGACGATATCCGCCATGCGGGCGCTATCTTTATGGGGCGCCACACGTCGGAAGCGCTGGGAGATTACTGCGCGGGGCCGAACCATGTGCTGCCGACATCCGGCACGGCGCGATTCTCATCACCGCTCGGGGTGTACGACTTCCAGAAACGCTCTTCCATTATCCACTGTTCCCCTGAAGGGGCGTCTGAGCTGGGTAAAGTCGCTTCGGTGTTGGCCCGTGGGGAGTACCTCACTGCCCATGCTCGCTCTGCCGAGTACCGGATTCGCGATTAACGGGCAGTGTGTTTAGTGCAGCAGGGCGGCTTTAAGAGCCGCTCTGCCTGTCGGCTGATGTTGCGTTGGTCGGCACAGGGCGCTCGCCTACCTCCAGCGTCATCTCCATTCGCTCACCGCCGCGGACAATCGTCAGAGGCAGTGACGTGCCGGGAGGAATAGATGCAATGTCACTCATAGTAGCGCGTGCATCTAAAATGACTTGGCCATCAATAGAGAGCAGTACATCCCCCGGTTGTAAGCCTGCCTGTGCGGCAGGTCCGCCGCTTACCACGCCTGCCACGATCACGCCTTGTGGGGTGCGTAGCCCAAACGAGGCTGCGAGCTCTCGCGAAAGCGCCTGAGCCTCAATGCCCAGCCAGCCGCGAATTACGCGACCGCGAGTCACCAGCTCATTGAGTATGCTGTGGGCAAGGTTGGCGGGAATTGCGAAGCCGATACCTTGAGAGCCGCCTGAACGTGAGAAAATTGCCGTATTAATTCCCACTAGAGCGCCATCAGGATTAACTAGTGCGCCGCCTGAGTTGCCGGGGTTAATGGCCGCATCGGTCTGAATAAAATCCTCATATGCATTAAGCCCTAAATGGCTGCGCCCTGTGGCGCTAATAATGCCCATGGTGACGGTTTGGCCAACGCCGAAGGGGTTGCCAATTGCCAGTGTCACATCGCCGACGGCGACCTGTTCTGAGTCGGCAAGCTCAATCACCGGTAGATTTTCAAGATCAATGCGCAGCACTGCTAAGTCGCTTTCTGGGTCTGTGCCAATCACTTCGGCCAGCGTTTCACGCCCATCGCGTAGGGCAACCTGGATTTGATCCGCGCCATTAATCACATGATGGTTAGTCAGTACATAGCCATCTTTGCTGACAATGACGCCAGATCCCAAGCTGGAGAGCATCCGTTGATGGGTTGTGGCATCGTCACCGCTGAAGAACTGCCGGAAAAAGGGGTCTGACA
Source organism: Vreelandella lionensis (assembly GCF_044543515.1). Lineage (NCBI taxonomy): Bacteria > Pseudomonadati > Pseudomonadota > Gammaproteobacteria > Oceanospirillales > Halomonadaceae > Vreelandella > Vreelandella lionensis. The sequence continues at coordinate 49,404 of NZ_JBITWC010000022.1, read as the reverse complement.
TCAGTGGATGCTGGTCGCGCTCTACAATCCGGGATGAATAGATGTTCACCACCGCAGGCGCCGCTTGGTTAACTGCATCGGAGTAGCTAGCCGGGCCCTGGTTGCGGGCAAGAGGTTCTGCTTGGCGAATGTCGGGCGCAGGTCGGTTAGTGCTCTGCTCGTTGCTGGTAGTGGGTACCAGTGCCGGGGGTGTTTCCACCGCTGCGGGCGGAGTCTGTCGAAACGGGTTTGGCAACTGCTCTGGGAACGCGAGCAGTAGCACGGCAGCTAGCAAGAGCCCCGTGGTAATGGGCCATAAATAGGGCAGCACAGAACGGTGCATGCGAGGATTCCTCAGCGGGTGGCAGTCTAAATAGTCGCGAGGTTCGCGATAATGCGGAGCGAGTTTTACAATGGCGTTATGGTAACACTGAATGCCGCTGTGCCTCACGGTGGCTGTTTAAACTGTTAAGGAGTGAGTGTGAATCATCGCGATCAACTTGTCGCCGCTTGTGACCATCAGCTGCGAGCCGAGCAATTTAAGGACTTTACGGTTAATGGGTTGCAAGTTGAAGGGCGTGATACCGTCAAGCGAGTGATGTCAGGAGTGACGGCGTGCCAGGCGCTGTTGGATGAGGCGGTAGCATGGCAGGCTGACATGGTGTTGGTGCATCACGGTTATTTTTGGAAAAACGAGCCAGTGCCTATTACAGGGATGAAACAGCGCCGCATTAAAACGTTGCTCGCCAATGATATAAGCCTTCTTGCCTATCATTTGCCATTAGATGCCCATGCGGAGATGGGCAACAATGCTCAGTTAGCTAAGCGGCTCGGTTGGAAAGTAGAAGGCTGTTTGGATGGGGAGCTGGGGGAAGGGCTGCTCTGGTCGGGGCGTTTGGTTGCGCCCCAAAGTATAGGTGAGCTTGCTGAGCAAATAAGCACCACGCTTCAGCGGTCTCCTCTTGTTGTGGAAGCGCCGTTTGCTGAGCAGCCTATAGAGCGAATCGCATGGTGTACGGGCGGAGCACAGGATATGATCACCGCTGCCTACGAAGCAGGGGCGCAGGTGTTTGTGTCTGGAGAAATATCTGAGCGTACCACGCATTTGGCGCGTGAAATGGGGATTCACTATATTGCGGCGGGCCACCACGCCACTGAGCGTTATGGTGTCCAAGCACTTGGTGAGTGGCTAGGCAGTGAGTTCGGTGTGGAGCATCGTTTTGTGGATATTGATAATCCTGCCTAACTCAAGGGCGCAGGGCACCTGTCGCTCATTGATCGGGTGCCCTGCTGGCGATACGCGGCAGTAATGGCGGCGTTTGCCTTAGTAGCGGGGAGGTTGTGCTGCTGTACCTTCAGTAGGTTGGTGGCTCTCTTTTAAGCCAAAATCTTCTGACAGCGTACCGTTTTTGCCCGCTGCGTAGTCTCTAGGCATTGCCACGTTGCTGTCGTTTTCAGTGTCGCTTGTGGTGGTGCTGGATGACGGCTTAACGCTGGATAGTTTCCACTGAGTTGCTTCGTTTTCTACCTGTTGCTCAAGCTGATCAGCTTCGTGGCGAATGTTTTCTAAGCGCTGCTGAATGCTCGTTAAGTGGCTGCTCATGCCTTTCTTTAGTTCAGCGATTTGGTGTTCACGTTCAAGCAGTGTCTGCTTGAGTGAAGCGGCATCCCGCGCACCTTTGCTGAAAAGTCGATAGCACACTAAGCCGATGATAAAACCGACGATTAATCCAATGATTGCAAAAGTGAATGGCGAGCTTGCTTCCACAGTCTTCTCCCTAAGTAATGCGCGCCACTGAACACAGGGCGTGGCTTTAAAAACAGCCCCATTATAGGCGCGTCTAAGTCGGTTGGGTCAATCCACTCATGCGCTTAGCGTTTAAGCGGCGTATAATTAGCCCCATTTTATTGAGCAAGCTTTATCTGGCGGGCGGTGGCGCGTCGAGGATACGGCTTGGACAATGCGTTGCGGGAGCACATTAATGGCATCAGTATCTGCACGTCAGGCGTCTGATCAAACGCGCCGGCCAACGCCGCTTGAGCGTTATCAAGAAGACCTCAAGCGTAGCGATTTCCAATATGACTCTGCCCAAGAACAAGCAGTGAAGCATCTGCAGCGCCTCTATGATGAGTTGGTGTCATCGCCGACCACGGTGCCCAAAGCGATAGTCGCCAGTAAAGGCATCAAGGCCAAAATGGCAGGCTTGCTGGGTAAGAAAAATGAACCGGCCAAACCCCCAGTACCGCAGGTGAAAGGGCTCTATTTTTGGGGTGGCGTGGGGCGTGGAAAAACTTACTTAGTCGATACCTTTTATGAAGCACTGCCGTTTCCCGAGAAGATGCGCACGCATTTCCACCGCTTTATGCAGCGGGTGCACAACGAACTGACACACTATAAGGGCGAGAAAAATCCGCTTACGCTCATCGCCGGTAAATTTGCGGCAGAGGCGAGGGTAATCTGCTTTGATGAGTTTTTTGTTAAAGACATTACCGACGCGATGATTCTGGCCAATTTGCTGGAAGCACTGTTTGAACGTGGTGTTGTGCTGGTGGCGACGTCGAATATTGTACCCAATGACCTCTATAAAGACGGCTTGCAGCGTGCACGATTTGTGCCTGCTATTGAGTTGGTGAACCGTCACTGTGAGGTGGTCAACGTTGATTCAGGGGTCGACTACCGCTTGCGTGCTCTTGAGCGTGCAGAAATTTTCCATGCGCCTTTAGATGACGCTGCCGAGCAGGAATTGGCACGCAGCTTCAGAGAAATTGCCGGACAGCCGGGTGAGGAGGGCGCACCGCTGGAGGTGAATCACCGAGTGCTGAAAACTCGCCGCTTGCATGATGATGTGGTGTGGTTTGAGTTTGCCGAGCTGTGCGATGGCCCTCGTAGCCAAAATGACTATATCGAGCTTGCTCGGGAGTTTCACACAGTGTTGGTAGCCAACGTCCCGCGAATGGATGGTAAAACGGATGATCAGGCGCGGCGCTTTATCAACATGGTGGATGAGTTTTATGACCGTGGCGTAAAGCTGTTGATGTCCGCTGAGGTGCCGGTGGAGTCGCTGTACAGCGACGGTAAGCTCACATTTGAGTTTCAGCGTACTCTGTCGCGGCTCCAGGAGATGCAGTCTCGCGAGTACTTGGCGCTGGCTCATAAACCCTAGCGCCTGCGCATGTATCAAAAAAATAGCTACGGCACTTAACTTGGGCGCATGCTTACTGTAGAATGCCGCCTCGCTACATGTTGCTGGCTAAAGTCAGCAACCAAAAAAAATAGGGATGGTGCTTCACCGCTTGGCGGTGTGAGTCACCCAACACACTTAATCTGGTGATTTCATCCATGAAGACGTTCAGTGCTAAGCCGCAGTCCGTCCAGCGCGACTGGTACATTGTCGACGCTACGGACAAAACGCTCGGTCGTCTGGCAACCGAGATTGCTCGCCGCCTGCGTGGCAAGCATAAGCCCGAATTTACCCCTCACGTTGATACCGGCGACTACATCGTCGTGATCAATGCAGAGAAAGTCCAAGTAACCGGTAACAAGGCGAAGGCTAAAACCTACTACCGCCACACAGGTTACCCGGGCGGTCTGCGCTCCATGACATTCGACAAAATGCTCGACCACGCTCCCGAGCGTATCATCGAGTCTGCCGTTAAAGGCATGCTGCCGAAAGGTCCGTTGGGTCGCGCCATGTACTCCAAGTTAAAAGTGTACGCCGGTGCCGAGCATCCGCATGCTGCCCAGCAGCCGCTTGAACTGAACATCTGAGGAAATCTTCGCCATGACACAGCAGTATTACGGTACCGGGCGCCGCAAGACTTCCACCGCTCGTGTGTTCCTGAAGCCGGGTTCCGGCAAAATTACCGTCAACAACCGTGAGCTTGACCAGTACTTCGGTCGTGTTACCGGTCGCATGGTTGTTCGTCAGCCGTTAGAGCTGACTGAAACCCTAAACCAGTTCGACGTCTACGTTACCGTTGAAGGCGGCGGCGGCTCTTCACAGGCTGGCGCTATTCGTCACGGCATCACGCGTGCCCTGATGAACTACAACGAAGACCTGCGTCCTACGCTGCGTGCCGCTGGTTACGTTACCCGCGATGCTCGTCAGGTTGAGCGTAAGAAAGTTGGTCTGCGTAAAGCACGTCGTCGTCCGCAGTTCTCCAAGCGTTAATTTTACGCTATGCGGCAAAAACGCCCAGGTCAAAGACCTGGGCGTTTTTTATTGGAATATCAAAAAATTATAACGCTCGTACCACCATGGTCCGGGGCGGTTGTTCTTGTGCAGAGCGCTTTGTTTTTTTAACATAGACTGTATTTGATATTCGTCGTCGCAAGACGCCTTTGCGACGGAACGGGTAAGCTGATGGGAGAAACCAGAAATGGCAGATAACGGCGTAAACAAAGGTCGGCGCCGTTTCCTCGTAGGCGCCACCTCCGTTGTGGGGGCGGTGGGCGCTGTCGGGGTTGCGGTCCCCTTTGTGGCATCTTGGCAGCCTAGTGCCAAGGCAAGGGCGGCAGGCGCGCCGGTTCAAGCAGATATTTCCAAGCTTGAGCCGGGGCAGCGTATGACCGTCGAATGGCGTGGTCGCCCGATTTGGATTATCAACCGTACGCCTGAGATGATCGAGCGTACCGAGGCGCTAGGGGCAGATAGCCTAGCGGATCCGGAATCAGAAGTGCCACAGCAGCCTACTTATATCCAGGGTGGCCTGCGCTCCATTAAACCTGAAATTGGCGTATTGATCGGTATCTGTACGCATTTGGGTTGTTCTCCTCTGTTCCGGCCTGAGCCGGATGCGGAAGGGGTGGGCGTCGATAATTGGCCGGGTGGTTTCTTCTGCCCATGCCACGGCTCTCGCTTTGACTTAGCCGGTCGCGTCTTTAGTAACGTTCCTGCGCCGACTAACCTTGAAGTGCCGCCCTATCGCTTTGAAAGCGATGACATCATCGTGATCGGCGAAGACGAGGAGAGTGCCTAATGGCTAATCCAAATAAGGCAAAGGCCGAAAGCGGTATCATGCGTTGGGTGGATGATCGTTTCCCTGCCACTCAAATGATGCAAGACCACTTGACCAAGTACTACGCGCCGAAGAACTTCAACTTCTTCTACATTTTTGGTGTGCTGGCGCTGCTGGTGCTGGTAAACCAAATCTTAACCGGTGTGTGGTTGACCATGAGCTTTAACCCTTCAGCTGAAGGCGCGTTTGCCTCAGTTGAATACATCATGCGTGATGTAGAGTGGGGGTGGTTGATTCGCTACATGCATACCACGGGGGCGTCCGCCTTCTTCGTAGTGATCTATATGCATATGTTCCGCGGTTTGATGTATGGCTCTTATAAAGCCCCGCGTGAGCTGGTATGGATCTTTGGTATGGCGATCTATCTTGCGCTAATGGCAGAAGCCTTCATGGGCTACCTGCTGCCTTGGGGACAGATGTCCTACTGGGGTGCCCAGGTTATTATCTCGCTGTTCTCAGCGATCCCTGGCATTGGTCCGGACCTCGCTCAGTGGGTGCGTGGTGACTTCCTGATCTCCGGTATTACGCTGAACCGTTTCTTTGCGTTGCACGTCGTCGCGCTGCCCATCGTCATTTTGGCGTTGGTGGTACTGCACATTATTGCGCTGCACGAAGTGGGCTCTAATAACCCCGACGGCATCGATATCAAGCAGAAGAAAGATGAGACCGGTAAGCCGCTTGATGGCATTGCTTTCCACCCTTACTACACCGTGAAAGATTTGGTGGGTATTGCGGTCTTCCTGTTTGTTTTCTGCGTGGTGGTGTTCTACTTCCCGGAAGGGGGTGGTTACTTCATCGAGAAGCCGAACTTTGAACCGGCTAACCCGCTGAAAACGCCTGACCATATTGCGCCTGTTTGGTATTTCACGCCGTTCTACGCCATTCTGCGGGCGATTACCTTCTCGCTGTTCGGGCTTGATGCTAAGTTCCTGGGTGTTGTCTGCATGGGCGCGGCGATTGCTGTGCTGTTCGTGCTACCGTGGCTTGACCGCAGCCCTGTGCGCTCTATGCGTTACAAAGGCTGGATGTCAAAAGTTATGCTGCTGCTGTTCTGCATCAGCTTTGTAATTCTTGGTATTCTAGGTGTGCTGCCGTCCACAACAGGCCGCACAATTCTAGCGCAGGTGTGTACAGCCATTTACTTCGCCTTCTTCCTGCTGATGCCGCTCTACACCAAGCTGGAGAAGACCAAACCCGTTCCGGAAAGGGTGACTGGCTAATGAAAAAGCAACTATTAGCACTGCTCTTCGCAATAGTGCCGGTAACCGCGATGGCGGCTGGTGGCGCAAGTGTGCCTCACAGCATGGATCCTGACCTACAGGATCAGGCGTCTCTGCAAAATGGCATGAAGCTCTATGTCAATTATTGCATGGGCTGTCACTCTCTTGAGCACCAGCGCTTTGCGCGCGCGGCTGATGATCTGGGTATTCCCCAGGATCTGGTAGAAGAGAACTTAATCTTCTCCTCAGATTTAGCGTTCAACGACCAAATGCACATTGCGATGGATCGTGGCGATGCAGAGTCTTGGTTTGGTGCTCCGCCGCCCGACCTGACGCTGGAAGCGCGCCTACGTGGCACTGACTGGATCTACTCCTATCTGTTGGGCTTTTACAAAGACCCGAGTCGTCCCACTGGTGTGAATAACACCGTTTTCGATTTGGTGGCTATGCCTAACGTGCTGGAGCCCCTCCAGGGTGTTCAGGAGTTGGTGTGTGCAGAGACCGATCAGCCGGTGGCTGGCCACGAGCCGGATCCGCTTTCCGGTAAGTACCAGTCTTGTGATGTGCTGCAAGTCACTCAGCCTGGCGCTATGGAACCTGCGGAGTTTGAGGAAGCGGTGTATGACCTGACCAACTTCCTGGCCTACGTGGGTGAGCCTTCCAAGCTGCAGGCGCAAGCCCTGGCACCTAAAGTACTTATCTTTATCTTTATTTTTGGTGTGATTGCTTACCTGCTCAAGCGTGAGTACTGGCGAGACGTCCACTAATCAGTAAAGTAGGATAGGCGGTTCGGGCGCACGGCGAAAGCCGTGCGCCTTTTGTTTGTTTGCGGCGTCATTATGTATCGTTGGCTACCTTCCCATAAGAGGGTGCTGGCATGTTATTATCGAGAATTGTTTTGATGCGAGGATGCTTTCATGGGTGTTGTGGCCAAGCGGTCGTCAATGATCTTTTACTCGGGTAGTGATGATCATTTCAGTCATCGAGTGCGCATTGTTCTGGCTGAAAAAGGAGTAGCGGTCGACATCGTCGATGTCGCTGAGGAGCAGCCGCCTGAAGAGTTAGCAGACCTCAATCCGTACAACAGCGTTCCGACGCTGCTGGATCGTGACTTGGTGCTTTATGAATCCAAGGTAATGATGGAATATCTGGATGAGCGTTTTCCTCATCCGCCCTTGCTGCCGGTCTACCCTGTAGCGCGTGCTCAAAGCCGTCTGTGGATGCATCGCATTGAGCGCGAATGGTGCCCGATGTTAGAGCAGATTCGTACCGGTGGTAAGAAAGAGGCCGATAAGGCGCGTAAAGAGCTGCGTGAAAGCCTAATTGGCATTTCGCCCATCTTTGAAGATATGCCTTATTTCATGAGTGAAGAGTTTACGCTGGTAGATTGCTGTTTGGCACCGATCCTGTGGCGTTTACCTGAGCTGAATATTGAGTTGCCCGAGAAGCAAGTGAAGCCGCTGTTAGGTTACATGTCGCGGGTATTTGAGCGCGAAGCGTTTAAAGCATCTTTGAATGAGCGTGAAAAAGAGATGCGCGCTTGAATTCATTCGGCCTCTTAGCTCTGTGGGCAAGAGGCCATATTTGTTAGGAGGAGGGAGTCTTATGAAATCGAGCCGTCCCTATCTCGCCCGAGCCCTCTATGAGTGGCTGTTAGACAATGAATTAACGCCCTACCTCGTGGTTGACGCCACGCAGCCTGGGGTGGAAGTACCACGGCAATTTGTTCAGAATGGGCAAATTGTGCTCAATGTAGCGCCGACGGCGGTGCGTGACCTGTTTATGGAAAATCAGGCTATTGGTTTTAATGCTCGATTTGGTGGCCAGCCTATGCAGGTGATGATCCCAACGCCTGCGCTTATCGCCATCTACGCCCGTGAGAATGGTGCGGGTATGGTGTTCGGTCACGAGCCTGAGCTTGATGCTGCTGGGTTTGAAGAGCAGGATGATGAAGCTGGAGAAGCAGACACTGACACAGAATCGGCAAAGCCTGAGCTGACACTCACTGAGCCAACCTCTGAGCAAGCGTCCAGCCAGTCGTCTGATAAGGCGTCTGGCGATGACAAGCCCAAGAAAAAACCGACGCTGCGCGTTGTGAAGTAATCAGTCAGATAGCAGTCTCGGTAGCCAAATACAAAACAGCCTCGCCAACTATTTGGCGAGGCTGTTTTCTAGCATCTAGGCGTTAGTCAAGGTAGTCAAAAACCTTAACAATGCGTTGCACGCCACCTACGGAGGAGGCTGCATTCACAATGCGGTCTGCCTCTTCCCGAGTCACCATGCCCATTAAATAGACACTGGCGTTTTCCGTGGTGACCTTTAGTTTGGAAGAGTCAATGCGGTCATTCGTTGCCAGGTAGCTTATGACATTGGTGGTCAGCCACGTATCTGTTAGCCGCTGGGTGGCGGGCAGGTTGGCGGCGACGGTAAGCTCATTATGAACTTTGTCCACGCCGCGTAAGTTCGATGCAACGTTACCCGCCATGTTTTTCAGCTCTTCGCTTGGTACCTGTCCAACTAGCAGCAGCGTTCCGTTATAGCTGTGGGCGCGAATGCGTGCATCGCCTAGGCGGGCATCGGCACGAGCTAGCGCGCGCTCTACTTCGCGTTCAATCGTGGCGTCGACAGCTTCTACGTCATTGCTACGCTGGCCGTAGTTAGAGGGGTTTGAGGCGCTATTGTTGGCGCAACCGCTTAGTGCGATCACGCCGCAGAGCGTGGCAGCCAATAGTGTTTTGGATGAAAAGTGCAGGGCCATGAGGATGACTCCTTGATCAGTAATTATTCGCAAGGCGTGCGCTATTACTCAGCGCCACCAAACAGCTGTTCGTCAATTAAATCACAAAGGCAGTGAATAACGAGCAAATGAACTTCTTGGATGCGTGCGGTAGAGGTGGCGGGAACACGGATCTCGCAGTCGTCTTGCCCCAGTAAAGAGGCCATATTACCGCCGTCACGCCCGGTTAGTGCTACTACGGTCATGTCGCGGTCGTGAGCCGCTTGGATCGCTTGTACAACGTTAGCGGAGTTGCCGCTAGTTGAAATAGCCAGCAGTACGTCGCCTGGCTGGCCCAGTGCGCGAATTTGCTTGGAGAACACCTCGTTATAGCTATAGTCATTAGCAATAGATGTCAGGGTCGAGGTGTCGGTAGTTAGTGCTAAAGCAGGCAGGCTAGGGCGCTCACGCTCAAAACGGTTCAGTAACTCAGAAGAAAAATGCTGACTGTCACCGGCGCTGCCGCCGTTACCACACGCAAGAATTTTCCCTTCATTAACCAGACACTGCACCATCATTTGGCTGGCGACTTCAATAAAAGGAGGCAGTACTTCGCTGGCATAGGTTTTAGTATCAATGCTGGCATTGAAATGGCTGAGTATACGGGATTGAAAGTCCATCAGGGCTTCCTAGTTAAGAGTATTAATAAGCGTCAAAAGCCGCTTTCTCCCACTGAAACTCGAGAGTGGGTGGCGTGCCTGTAATGGCTAGAATATCAAAGCGACAGGGACAGGAAAGGTTGTGTTTGGCAATATAAAGCGTCGCCGCGCGAATTAACCGACGACGTTTTTGCGCGTTTACCATTTCTAGCGGGTGTCCATGGCGCGTTGTGGCGCGATGTTTGACCTCGACAAAGACCAAAATATCCTGGTCATACATCACAAGATCAAGCTCTCCGCCTTTTACATGGTGATTGTTGGTGACCAGGCGAAGGCCGTGCTGCTGCAGCCATTGAGCGGCTAACCGCTCAATGGCTGCACCTCGATAACGGGCAGTTTGGGGATTATTGCTCATTACCCAGTAGGCCAGGAATTAAAATGGGTGACGGTGTGCCATTTTGAAACTTGGCCCAGGGCAGTTCGCGGTGGATGCGGCCATCATTTGATAGCGATAACGTCCCAGTGCTGCCGTTTAAACCGTTTAGGCTGGACAGGTCCGACATCCGTTTAGCAAGTTCATAAGCATCAACACCCATGGCCATCAAGCGGAACATCGAGGCATCTGCCTCATCGCGCAACTGCTGGTAGGTAGGGTAAAAAGGTAGTACCTCTTCTCCGCCTACTGCTGCATCTGGAATTTGCCAGGGAATGTCCATGAACATCACATCGTTCAGATCCTGATCCAAGCGCGTTTGCAGCCGGCCTTCATGTAAGTGCGAGGTGGCGTAGATGGGCAGGTCAGGAGCGTAGTAATAATCCAGCGTGGGCGGCACCTGGCGTGCGTAATCGGGAAGCGCTAGTAGGAAAAGGGCGTCAATGTTGCCAAGGCGGGCGCGCTCGCCGCTAACATTCAGCGCGGTTTGCACAGCGTTGGAAACTGGGCTGCTCGGATTATAGCGCACTGCATTAGTGACTTCACCGCCTAAGCGCTGATATTCATTCCAGAAAGCTTCACCTACCCGGCGGCCCCAATCATTATCCGGCACCATCACCGACATTTGGCGCTGGCCATCCTGATAAGCACGGCGCGCTGCCTGACGGGCTTCATCTTCTGCAGATAAACCGTACTGCAGTAGGCGTTGTGCTTGATTGTTGGCACCGCTGCCATAGTTCAGCGCTAGTGTAGGCAGCGGTACGCTGTCACGTTGCTCAAGCTGAGACACCTGATCCTTATCGAGCGGGCCAATCATTAGCTGGGCATTCATTTGCTGAGCGCGGCTATACAGTTCGTCGAGCGAGTACTGGGCAGCATCGATAAAACTTAACTGAACGCCATCAGCACTAATCTCGTTATGGCGGCGTATGGCGGTGGCAAGTGTGTTGGCAACGCTGCTTAGCGGGCCAGATTCCGGTAGTGCAATCACAATACGACGAATTTCGGTGCCCTCAAGTTCAGGTAAGGTGACTTGAACTTGCCCCGGCTGCTGATCAAGCGTTTGCTGTGCCCACTGTTGGCGTTCAGCAAGGGTTTGCTGCTGATTTGCCTGCATAGGCAGCTCATCGTCCAAGACTTGCGTTGCGCGCAACACGGCGCGTGGGTCGTTTAACCCGCGAGCAAGCTCTGAAAATAGCATGGCCCAGCGCACGCGATCGGTGTCGTTAAGCAGCGTTTCATCAATGCTGCTGGCGGTATCAAAGGCGTTTTCACGCTGGCCCTGGCGGGCCAAAATATTGGCGGCTTCCAGACGTGTGCGAGCAGCCTGCTCTGGGGCTTGCTGTTCCGCTTGACTGAGCAAGCGGCCGGCATCCTGGTCGGGTACTCGGTCAACCACGCTCGGCGGTTGCATGGCGCACCCGGTGATGAGAAGTGCCGTGAAGGCAGTGGCCAACAGGCCACGAAGTGACTGTTTCATGTATCCTTCCTTAGTTTCCATTTGCGCTGTCGCGGTCAATCAGCAGGTTAGCGTGGTTTTCCATAAGCATAGCGCACCGTCAGGGCAAGCCATTAACAAATCGGGAGTCACGATGACACACCAACATCCGGGCACATTGTACGTGGTTGCCACGCCAATTGGGAATTTGGACGACTTAACGCCGCGTGCTGCTCGGGTATTAGCCGATGTATCGCGTATTGCGGCGGAAGATACGCGACATAGCGCGCGGCTGCTTGCCCACTTAGGGGTGAATACGCCGATGATATCGCTACACGAGCACAACGAAGCCCAGCGGGTGGATACGCTGGATGGCTACTTAGCGGCTGGCGAGAGTATCGCGCTGATCAGTGACGCCGGTACGCCACTGATTTGTGACCCTGGGTTTGTACTAGTGCGTGAGCTGCGCGCTAGAGGGCGGCACATTGTTCCGCTGCCTGGGCCGTGCGCGCTGGTCACCGCGCTTTCTGGAGCGGGGCTGCCCACCGACCGCTTTACGTTTGGGGGCTTTCTGCCCGCTAAACCCAGCGCGCGCCGCCAAGCGTTGGAGAAGTGGCAGAGCCGTGAAGAAACGTTGGTGTTTTACGAGTCGCCCCACCGCATTGTGCATACGCTTGAGGCGCTATGTGAGCAAATGCCCGAGCGCACGGTGGTGCTGGCACGAGAGTTGACCAAAACCTTTGAAACATTTCTTCAGGGATCACCGGAAGCGCTTCGTGATCAGCTCGCTGAAGATCCTAACCAGAGCCGGGGTGAGTTTGTGGTAATTATTTCTGGTGCTCCTCCGGCGGTGCAGGGGGATGAACAGTCGATAGAGGCCAATGAGCTGTTAGCCGCTCTGCTGGCAGAGGGCGTGGGCGTCAAGCAGGGGGCCTCGATTGCTGCCAAAATGCTAGGCGGGCGTAAGAAGGAGTGGTACGCCCGATTGCAGGCAATGAAAGGTCAGCATTGAGGCGAACGCAGGGCGCTGGTATGCTTGCCGCCGGAGTTGGCCAGACAGTCGCCGCTAGTGTGCTCGCAAGGGCCGCTAGGGGAGGAAAGTCCGGGCTCCATAGGGCAGAGTGCCAGGTAACGCCTGGGCGGCGTAAGCCGACGGAAAGTGCAGCAGAGAGTAGACCGCCTAAGCCTTTCGGGGCCGGTAAGGGTGAAAGGGTGCGGTAAGAGCGCACCGCGCGCCTGGCAACAGTGCGTGGCATGGTAAACCCCACTCGGAGCAAGACCAAATAGGGATCCAACGGCGTGGCCCGCGCTGGGTCCGGGTAGGTTGCTTGAGCGCTGCGGTGACGCAGCGCCTAGAGGAATGACTGTCCACGACAGAACCCGGCTTATCGGCCGACTCCCCATTTCCATGAAAGGCGTGCCAAGCACGCCTTCCCAAATTATGTGTGAGAGTAACATGCCTTCTGCTGACGCTGATCAGGTCACCCGTTTTCGTCATACCAGCGTTTTATTGGAAGGAGCGGTAGATGCACTGGTCCATGATTCTGAAGGTATCTACCTAGATGGTACCTTTGGCCGTGGCGGTCACTCCCGGTTAATTCTTTCGCGCTTAAGCGAGCAGGGTCGCTTGTTGGCCATGGATCGCGACCCTCAGGCCATTGCCGCCGCTGCTGAGATAGAAGACTCCCGTTTCCACATTACTCAGCGTGAATTTGCTCACTTGGCTGAATTTGCCAAAGAGCAGGGGCTCTACGGCAAACTCTCTGGTGTTTTGCTGGATGTGGGCGTCTCATCCCCGCAGCTTGATGATCCTGAGCGCGGTTTTAGCTTTATGCGCAACGGCCCGCTAGATATGCGCATGGACCCCACGCAAGGGGAAAGTGCCGCCGAGTTTTTGTCGCGAGCCAGTGAAGCCGATATTGCCAACGTCTTTAAAACCTACGGTGAGGAGCGCTACGCCAAGCGCCTAGCTAACGCCGTGGTGAAACGACGCGTGGAGAAGCCTTTTACCCACACGGTGGATTTGGCGGAGGTGCTGAAAGCCGCCCACCCAGCATGGGAAAAAGGTCGGCACCCGGCGACCAAAGCGTTTCAGGGGCTGCGTATTTATCTTAATGGGGAACTTGACCAGCTAGATGCCGCCTTAGAGGCAGCGCTTGAAGCGCTAGCGCCGGGCGGTCATCTAGTGGTCATCAGCTTTCACTCCTTGGAAGATCGCCGTGTGAAGCGGTTTATCCGCCATCATGTGCGCGGTGACACCCACTTGCCACGGGGTGTGCCCATTCGTGATGATCAGTTGAATCGTCGCCTTGAAGCACTGGGCAAAGGCAGTCGCCCGAGCGACGAGGAAGTGGATGCTAACCCCCGCGCGCGTAGTGCCGTTATGCGGGCGGCCCGTAAGCGAGGCTAACAATGAGTATTGAACGGCTAGAGCATTGGGCTTCCACGCTGAGGGCGGAGTGGCCGTTTAAACTGCGCCTTCGCCTGTGGCCCATCACCATGATTGTGCTGTTTTTTGCCTGTTTATTGACCGGCTTAGCAGTAGTGACCACCACCCATATGACGCGGGTACAGTTTGCTGAGCTTCAGCGGTTAGAGCAGGAAGAAAACCAGCTCCAGACCGAGTGGGGCCAACTGCTGTTGGAAGAGGGGGCTTGGGCAACGCCAGCCCGCATTGAACAAATTGCCACGGAACGGCTAGAGATGCGTATTCCTGACGTAAATGATGTCGAGGTGATTCGGCCATGAAGCGTGAAGGTCGGGGAGGGAAGTCCCGCCAATATCCTATCGCGCCGCCGCTTGCTGGTGGGCGCTTTTTCTTTATTTTGTTAGCAGTTGGTCTCGCCTCTGCCATTTTGATTGGGCGAATTACACTGCTACAGGTGATTGATCGCCCATTTTTGCAGAGCCAGGGTGATGCCCGCACGCTGCGCCATGAAGCTATTCCTGCTCACCGCGGAATGATCACTGACCGTAACGGCGAGCCACTGGCAATATCCACGCCGGTCGTCACGTTGTGGGCAAACCCCCAAGAGCTGCCTTCCGATGCCATTCAGCGAGTAATGTTGGCTCAGGCGCTAGGGATGACGCTGGATGATTTTGAGTCCCGCGTGGCTCGTTATAGCGGCCGAGAGTTCATGTACCTACGCCGCCAAATGACGCCGGAAGCCGCACAACGCATTCTTGATTTGCGCACCCCGGGTGTCTACCCCCAGCGCGAGTACAAGCGCTACTACCCCGCTGGTGAAGTAGCCGCCCAACTGTTGGGTGTGACCAACGTTGATGATGTAGGTCAGGAGGGGTTGGAGCTCTCTTACCAGCCCTATCTAGCGGGTCATCCTGGTCAGCGCCGTGTGATTAAAGATCGTCGTGGTCGGCTGGTGCGAGAGCTGGGCGTGATTCGTGAAGCGCAGCCAGGCGGAGAGCTGACCCTGGCGATTGATCAGCGTATCCAGTACATGGCATATCGCGAATTGCGCGCTGCAGTGGCTGAACATCAAGCAGATGGTGGTGTTTTGGTCATGATGGATGCCCGTACAGGTGAAGTCCTGGCAATGGCCAATCTGCCGTCTTACAACCCCAATAACCGAGCGGGCTTAGATCCTCGTGGTTTGCGTAATCAAGCGCTGGTGGATGTATTCGAGCCTGGTTCGGTCATGAAGCCGTTAGCCATGGCAGCGGTGCTTGAAAGCGGTATTGTTGGCCGTGATGCTGTGGTAGATACATCGCCTGGATGGATGAGGCTTGATCAATTTACGATCCGAGACTTCCGTAACTACGGTGAACTGGATCTCGCGGGTATTCTTGAAAAATCTTCTAACATTGGGATGTCTCGCTTGGCTCTGCAGCTAAGCGATACGGCTATTTGGGAGAAGTATAACCAGCTCGGCCTGGGGCAAAGCCCCGGAACAGGCTTCCCAGGGGAATCTACGGGCAATCTACCGGCTCGGATTCAGTGGTCTAGAAGTGAGCGAGCAGCTCTCTCTTATGGTTATGGTTTATCGGTAACGGCCGTTCAGCTAGCCAGTGCTTATACTGCGTTGGCTAATAATGGTGAACGCTTACCCCCTTCGCTGTTAAGGTTGTCAGAGCCGCCCCAAGGTATCCCGGCCATTGAGCCGAGTGTTGCCAACGACTTACTAGAAATCTTAGAAACCTCGGTTGGCGCCTATACAGGTGGGCGACGTGCCCGTGTAGAAGGGTATCGCGTTGGCGGAAAAACCGGCACCGTGCGTAAAACGGGCCAGCAAGGCTACGCCACTGATGCCTATCGCAGCGTCTTTGCGGGTATTGCGCCCATTTCGGACCCGCGTATCGTGACGGTGGTGATGATTGACCATCCCAAAGCAGGCGAATTTTATGGTGGAGCGGTGGCAGCGCCGGTGTTCTCTAGTGTCACCGGTAATGCGTTGCGGCTACTGGATGTGCCGCCTGACTACGAGGTCGAATAGTGTTTAAGGAGATGGCATGACCATATGCCCAGAACAGTTACGGAAAGCGTTGCACCACGTATGGCCAAGCGCCAGTTTGCCAGCCTTACCTGACCTTCCTCAGCAGCTCAACTTGATCACTGATTCTCGCAAGCTGACGGAAGGTGATGTGTTTGTCGCCGTCCCCGGCAGCCAGCGTGATGGACGAGAGTATATCGAGCAGGCATTAGCGAGCGGTGCCTCGTTGGTACTGGCCCACACCAAAGAGAGTGACGTGCGATTGGAAGGGCAGGTGCTGTTCCTGCCGCATCTTTCGCTACGCCTAGGTGAGCTAGGCCGAACGCTATTTGATGTACCAAGCGGCCTGGAAATTATTGCGGTCACGGGCACCAACGGAAAGAGCTCTGTGACTCACTACATTGCGGAGCTAAGTGAGCAGTTGGGTACCGCAGCCGGCGTGATTGGCACCTTAGGCGTCGGCCGTCCGGGTAAACTTTTGGAAAGCGGTTTAACGACGCCAGGCCCGCTGGCGCTGCAGGCGACACTTGGCGAGCTGGCTCGCCAAGGTGTAAAGCGCGTCGCGCTTGAAGCCTCGTCCCATGCACTAGATCAGCAGCGCTTAGATGCTGTGAATGTGAATGTGGGCGTCTTTACCAACCTCACCCGAGATCATCTGGACTATCACGGCAGCATGGCGGCCTACGCGGCGGCAAAGGCCAAGCTATTTCGCCGTACAGAATTAGCCCTTGCGGTCGTTAATGGTGATGACCCCTTGGCGCGTTTAATGTTGGCAGGGTGCGACGAGAACGTACGTGTATTGGCCACTGGCAGTGATGAAGCCGTGACGCTGCGCGTTCTGGATTGGCAGCCCCATGCCCTTGGGCAGCAGGCGCTGATAGCCACCCCAGAAGGCGAAAAAGTCCTGCAGCTAGGGCTCGTGGGGCGTTTCAACCTGGATAATGTACTACTTGCCATGGCCGTACTTTACGGATTAGGTGAGCCGCTGGATGCGATCTTTGAAGCAGCAGCAGCGCTTTCTCCTGTGCCGGGACGCATGGCCTGCTACGGTGGTGATAACGCCCCTAGCGTGGTGGTAGATTATGCCCACACGCCAGATGCACTGCAGAGTGCGTTGGGTGCTTTGCGTGCCCATTTGGGCAGTCAAGGCAAGCTATGGTGCCTGTTTGGCTGCGGCGGTGAGCGGGATACAGGGAAGCGCGCTGAAATGGCGAAAGTAGCAGAGCAACTGGCTGATCACGTGGTCGTCACCGATGACAACCCACGCAGTGAGTCTGCCGAGCAGATTCGTCAGCAAATCCACGCAGGCTTTGCCGGTAGTGTGCCAGTAGATGATAGAGGTGACCGCCGACAAGCTATTCTTCACGCGGTTCATCAAGCCGCTCCTGACGATGTGATTCTCGTCGCAGGAAAAGGTCATGAAACCTATCAAGAGATAGACGGAGTTCGCCACCCTTATCAAGATGACGAGCAGGTGCTCCACGCCCTTGCCACACGGGGAACCCCCTAATGTGGGCGTTGGCAGAAGTAGCCGCCGCCCTTGGCTGCGATATCTCGTCTGAGAGCGCCAGCTTGCCCATTTCAGCGGTAGTGACCGACACGCGTAAAGTTGTGCCGGGCTGTTTATTTATCGCGCTAAAAGGGCCGCGCTTTGATGGCCATGAGTTTGTAGAGCATGCCAAAGAGCAAGGGGCCGCAGCAGCCCTGGTAGAGCGCGAGGTGGATAGCGCTCTACCTCAGTTGGTGTGCGCCGATACGCGGTTAGGACTTGGGTTGGTCGCGCGGGCTTGGCGTCAGCGCTTTATCCTGCCGCTGGTGGCGGTGACGGGTAATAGCGGTAAAACCACGGTAAAAGAGATGACTGCTGCGCTGCTAGCACCGCTAGGTTGCGTGCTGGCGACAGCAGGCAACTTGAATAACGATATTGGTGCGCCATTAACCCTGCTGCGCTTATCGAGCGAACATCAAGCGGGCGTTATTGAGCTAGGCGCTAATCATTTAGGCGAGATCGCCTGGACTAGCCAGCTCACTGCACCGCAGGTCGCTATTATCACTAACGTGACTGGCGCTCATGTGGGCGAGTTTGGCGGCATGGGCCAAATTGCTCAGGCGAAGAGTGAAATTTTCTCGGGTCTTAGCGGTCATGGTACTGCCGTCATTAATAGGGATGACCGCTACTACGCTTTTTGGGCCGCCTGTGCTGCCCCTCGGCAAATTGTAAGCTATGGCTTACATGACGATGCGGACGTTCACGCGAGGGCACTTTCCTGCGACCCCCAGGGGCGGTATGCTTTCACGCTTGTTGCGCACGGCCAAATCATGGGTGAAGTGCAGTTGCCGCTTATCGGCAAACATAATGTCAGTAATGCCCTGGCCGCATCGGCAGCAGCGCTAGCGCTAGGAGTAACGCCAGAGCACGTCGTGACAGGATTAAGCGGTTTAACCTCGCTTTCCGGGCGGCTAAGCGTGGTGCCGGGGTTACGCAATGCAACGTTGTTGGATGACACTTACAATGCAAATCCAGGGGCGGTTAAAGCTGCCTTGGATGCGCTCGCTAGCTTCCCAGCGCCACGCTGGTGTGCACTCGGGGCAATGGGTGAGTTGGGCAGCGAGTCCCAAGCTTTACATGCAGAGATTGGCCGCTACGCCGCGTCGTTAGGCATCGATACGCTATTAACGTTTGGCGAGGCGGCGCGCGCGGCCTCAAGTGCCTTTGGTCGCGGGCAACACTTTGACGACCACGAGACGCTTGTGCGTCATGTTATTAATACTCTTCCGCCTAACACCACTCTGCTGGTGAAAGGGTCACGTAGTGCAGGCATGGAAACGGTCATTGCTGCGCTGCGTGCGGATGAAACAAGGTAAGCGCCGTTCATGTTACTTCACTTGGCGAATTTTTTAGCCCAATACCAGTCTGTGTTTCAAGTTTTTAACTATCTGACACTGCGCGTTATTTTAGCAGCGCTCACTGCGCTGATGCTCTGTCTTTGGTTAGGCCCATGGGTAATCCGCCGCTTGGTGGAAGGCCAAATTGGTCAGGCGGTACGCGATGATGGCCCGCAGTCGCATCTCTCTAAAGCAGGCACGCCTACCATGGGTGGGGCGATGATTCTTCTGGCGATTGCGATTAGCACGCTGGTATGGGGAGATTTAACCAATCACTACGTGTGGGTGGTTTTGCTGGTAACGCTGGGCTTTGGTGCTATCGGCTGGGTGGATGATTACCGCAAGGTCGTCGAGAAGAACCCGCGCGGCCTACCTGCCCGTTGGAAGTATTTCTGGCAGTCGGTGGTTGGTATTGGTGCCGCAGTAGTGCTTTATGCCACGGCGACCACGCCTGCGGAAACCAGCCTGCTAATTCCGATGTTTAAAGATGTCGCTCTGCCGCTGGGCGTTTTCTACATCGTACTGAGCTATTTCGTTATTGTTGGCAGCTCCAACGCCGTCAACCTTACCGACGGTTTGGATGGCTTGGCGATTATGCCCACTGTGCTGGTGGCGATGGGGCTCTCTGTATTTGCTTATGCCAGCGGTAATGCGGTGTTTGCCAACTACCTGCATATCCCTTTTATCCACGGCACCGGCGAGTTGGCAGTATTTTGTGCCACCATCGCGGGTGCAGGTCTTGGCTTTTTATGGTTTAACACCTATCCCGCCCAGGTATTTATGGGCGACGTAGGTGCCCTTGCCCTAGGGGCTGCGTTAGGGGTAGTTGCGGTCATTGTCCGTCAAGAGATCGTGCTATTTATCATGGGCGGTATTTTTGTACTGGAAACCGTCTCGGTGATCCTCCAGGTAGGCTCCTACAAACTAACTGGACGCCGCATCTTCCGCATGGCACCGCTACATCACCACTACGAGCTGAAAGGGTGGCCAGAGCCGCGGGTTATCGTGCGGTTCTGGATAATTACCGTGGTACTTGTGCTGCTAGGCTTGGCCACGCTCAAAGTTCGTTAATCAAAGAAATAGTAGGCGGCGCACAGGCCGCCTTTGGCGTATGGCAGAAGGAGCCACATGGTGCAGGTACCGAACGGATTTACGGTAGTCGTTGGGCTAGGGCTCTCTGGTCAGGCGATTTGCCGCCATCTTACCCAGCTGGGTAGGCCGTTTATGGTGGCTGATACCCGTGAAGCGCCTCCAGGGGTGGAGGCTTTTCGCCAAACGTACCCGGATGTTCAGGTGCATTGTGGCTCTCTGGCTGCTTTGGATTTTTGTCAGGCCTACGAGGTCGTGATTAGCCCAGGTGTAGATCCTCGCACGGCTGGTTTGGAGGGGCTGCTTGAGCGCCATAACCCTGCCACTGGCGAGCCCATGCTGGTAGGCGAAATCGCGCTGTTCAAGCGTGCCGTGAAAGCACCCATTGCGGCCATTACGGGCTCCAATGCTAAGTCCACAGTGACGACGCTACTTGGCGAGATGGCTGCCGCATCTGGCATTAATGCCGCCGTGGGCGGCAATCTAGGTACGCCCGCGCTTGATCTTCTGGCGCAAAAGCCAGACGCCGACCTATACATCCTAGAGCTATCCAGCTTTCAGTTGGAGACCACGCCCTCTTTAGGCGCGGCCTCTGCGGCCTTCTTAAATCTCTGCGATGATCATCTTGATCGCCACGGCGATCTAGAGGGCTACCGACAGGCCAAGCAGCGTATTTTTATCGGCGCAGAGCACGCCGTGGTGAATGCTGATGATCCGCAAACATGGCCGGATCAGCCGCTAGAGCATATCGAGCACTTTGGGGTACATACTCCCCGTGATGCTGCGTGGGGACTGGTCGAGCAACAGGGCCATTGGTGGCTAATGCAGGGCAAAATGCCATGGCTGTTGGCCGATGAACTGCGTATAACTGGGCAGCATAATTACGCCAATGCGTTAGCGGCGCTGGCGATGGGGCGCGCACTAGGCTTTGATAAAGCCAGTATGTGCGGTGCCCTAAAAGCGTTTGTAGGCTTGCCGCACCGCAGTGAAACCATTGCCGAGCTAAACGGCGTTCGCTGGGTCAATGATTCCAAAGGTACCAATGTGGGCGCTACGCTGGCTGCCATCAACGGGATTGGCACCACCCTGCAAGGAAAGCTGCTTCTTTTGGCAGGCGGCGTTGGCAAGGGTGCGGATTTTTCTCCATTGGCTGCGCCGCTAGCGAATAGCGCTCGCACTGCTATTGTGTTTGGGGCCGATGCGCCGCGCCTTGCTGAAGCGCTTAATGAGGCGATTCCGGTTGAGCGTGTAGAACACTTAACGCAAGCTATGGAGGTTGCTTTCGCCATGGCCAAATCCGGTGATTGCGTGCTGCTGTCACCCGCCTGTGCCAGTTTGGATCAATTCGCCAACTATCAGGCACGCGGTGACGCCTTTCGTCACTGGGTTGAGCACAAACGCAGCGAGTTGACGCCATGAGCGATGAATCTCTCAGTAGAGTACAGCGCCTGCGCGCTGCCTTAACGACCCAGCACCTGCCTTGTGATATCTGGCTGATTGTTGCGGTGGTGGCGTTGGCGGGGCTTGGCTGGATTATGGTCAGCTCTGCGTCGGTGGGGCTGCTGGAAAACAGCTACCACTACTCCCGTCAGCACGGCATCTTTCTATTATTAGCCATTGTTGCCTGCCTCTTTATGTTATGCGTGCCTTTGGAGCTGTGGCGGCAGAACGCAGCGCTTATTCTACTCGTCAGCATTTTTATGCTGGTGGTGGTGCTAGTTATTGGCCAAGAGGTGAACGGCAGTAAGCGTTGGATTTCACTGCCTGGGCCGCTGCCGAGTTTGCAGGTGTCGGAACTGGCGAAAGTGGGCCTTATTTTTTACATGGCGGCATTTATGTCGCGCTTTACCTACGAGCTGCGGCGGCGGGCGTTTACCATGTGGCGGCCATTGGCCGTGCTTGCCGTGCCCGCGAGCCTGCTGTTCTTAGCTCCAGATTTCGGTGGCATGGTGGTTTACACCGTATGTGTCATTGGCATGTTAATGATGAGCGGCGCCTCGCTGACCTTACTGCTCGGCAGTGGAAGCGTGCTGGGGGTTGGGGCGGTGATGATGGTAGTAATGGAGCCTTACCGCTTGGCCCGCTGGACAAGCTTTCTTG
The DNA here is from genome assembly GCF_044543515.1 of Vreelandella lionensis. Classification (NCBI taxonomy): domain Bacteria; kingdom Pseudomonadati; phylum Pseudomonadota; class Gammaproteobacteria; order Oceanospirillales; family Halomonadaceae; genus Vreelandella; species Vreelandella lionensis. The sequence continues at coordinate 27,417 of NZ_JBITWC010000022.1, read as the reverse complement.
ACCCCTGGGCCGATCAATTTGCCACCGGCTATCAGTTAACCCAGGCGTTGATTGCGTTTGGTCGTGGGCATGTAACAGGTACCGGTCTTGGCAATAGCGTTCAAAAGCTTCACTACCTGCCGGAAGCCCACACCGACTTTATTTTTGCCGTAGTGGCCGAAGAGCTAGGGATGATTGGTGCCATTTTAGTGGTGCTACTGTTTACTCTATTTATTGTACGCGCCATGTGGGTCGGCCGCCGCGCGGAGCTGGCAGGACACCTGTTTGGCGCCTACGTTAGCTACGGCATTGGATTTATTGTGGCGGCTCAGGCGTTCATTAACATGGCCGTAAGCTCTGGGTTGCTGCCCACAAAAGGGCTTACTCTGCCGCTAATCAGCTATGGCGGCTCAAGTCTGTTGGTGACGGGAATGATGATTGGGCTACTGCTGCGTGTGGATGCTGAGACTCGGCACCGCCCCCGGCGTACGCCCACCCCCTACCGAGCACGCCGAGAACCGCGTTTATCGTAATTATTCAAGGAGTCGTTTGTGGCGACGAACTCGCGTCGACGGATATTGATTATGGCCGGTGGAACCGGTGGGCACGTTATTCCTGCGCTCTCTTTGGCGCATGCTTTACAGGCCAAGGGTGTCGACGTTGAATGGCTGGGAAGCCCGCGTGGTATCGAAAATCGGCTAGTGCCTAATGCTGGTATTATGCTACACACGATTGCCATTGAAGGGCTGAGGGGCAAAGGGCTGGCAGGCTGGTGCAAAGCGCCCATCAATCTTTCCCGAGCGGTGATGCAGGCGCGACGCATCATTAAACGCTTTAAACCTGATGTTGTGGTCGGCCTGGGGGGCTTTGCCAGTGGCCCGGGTGGGCTGTCGGCGCGGCTGTCGGGTGTACCGCTGGTCATTCATGAACAGAATGCCGTCGCAGGCCTCACCAATAAAGTGCTTTCGCGCTTGGCGACGCGTACTTACGCCGCCTTTGAGGATGCGTTTGGCAGTCGTGCAGTAGTTATTGGTAACCCCGTGCGTGAAGAGATTGCGGCGCTAGGCGAGAGCCCTAAGCAGGTGGCTGAGCTGTCTAATAGGCCGCTTAGGCTGCTGGTTGTGGGTGGCTCGCTCGGTGCTGTAGCACTAAACGAGCGACTGCCGCCAGCGCTTGCCGCGCTACCACCAGAGCGGCGCCCGGATGTGCGCCATCAAGCCGGTAAAGAGCTCGACGTAGCCACCGCCCAGGCATATACAGAGCTTGGCATTGTGGCCGATGTTAGCCCCTTTATCGATGATATGGCGGCCGCCTACTCATGGGCGGATCTTGTGGTTTGCCGCGCTGGTGCGTTAACGGTTGCCGAGTTGGCTGCAGCGGCAAAGCCTGCGCTGTTAGTGCCATTTCCATTTGCAGTAGATGACCATCAGCGAGTCAATGCTGATGTGTTGGTGAAGGCGGGAGCGGCGCAGTGTGTCATCCAATCAGCCCTCACGCCTGAGCGCTTAACTCAATTATTAGACGAATTACTTCATCCCGACAGGCTGGCGGAAATGGCGTCTAAAGCGCGCCAAGCCGCTTATTTAGATGCCACCGAGCGTCTTGCAGCAGGCTGTTTGGGATTAGTGAAGCAAGGAGAAACTGCGTGACCGATTCAGTGACTAACATGTCGCCGCAGGGGGCTCGCCCAACTGGCCCCGGTATGCGTCGTATTAAGCGGCTGCATTTTGTAGGTATCGGTGGTGCAGGCATGTGCGGTATTGCCGAAGTATTAGCCAACCAGGGCTACCAAGTTAGCGGTAGCGACATGAAAGCCTCCGCCGTGGTTGAGCGGCTGCGCCAGTGCGGAGTAAGCGTGGCCATTGGTCATGCTGAAGAGCATGTGCAGGGGGCCGACGTGGTTGTTGTCTCCAGCGCAATCGATGAAACCAACCCTGAAATACGCTGGGCACATGAGCACCGCGTGCCGGTAGTGCGCCGTGCCGAAATGCTGGCAGAATTGATGCGCTTCCGTCACGGTATTGCCGTCGCGGGGACTCACGGTAAAACAACCACCACTAGCTTGACAGCAACACTATTGGCCGAGGGTGGCCTGGACCCTACTTTTGTGATTGGCGGAAAACTGACGAGCGCAGGCGCCAATGCTCGTTTAGGTGAAGGTGATTACTTAGTCGCTGAAGCTGATGAATCCGATGCCTCGTTCCTTCACCTTCAGCCCATGGTATCGATTGTTACCAATATCGATGCTGACCACATGGCGACTTATGGCGGCGATTTTGAGCGCCTGAAAAGCACTTTCATCGAATTTTTGCACAATCTACCGTTTTATGGTCTTGCGGTGCTGTGTATTGACGATCCTCATGTGCGTGGGCTGTGTGACCAAGTTAAACGCCAGTTTGTCACTTACGGCTTTGATGAAGATGCCGACTACCGCATCGTTGATTTTTCTCAACAGGCGGGAGAAGTCTCGTTTACCGCTCTGCGCCCTGGTGATGCGGCACCGCTGGCCATTCGGCTCGCTATGCCGGGCCGTCATAACGCCCTCAATGCGATGGCGGCTATCGTTGTGGCCACTGACGCAGGCGTAAGTGATGATGCGATCCAGCGCGGGCTAACTGGGTTCGCCGGGGTAGGGCGACGCTTTCAAGTGCATGGACACTTTCCAGCACCTTCCGGCGGTGGCGATATCATGCTAGTGGATGACTACGGTCACCATCCTCGTGAAGTCGATATGGTAATCCAGGCGGTGCGAGCAGGTTGGCCTGATCGACGCCTTGTGATGCTTTACCAACCCCACCGTTACAGCCGTACGCGGGATCTTTTTGAGGATTTTGTGCGTGTGCTTTCTCAGGTGGATACCCTGGTGCTACTGGATGTATACAGCGCAGGTGAGGCCGTGCTGCCGGGAGCTGAAGGGAAAACGCTGGCGGGCTCTATTCGACAGCGTGGTGAAGTCGATCCGCTGTTTGTCGAGCACAAGCAGGAGCTGCCTGCCTTGTTGAATAATGTGCTACGGCCTGGAGATATTTTGATTACTCAAGGGGCCGGCGACGTTGGCGGTATTTCGCTGCGCCTTGCTCAGGCAAAACTTGAGATGGATGAGGTGGCGCTATGAACAGCGGGCAAACCGGTTCTCTAGACCGCGTCGTAGTGGTTTACGGTGGCACATCGGCTGAGCGGGATGTTTCCCTGAAAAGCGGCGCCGCTATTCTTGCCGCTTTAAAACGTCAGGGTGTGGATGCGCTCGGCTACGACCCTAAAGAGGGTGGTCTAGCAGGGTTTGAGCGTCTGGCGCCTAGCGCCGTGTTTGTGGCGCTACATGGGCGTGGTGGAGAAGACGGCACGTTTCAGGGCGCGTTAGAGCTGCTCGGCGTGCCCTATACCGGCAGCGGCGTACTGGCATCTGCATTGGGCATGGATAAACAGCGCACTAAACAGGTGTGGCAGGCCGTTGGCTTGCCTACCCCTGAAAGCATCATGCTAAGTGAAAACGCTGATTGGGCGGCCGTAGTAAACCAGCTTGGGCTGCCTATGATGGTCAAGCCAGTCCATGAAGGCTCCACCTTGGGCATCAGTATTGTCAAAAACCGGGATGAATTAAAAGCCGCCTACACGGCTGCCGCAAAGTTTGATGCGCGGGTAATGGCTGAGCGGTTTATTGTCGGGGATGAATACACGGTCGCGCTCCTGGGTGATGACGTGCTGCCCGCTATTCGCGTTGAAGTGCCGGGTGGATTCTATGACTACGAAGCTAAGTACATTGCTAACACCACGCAGTACCATCTGCCCTGTGGTTTGTCTGAGCAAGATGAGCAAGCGCTGGCAGCACTATGTAAAGAGGCCTTTTTAGCGGTAGGTGGCGAAGGGTGGGGGCGTATTGATGTAATGCGTGACGCAGCTGGTAAGTGTTGGCTGATAGAGGTTAACACCGTGCCCGGCATGACCGACCACAGCCTGGTACCGCAGGCAGCCGCCTACGCCGGGATCGATTTTGATCAGTTGGTCATGCGTATTTTACAGACCGCCGTTCAGCCGAGCATGCCGTAATGAGTAGCTGGGCAATAGGAGCGTTATGAAAAAACGCAACGCATGGCTGGGCGTTGTGCTGCTGGCGCTGCTACTAGGTGCGGGCGGCCGTGCACTGTGGCTATGGCTTGATCGTCCCATTGAGCGCGTGTCGATTCGTGGCGAATGGGAGTACGTTAGTGCTGATTATCTGCGTACGCAGTTAGCGCCGCTTGTGCAGGATGCAACGTGGCTATCGGCAGATCTAGGCGAGCTACGCCAGCGTGCGCTAGGTATTGGCTGGCTGAATGAAGTGCGAATTTCCCGCGAGTGGCCTAACGCTTTGGTGTTTGAGCTAGTGGAGCAGGTGCCTGTAGCGCGTTGGAACGATGATTTCCTGCTTAATCCTGAAGGGGAGCCGTTTGCATTTGCGCCGTTAGATGCACCTGAAGGGTTGCCCGACCTCTCAGGGCCAGCGGGCAACAGTGAAGAGGTGTTGGCGTATTACCAGCGGTTGACTCCCCATTTTGCCAGTTTGTCGCTATCGCTTTCTCAGCTACGCTTAGAGCCTCGCGGTGCTTGGCGCTTACAGCTGGGAGACGGGGCCTGGGTCATGCTAGGTAGACGTCAGCATGGAGAGCGTTTGGCAAGGTTATCTGCTTCTTGGCAGCGCGAACTTGCAAGCTTTAGTGAGCATATCCGCTATATTGATTTACGCTATCCTAATGGTGTTGCGGTGGCTTGGCATGGTGAAACGGATTTTCAAGAGCGTGAACAGCAAGAGGTCAATGAGTAACCGCTCGTGGCAATGTGCAAAAAGTAGGTAAATGTGAGTGGTTGCCAACGCCGAAAAACCCATGAATGGGGTTTAAATTGCCATCCAGTCCAATTATCGTGGGTGTGCGCTAGTCGTATTGCGACTATTGTTTCTATACTATGTCCCTAGCGGTGATGTGGATGAGTTTTATTATCCTGTCAGCGGTTAGCTTGGTTAGCTTGGTTAGCTTGGTTAGCTTGGTTAGATAGTGTTCTAGTTAAAGTTATTAAACGCAAATTGGTTATTGCGTTGGCGTTTTAATGCCAATTGGCAATATCTACCCTATTAAAATGACGGCAAGGAGATTTACCGACTCATGGCAGGCTCACCCAACGCATCCAATATGGTTGTCGGGCTGGACATCGGAACGTCCAAGGTCGTCGCGATAGTCGGTCAACCCACCGATGATGGGGGGATTGAGATTGCCGGTATCGGTTCCCACCCCTCGCGCGGTATGAAGCGCGGCGTTGTGATTAATATTGAGTCAACGGTTCTGTCCATTCAGCGTGCGGTGGAAGAAGCCGAACTGATGGCAGGATGCGACATCCACTCGGTTTATGTGGGCGTGGCGGGTAGCCATATTAGCTCCATGAATTCCGACGGCGTTGTCGCGATTAAGGAGCGTGAAGTAACACCTTCAGACATTGAACGGGTGATCGACTCGGCCCGCGCACGAGCGATTTCAGAAGGCCAGCGAGTGTTACATGTGTTACCTCAAGAGTTTTCCATTGATACCCAAGGCGGCATCCGTGAGCCGCTGGGGATGTCAGGGGTAAGACTTGAAGCACAAGTGCACTTAGTAACGGCGGCCCTGAATGCTGTGCAAAACATTGAAAAGTGTGTACGGCGCTGCGGTTTAGATGTGGATGCCATTATTTTGGAACAGTTGGCCTCTAGTATGGCTGTGCTGACTGAAGATGAGCGTGAGCTCGGGGTATGTATGGTGGATATCGGTGGTGGTACCACCGATATGGCGATTTTCACAGAAGGTGCCATTCGCCATACAGCGGTGATCCCCATTGCAGGTGACCAAGTCACCAATGACATCGCGATGGCACTGCGAACGCCGACCCAGCACGCTGAAGAAATCAAGGTGAAATACGCTTGCGCATTAACCCAGCTTGCTGCAAGCGATGAGATGATTAAAGTGCCTAGCGTGGGTGATCGCCCAGCCAGAGATCTATCGCGTCAGGCGCTAGCGGAAGTGGTCGAACCTCGTTACGAGGAACTCTTTACGTTAGTAAGAGACGAATTACGTCGCAGCGGCTATGAAGATATGGTGGCTGCGGGTGTGGTGCTCACCGGCGGCACCTCGCGCATGGAAGGTGTAAGCGAACTGGCGGAAGAAATTTTCCATATGCCGGTTCGTATTGCCTGCCCGCAAAATGTCAGAGGCTTGGCAGATGTGGTTCGCAATCCTATCTATGCGACGGGCGTTGGTTTACTGCATTATGCACTGCAGGAAACTCGTCATGGGCAAGGCCTAGAAAGCCACGGGGGAGTCGTTGCGGCCCATAAAGGACGTAATGAGTTAGCCCGGCGTGATATCAAGGATGGCCATTCGGCGCTGGCAAGAATCAAAGGCTGGTTCAAAGGAAATTTCTGATAGGGCCGCAAGCGCGGTTCAGGAGACGGGGCTTATGTTCGAATTGGTAGATAACGCACCCTCGAGCAGTGCGGTCATCAAAGTAGTCGGTGTTGGCGGCGGCGGCGGTAATGCTGTCAACCACATGGTCGAGAGCAATATCGAAGGCGTTGAATTTATCTGCGCCAATACGGATGCTCAGGCACTTAAACGTGTATCCGCAAAAACGGTGCTGCAGCTAGGTAGCGAAATCACCAAGGGTCTTGGTGCTGGCGCTAACCCAGAGGTGGGTCGTCAAGCCGCGATGGAAGATCGCGAGCGCATTGCTGAGCTGTTAAACGGCGCCGATATGGTCTTTATTACTGCCGGTATGGGTGGTGGTACAGGCACGGGCGGCGCTCCGGTGGTGGCTCAGGTGGCTAAGGAGTTGGGTATTCTGACTGTTGCGGTCGTTACGCGTCCGTTCCCGTTTGAAGGGCCCAAGCGTATGCGCGCTGCGGAAGAGGGCATGAAAGAGCTCTCTGAGCACGTTGATTCCTTGATCACTATTCCCAATGAAAAGCTGCTATCGGTGCTGGGCAAGAATGCCACGCTGCTGACGGCTTTTAGCGCAGCTAACGATGTGCTTCTAGGTGCGGTACAGGGCATCGCAGAGCTGATCACTAGCCCAGGTATCATCAACGTCGACTTTGCTGACGTACGCACCGTGATGTCCGAAATGGGCATGGCGATGATGGGTACAGGCGGCGCGACGGGTGAGAACCGTGCACGTGAGGCGGCAGAAAAAGCCATCCGCAGCCCGCTGCTGGAAGATATCGATCTACATGGCGCTCGCGGTATCCTGGTCAATATCACGGCTGGGCCGGATCTCTCCATTGGCGAATTCAACGATGTGGGGGCGACGGTACAAGAGTTCGCCTCTCAAGAAGCGACGATTGTGGTCGGTACTTCAATCGATATGGAAATGTCCGACGAGCTGCGTGTGACGGTAGTGGCAGCAGGGCTAGATGGCAGCAAATCAAAAGCAGCAGCTCGCGAACCTGCGCGTCGCTCTGCGGCAGATGCCTCCTCTTCCGACTACCGCAAGCTGCAGCAGCCGACGGTCATGCGTCAGCAGGCTGCTGCACGCGCAGAAGCGCCGGAAGCAGCGGCAAAGCCGCGTCCAGAAAAACGTCGTTCAGCGGATGCTGATGACTATCTCGATATCCCCGCATTTTTGCGCCGCCAAGCGGATTAAACCGCGCTATCAGGCTCATTGAGGCAGCAAACGAGAGTTTTATTGGTTAAAACGCTCGTTTGCTGTTAAAGTGAACACTGTTTGATAACTTTCTTTCCCCCTGCGGACTTTGTAGCGTTAGGCTACGATCCGCCGTCATCAGAGCTTGACCACTACCCATGATCAGACAACGCACATTACAAAACGTCATCCGCGCCACTGGAGTGGGTCTGCACTCTGGCAAAAAAGTCCACATGGCTTTGCGCCCGGCGCCGGCCAACACCGGTATTGTGTTTGTCAGAACCGATCTGGACCCAGTGGTGAACGTGCCTGCCCGTGCCGAATTGGTGGAAGACACCATGCTATGCACAGCGCTCTCCCATGAAGGCGTCAAAGTCGCGACCGTTGAGCACTTGATGTCAGCCTTTGCCGGTTTGGGGATTGATAACGCCTACGTCGATATCAGTGCGCCCGAAGTGCCAATTATGGACGGCAGTGCCAGCCCCTTTGTGTTTCTGATTCAATCAGCGGGCATTTTGGAGCAGGAGGCAGCGAAGAAATTTATCCGCATTAAGCGTCGGGTTAGCGTTACCGATGGTGATAAAGAGGCTACCTTTTTGCCTCACCAAGGCTTCAAGGTGTCATTTGCTATCGACTTTGACCACCCGGTCTTTGAACAGCAGAAGCAAACGGCGCTGATCGATTTCTCGACCACATCGTTCGTGAAAGAAGTCTCTCGTGCACGAACCTTCGGTTTTATGCGCGATTTAGAGTACCTTCGCTCGAACAATCTGGCGCTGGGCGGTAGCTTAGAAAACGCCATTGTGGTGGATGACTACCGTATTGTGAACGAAGGCGGCCTGCGCTACGAAGACGAATTCGTCAAACATAAAGTGCTAGACGCCATTGGTGACCTTTATCAGCTTGGTTACAGCCTGATTGGCGAGTTCCGAGGTGTTAAATCCGGCCATGCGCTGAATAACCAGCTTTGCCGGGAGCTGATGGCACAGCCCGATTCGTATGAAATCGTTACGTTTGAAGAAGAGAAAGCAGTGGCGCCTATTTCCTATGCCGCTCCTGCCATGGCGTAATTAGGCATAAGGCAAAATGTTGGGGGAGTTGAGTTGAAATAACGAAACGGCCCCCCACTTTATAAAGCATCGCTAAGGCGGTGCTTTATGCGTTTAAGGGCTCGCGTTGCTAAGGTTTTGGTTCTGTAGAGCGCGCGTGAGAAGCAAGCCGCTCCAGAGCGTTTTTTAACGCGGGGTTGTCGGTGTCTTTGGCGCATTCGGCCAGGGTTTTGCCCGCATCATCTGACAGTGTGCGCGTGTAACGCTTAGGTGACTCGATCGGGCGCACTGGACGAACTTTGAGCGTAAACCCTGTCACGCCTTCAAAGCCCGGTAATTGGTGAAGCAGTGACAGTAGCCGCGACTGCTCGTAGCGTAGCCACGTTAACCAGCTGGCTTGTCCGCTGATCAGCGTAAGGCGTCCGTTGCTGAAGCCGCCGACGAAAATGTGCTCGCGCATCTCTTCAGGCAAATGGGCGCGAAGGTGGCGTTGCGCTTGATCAATTAAGCGTGATTGGCGCATTAGCTGTCCAACGCCGCCAGACTTGGTCAGCAGTTGGGCAATGGGCTGTGCGCGAGAACGCTTAACCTTTATACTCATCAACTTAATTCCTAGGGTGTTGCTAGTGACGTCGTACTGGCGAATACAAACAGCGCCTGTGATTGACCGCCAATGAAAAGAGCCTAACACGCTCGGGAGCCAGTCCACAGCATGTCATCAACGTCAGAGATAGTATCTGCTTCGCCAAGGCGTCAACGACGCTATGGCTTAGCGCGTTGGTGGCTGGCTGGCCTGTTGGTGAGCTGCTTATTGCCCGCTAGTTTACACCCTTCAGATGCATTGAGAAGCAGTGGCCGCAATGTCTGCATCTGCTTTTGGGTGCCTGCGATGCTACGGGCTCAATCGTACTGGATTGCCAAGAAGCGCCGTGCGCTTCGTCGCTGGGTTAGTCGCCAAACGCGCCGATTGCCCAGCGTTTGCAGCCGTCCTCTATTGCTACCGCTGATCACGCTTCGACTTGTTGCTGCCAGCGATGTAGTGACCCCTCGTGGCCCGCCCGCCGAACAACGCATTGGTTAACATTACGCCTATTTGCCTTATATAAGGGCGCACCTGGATGGGTCGCTCACGATGATCTGGAAATTTCATGATTAATAACTTGTTACGTAAAGTGGTCGGCTCTAAAAACGACCGTGAAGTAAAGCGCATGCATAAAAGCGTGCAGAGCGTTAATGCGTTAGAAGAGACCCTGGCGGGCCTAAGCGATGCGGAACTTCAAGCGAAAACCACTGAGCTGCGTCAGCGGTTAGACGATGGGGCGACGCTGGATAGCCTGCTTCCAGAAGCCTTTGCTGTCGTTCGTGAGTCCAGTAAGCGAGTAATGGGCATGCGCCACTTTGATGTGCAGATGGTCGGTGGTATGACCCTGCACCGTGGCCGTATCGCGGAAATGAAAACCGGTGAAGGTAAAACCCTAGTCGCCACACTGTCAGTCTACTTGAACGCATTGACCCGTAAAGGCGTTCACGTGGTGACGGTGAATGACTACCTCGCCCGCCGTGATGCGGAATGGATGCGCCCGCTTTATGAATTCTTAGGGCTAACGGTAGGCGTTATCTTTGCAGGGCAGACCGGCGAAGAGAAGCGCTATGCTTATCAGTGCGACATTACCTACGGCACCAACAACGAGTTTGGCTTTGACTATCTTCGCGACAACATGGCGTTCTCGCTGGAAGATAAAGTCCAACGCGGCCTGCACTACGCGATTGTGGACGAAGTCGACTCCATCCTAATTGATGAAGCACGTACGCCGTTGATTATCTCCGGCGCGGTAGACGAGAACACCGACCTCTACGGCATCGTGAACCGCCTCGCCCAACAGCTCGAGCAGGGTGAAGTCTCCGAAGATGACGAAGCACCGGTGAGCGGCGATTTCGTGCTCGACGAAAAGCAGAAGCAGGTAGAGCTGACCGAGCAGGGTCACAATAAAGTCGAAGAGCTCATGCGGGCCGAAGGGCTGCTGGGTGAGGGCGAATCGCTCTACGCAGCGCAAAACCTCAACCTGCTACAGCATATGCACTCGGCGCTGCGCGCTCGCCATCTCTATCATCTGGACGTTGATTACATCGTTGCCGAAGGGCAGGTGGTGATTGTCGACGAGCACACCGGCCGTACCATGCCGGGGCGCCGTTGGTCTGAAGGTCTGCACCAGGCCGTGGAAGCTAAAGAGGGCGTTACGGTTCAGCGTGAAAGCCAAACGCTGGCGTCTACCACCTTCCAGAACTACTTCCGCCTGTATGAAAAGCTATCGGGCATGACGGGCACGGCGGATACCGAAGCCTTCGAATTCCGTCAGATTTACGGTCTTGATGTGATCGTCATTCCCACCAACCGCCCGCTGGCGCGTAAAGATCTCAACGACCTTGTGTACCTGAGCGCGGAAGAGAAGTACGAAGCCATCATCAAAGACGTGAAAACAGAGACCGAAGCGGGCCGCCCAGTGCTGGTGGGTACCGCCTCTATCGAAACGTCTGAGTATCTGGCGCGCCTAATGCGTGAGGCTGGGCTGAAATTTAACGTTTTGAACGCCAAACAGCACCAAAGCGAAGCGGAAATTATTGCCCAGGCTGGCCGGCCCGGTGCGATTACCATCGCTACCAACATGGCGGGTCGCGGTACTGACATTATGTTGGGCGGTAACTGGGAAGCCGAAGCCGCGAAGCTGCAAAACCCTAGCCAAGCACAAATTGATGCGCTAAAAGCCGAATGGCAAAAGCGCCACGACGCGGTGCTGGAAGCTGGTGGCTTGCATGTCGTAGGTTCTGAGCGCCACGAATCCCGCCGTATCGATAACCAGCTTCGTGGCCGTGCAGGCCGCCAGGGCGATCCGGGTTCCACACGCTTCTTCCTCTCTTTGGAAGATAGCCTGATGCGCCTATTCGGCTCCGATCGAGTGAAGCGCTTAATGCAGGCGCTGGGCCTTGAGCGTGGTGAAGCCATTGAACACAAAATGGTCTCTAATGCGGTAGAGCGCGCTCAGAAGAAAGTGGAAGGGCGTAACTTCGATATTCGCAAGCAGCTGCTTGAGTACGACGACGTGGCCAACGACCAGCGCCGCGTGATTTACGAGCAGCGTAACGAAATTCTAGCGTCTGACGATGTCTCCGCCGCGGTGGTGGGGATTCGTGAAGAGGTGATGGAAGACGCGATTAGCGAGTACGTGCCGCCCCAGAGCCTGGCTGAGCAGTGGGACCTGCCCGGCTTGGAAGCCCACTTGAAAACCGAGTTCAATCTCGACGCGCCAGTGATGCAGTGGGCCGAGGAAGACGAGCGCTTTAGCGAAGAGAAGCTGCGTGAACGTCTGCAAACCATGCACCGCGAGGCCTATGAGGCTAAAATCGAGTCCGCAGGTGCGGCGCTGATTCGCCGCTTCGAGAAGCAGGTGATGCTCCAAGTGCTGGATACCCGCTGGAAAGAGCACCTGCAGTCCATGGATCACTTGCGTCGCGGTATCCACCTGCGTGGTTATGCACAGAAGAACCCCAAGCAGGAGTACAAGCGCGAATCCTTCGAGCTGTTCCAACATCTGCTGACCAACATCAAAGCCGATGTCACGCGTATTCTCAGCCACGTTCAGGTGCGTCAGCCAGAAGAAGTGGATGCCCTAGAGCAGAAACGCCGTGAAGAGCTTGCTCGTGAAAAAGCGACTGCCGCCAGCCGCCACGATGCGCCTGATGCCGGTACTAGCGAGACAGCGCCCGGGGCTGATGGCCGTCCGCTGCGCCGGGAAAACCCGAAAGTTGGCCGCAACGACCCCTGTGTGTGTGGCTCGGGTAAAAAATATAAGCAGTGCTGCGGCAAATTAAGCTAATCACGTATGGCGTAAGCGAACGTAGAGGAGAGAAACATGGCGGTGGGAAACCTTCCCTTTCCGGAATTGCCACCCCTTAACGGGGTGCGCCTAGGCACTGCAATGGCGGGCATCAAGAAGCCGGATCGCCGTGACATGGTAGTGATCGAGCTACCAGAGACTGCCACCGTGGCAGGCGTATTCACTCGGAATGCCTTTTGTGCTGCTCCAGTGGTCGTCGCTAAAGCGCATCTGGACGCGTGTGCTAACAACAGCCTTGCGCCCCGGTACTGGCTGATCAATACCGGCAATGCCAATGCGGGAACGGGCGAGACGGGCCTGCAGGATGCCTATGCAAGCTGTGCGGCCGTGGCAGAGCAGGCGGGCGTTGAGACAGCCCAGGTGCTACCGTTCTCAACGGGCGTGATAGGCGAGCCGCTGCCCATGGATCGCCTGCTGGCGGGCTTGCCTGGTGCGTTTGATACGCTGGCCGACTCAAGCCAAGCATGGCAGCGGGCAGGGGAGGGCATTCTAACCACCGATACCCGTGCTAAAGGTGCCACAGTCACCGTTGATATTGGCGATCAGCAGGTCACCATCAACGGGATTACCAAAGGTTCGGGCATGATTAAACCCAACATGGCCACCATGTTGGGGTTTGTAGTCACCGATGCGGCGATTGAGCAGTCCTTGCTCGCCACGCTGCTGCGAGAAACGGTGGATCGCTCGTTCAACTGCATCACTGTGGATAGCGATACCTCTACCAACGACGCCTGTATGCTAGCGGCAACCGGCACGGGCGCGCGTATCGAAAGCGACGAGCACATTGCTGTTTTCCGTAACGCTCTGCAGCGGGTGATGACCGAGCTCGCCCAGGCGATTATTCGCGATGGCGAAGGGGCGACCAAATTCATCACACTACAGGTGAATGAGGCCAGCACTCGCCAAGAAGCGCTGGATGTGGCGTTTACCGTAGCTCACTCGCCTCTAGTAAAAACCGCGCTCTACGCCTCGGATGCCAACTGGGGGCGTATTTTGGCGGCGGTGGGTCGAGCGCCGGTTGAGGCGTTTGACGTCAGCCGGGTCGTGATTGACTTAGGCGATGTGCGCCTAGTGGAGAACGGTGGCCGCGCCGGTAGCTATACCGAAGCGGCTGGCAGTGCCGTAATGGCCGAGGAAGAGATCACAATTCGCATTAATTTGGGGCGTGGTGACGAGGCCGCTACCGTGTGGACCTCGGATCTCTCCCATGACTATGTGTCCATCAACGCGGATTACCGCAGCTAAGGCTGCGGCAACGTGCTAACGCAGCGAGATAGCGCCGTGCAATATAAAGGCGGCGCGCACAAAGTGGATAAGACGTAATGAGTGTAATGGTAAAACGACGGGTTCATGTCGCGGCAGCTGCGATGATCAGCGCCGATCAAAAGCACGTGCTGATCGCGCGCCGGCCTTCCAACGTCGATCACGGCGGTCTTTGGGAGTTTCCCGGTGGCAAGCTAGCCCCTTATGAAACTGGGCTGGAAGGCCTTAAACGTGAGTTGCATGAAGAGTTAGGCGTTGAGATTGTTCGTGCCCAACCGCTCATTCGCGTTCACCATGAGTATCCTGATAAGCACATTCTGCTCGATGTGTGGCAGGTGCATGAGTTTGCTGGAGAACCGTTTGGTCGTGAAGGCCAGGCGGTGCGCTGGGTGCCGATGAATGAGTTGGTGAACTACCCGTTCCCAGCGGCGAATCTGCCCATTCTGCGTGCGGTGATGCTACCCACCGAGTACTTGATTACCGGTGAAGAGCCTGACGATGAGCGCTTCGCGTCGTTGCTGGAGCGCGCTCTGCGCGAAGACAGCATTCGCCTTGTGCAACTGCGTGCCAAAAGCTTAGATGACGCGGCCTACGTTGCCCGTGCTGAGCGAGCGCTCAAGCTTTGCCGTGAGTACGGCGCTAAGCTGTTGCTCAACGGTGAGCCTGCACTCCTGGACCAGGTCGATGCGGATGGTATTCACCTGACCAGTGCGCGTTTAATGCAGCTGGACCGTCGCCCGATTGCGGAAAACAAGTGGCTGTCCGCCTCCACGCATGATCAAAAGCAGCTCTCCCAAGCGGCAGTGCTGGGCTGTGATTTTGTTACGCTGTCGCCGCTGCGCACTACGCCGTCGCATCCAGAAGTGGCTCCCATGGGCTGGCACGACTTCCAGCAGCTGGTAGAGCGGGCGGGTATGCCGGTGTTCGCGCTGGGCGGTATGACCCGCTTTGACGCCAACCACGCTCGTGCGGTGGGTGCTCAGGGTATTGCGTCGATTCGCGATTTCTGGAAATAAGTGCCGGGAAATAAACGATGTCGGCTTAAGTGCTGATAGCAAAACGCCTGCTCTGGTAACAGAGCAGGCGTTTTTGATTTTCAGATGCTCGAATAAGCTTAATCGCGGTAGCGGCGGGTTAGGTCGCCATAAGCGTCGACACGGCGATCGCGCAGGTAGGGCCAAATACGGCGGGTGTTTTCGCTACGCGCCATATCCAGGCTCACGACCAACTGCTCAGTCTCTTCACCGGCATGGGCTAGTAGCTCACCTTGTGGGCCGCAAATAAAGCTACCGCCCCAAAACGCGATACCATCACCCACGCCGGAGTGGTCGGCCTCAAAGCCTACGCGGTTTGCCACCAAGACGGGCAGGCCATTCGCGACGCCGTGGGCGCGCTGAATCAGCGTCCAGGCATCTTTCTGGCGGGTTTTTTCCGCGTCGTCGTCATTAGGATCCCAGCCAATGGCGGTGGGGTAGAGCAGTAGCTCAGCACCCGCCAGCGCCATTAAGCGGGCGGCTTCCGGGTACCACTGGTCCCAGCACACCAGAATGCCTAACCGACCCACTGAGGTATCAATCGGCGTAAAGCCCTCTTTGCGTGCGTCGTCGGCGTCGCCAGGGGTGAAGTAAAACTTCTCATAGAACCCTGGGTCATCTGGAATATGCATCTTGCGGTACTGGCCAACCCGCCCTTTGGCGCGGTCGTACACCACGGCGGTGTTGTGGTAGAGCCCCGCCGCGCGCTTTTCAAACAGCGAGCCTACCAGCACGATATCCAGCTCTTTTGCCAGTGCCGCCAACCGCTGTCCCGTCGGGCCATCCAGCGGTTCGGCGAGATCAAACAGTGCCGGGTCTTCGTATTGGCAGAAGTAGTGGGTAGCATGCAGCTCTTGCAGCAGCACTAGCTGTGCCCCTTGGCTGGCTGCTTTGCGAATGCCCGCCTCGCTTTCGGCCAGGCTGAGCGCTTTATCGGGCCATGCGGCTTGTTGAATCACCGCCACGTTAAGTGTCTGGGACATGCTGCCCTCCTTAAGAGTGAGTGGTAGCAGGAGCAAGCGTACCTTTGGGTAGCTGCATGGTTAAACAGTGCAGACTGCCGTGCTGACGAATTACGCTGACGCACTCAATGGGGATCAGCGTATGTTCTGGGAAAGCGACGGCCAGCGCTTGCAGTGCGGTGACATCCGCTGGGTCGCCATAGGTAGGCACCAGCACCGCATCATTAATAATCAAAAAGTTCGCATAGGTGGCCGGTAGGCGATGCCCATCTTCCGGGTCAAAACAAGCCTGGGGCCAGGGCAGCGGAATAAGCTGGTAGGGCTCTCCGTTACGCTGACGGAAGGCTTTTAACTCCTGCTCCATTGCCTGCAGGGCCGTGTAGTGCGGGTCAGTGGGGTCGTCACAACGCACATAGGCAATGGTCGAGGGGTTACAAAAACGTGCCAGCGTATCCACATGGCTGTCCGTGTCGTCGCCTTCTAAATGCCCATTGGCTAGCCACAGCACGCGGTCTACGCCAAAGTCATCCGCCAAACGCGCTTCAACGTCTTCTCGAGAGAGCGACGGATTGCGGTTTGGGTTGAGCAGGCACGCTTCCGTGGTGAGCAGCGTGCCTTCGCCGTCAGTCTCGATAGCCCCGCCTTCTAACACCATCTCCCGAGAAGAGACTGGGCAGGCCCATACGCCCGCATCGGCTAGCCACTGGGTTAGCTGATTGTCCCGCTCAGCAAGGAATTTACCGCCCCAGCCGGTAAAGGTGTAATCCAGCAGCAGCGGCTGGTTATCTTCGTCCAATACCGTGATCGGCCCATGATCTCGCGCCCAGGTATCGTCGGTGGGTGCGACAATCAGCAGCAGCTGATGTTTGGGGATGCCGTAGGCATCGAACGTGGCGGTCAGGCGCTGATGGGTCGCCTCGTCTGGCACGCTGATGATCACGCGCTGATAGCGCGCCGTGGCAAGCACAATGCGCTCAAGCGTTGCTTCGATACGCGACAGCATATAAGCCCAGTCTCCGTCTGGACGGGGCCAGGTGAGCTGTAGGCCATCTTGAGGGTGCCATTCGGGCAATAAGCGGTGAGTCTTGGTAGCCAACGTAAAAGGTGCTCTCACTAGTCAGAATAAGCTTACCCGGCGGGCAAGAGGGTCGGGCGCAATTTAGGGGGTTGCTCCTCAACTTGCAAGCGATACCGTTATAAAGGGAACGGCCTTGGAGAGGGCGACTCTAAGGCTGCGTTTGCACATGCAGCCATGTTAAAAAAACCGTACCATGGACGCCCATTATTAAGGAATGTAGCCATGCTTGATCGTTTGCCTTTTCTGGTGGGGCTGCGCTATGTGCGCGCTAAACGCCGGAACCACTTTATTTCGTTTATCTCCTTAACGTCGATGCTGGGGCTGATGCTAGGGGTGGCGGTACTGATTCTTGTACTGTCGGTTATGAACGGATTTGATCACGAGCTGCGCACGCGCATTTTAGGCATGGTGCCCCACACCAAAATTGAGTCCCAGGAAGGGCTGGTAGAGTGGGAGGCGTTGGCAGAGCAATTAGTACAGCGCGATCGAGTGATTGGTGCGGCCCCTTACGTTGAACAGCAGGGCATGTTCTCCGCTGGCGGCCGCAACCAAGGCGCGATGGTCAACGGCATTCATCCGGATTGGGAAGACCAGGTCTCTATTATTGGCGAGCACATGCGCCAGGGTGAGTTGGCCGACCTTGTGCCCGGTGAGTGGAATGTTGTGCTGGGTTCGATGCTCGCCCGCAGGCTAGGCGTTGGCGTGGGTGACCGCGTGACGCTGCTGGTGCCCGAGGCATCGATTACTCCGGCAGGCGTTTTCCCCCGGCTGAAGCGGTTTACCGTCAGCGGTATTTTCAGCGTAGGTGCCGATCTAGACGCCAATTTGGCCTACGCCAATATTGAAGATATGCAAACGCTGGCACGCATGGGCGATGCGGTTGGTGGTTTGCGCCTAGAGCTAGACGACCTGTTTATCGCCGGTAGCGAAACTCAGGCCATTGTGAACGAGTTGGGCCCAGGCTACAGCGGCTCCGACTGGACGTTCTCCCATGGCAATCTCTTCCAAGCTATTCAGATGGAAAAACGCATGATCGCGCTGCTGTTGACCGTGATTATTGCGGTTGCCGCGTTCAATATTGTGTCGACGCTAGTGATGGTGGTGACGGATAAGCGTGCGGACATTGCCATTTTACGCACCATTGGTGCTACGCCGGGCTCCATTATGGGTATTTTCATTGTGCAGGGACTAGCGATTGGCCTGATCGGCATTGCGGTAGGGGTTACCGTGGGCATTCTGCTGGCGCTCACCATTTCCGATTTGATTGGCTGGTTTGAAACGGCGTTTGGTATTCAATTCCTGGATGCGGGGGTTTACTTCATCAGCGACCTGCCGTCGCGTCTGGAATGGAGCGATGTGCGTGACATCGTGCTGGCCGCGTTTGGCCTGACGTTCCTCTCCACGCTCTATCCCGCCTGGCGAGCCGCTCGCGTTCAGCCTGCTGATGTACTGCGCTATGAATAAGGATGCCCCGATGACGTCAACACCCTCTAACGCCGTCATGCTGGAGTGCCGTGGACTCACCCGCATTTACAGCGAAGGCCCTCAGGATCTCACCGTACTGGATCAGCTTGAACTGACCGTCCGTGCCGGTGAACGCGTTGCGATTGTAGGAAGTTCGGGTTCAGGCAAGACCACGCTGTTAAACCTGTTGGGCGGCCTAGACCGCCCGAGCGATGGCAGCGTCGTGATTGGCGGTGAGGCACTTTCGGGCCTGAATGAAGCCGCGCTGGGCCGCTTCCGCAATCAATATATTGGTTTTGTTTATCAGTTCCACCATCTGCTGGCGGAATTTACGGCGGTGGAGAATGCTGCGCTGCCGCTGATTATTCGCGGCCAGTCTAAAAAAGTGGCTGAACAGCGCGCTATGCAGATCCTAGAGCGGGTGGGGATGAAAGCGCGTGCCGACCATAAGCCGGGTGAGCTATCGGGCGGTGAGCGCCAGCGAGTGGCGATTGCCCGGGCGCTAGTGACCGACCCCAGCCTCGTATTAATGGATGAGCCGACCGGTAACCTGGATCAAGCTACTGCAGCGACTATTCTGGCGCTGATGGATGAGCTGGCCAAAGAGAGCGCCTGTGCATTTGTGATTGTGACTCACGATGTGGGCTTGGCTGCCCATCAAGACCGTGTCATGAAGCTGGATGGGGGGCGCTTGGTCGCTCAGGCATAGCGATGCGCTAGTTTAGTCGTCAAACTCTGATTCGATGCGAGCCCTGCGCCGCCGTCTTTTAAGGCGGCGGCGCTTCCAGTTATGGGAGACGTGCCAGCGCCAGATAAGGCGAATGCCAATGTTAGCGACGACCGCAAGCACAATCGCAGTAATCAGAGAGCCCAGTAGCAGCGGTGGCAAGATGTCGTGCATCTGCTCAGCTACCCAGCGGGTTGAGATGCGGGAAGGGGCCTCCCGCGCGGGCGCCCCAAGCAAAAAAGTGCCTATTCGATAATTCACATAAAAAATCAGCGGCATGGTAAGTGGGTTGGTGACCCACACAAGCCCTACCGAAAGTGCCAAATTGCAACGACTTAGCCGCGCACCCAGAGCCGCCGCCACCATCTGAAAGGGGATGGGTAGCATCGCGCAAAACAGCCCGACGCTAAACGCGTTCGCAACGCTGCGTCGAGTTAGTAGCCATAAGCCCGGATCCGCAATCAGCGGTGCCATAAAGCGCAACGAACGCTGGCGCCTTAGCGTATCGGGTTTTGGCATGTAGCGCTGCAGGAAACGGCGCGGCATGTCAGGTACTCTTACTTTAGATCGTTTCTATTATCCATATAGCGTAGGGCTTCGGCTACGGCGCGCACAGTAATGGTTGAGCACCAGGGAGGGGCGGATGGGGCAGGGCATTGCAATGCCCACGGCATTAGCAGCGCTTGGCGGTAGCCTGTTGGCTTGGTGGGCCGGTGGGCAGGGCGGTACATGGCTGCTGCCACTGGTCCTCATGATGGCGGGGCTAAGCGTTGGCGTATGGCGGCCACGGGCCCTAGTATGGTTTCTCTTAGGCGGGTCCGTTGCCTTTAGTATTCAGCAGGAGTGGGGGCATCGGCTGCCCGTTGGGCTGAGCGGGCAGGATATAGCGGTGCATGCCAAAGTGACCGATGTACAGCAGCAGTCAGGGGTTCAGCGGTTGCGATTGAGTATCGAGCGCTGCACAGCCCCTGCCCATCTTCCCCGTTGTGATCAATTAAACAGCGTTCGGGTGAGCGCTTACGACCATGAGTATGTGGTTGGCGAGCGCTGGCAAATGACGCTGCGCTTACGGCCGCCCTATGGCTTTATCAACCCCAATACTTTTGATTATGAGCAGTGGTTATGGCGTGAAGGCATCCACGCTACTGGATATATTCGCCCCGATCCTGCGCCGCAGCGGCTTACGCACGCTTCTCCTCGGCTGCGCCAATTGGCATCCGACTTTCTAGCACAGCTGCCTTTAGAGGCACGTACCCAGCGCTGGCTGGCCGCATTGACGCTTGGCGATAGCGAACAGCTTAACCAAGATGACTGGGCGCTGTTAAACGCTACGGGTACCACGCACCTCGTGGTGATCTCGGGCCTGCATGTGGGGCTGGTGGCGTCATTCGTGCTGCTGCTAGGACGTTATGCTGCGCGTGTCGTTTCGCCTACCAACTGGCGGCTGCGCACTTGGCCCTGGTGGCTTGCGGGCGCGGCCGCCGTTGGCTACGCCGTGTTGGCCGGGTTGGCGCCACCGGCAATGCGCGCGATGATTATGACGTTGCTGGGGTTGTGGGTACTAAGTGGCCGCCATGCACCGGGGCCCTGGCAAGCTTGGTGGCTTGCACTGGCGCTGGTGCTGATGGTTGACCCGCTAGCACTTTGGCGGCCTGGGTTATGGCTCTCGTTTATGGCGGTAGGGTGGCTGATTATTATCTGGCAGGGTCGGTCCAGGCCGCGCGGTGTAAAAGGCTGGTGCTGGGCACTGCTGCGTTCTCAACTGTTATTGGCCCCTTTAATGGCCGCAGCGGTGTTGTTTGCCTTTGGGCGTGTAGCCCCTACGGCCCCTTTGATCAACTTAGTGGCGGTGCCATGGGTCAGCTCGGTCATGGTGCCTACCGCGCTACTCGGCTGGCTGCTGTCACCCCTTCCGCTTGTTGGTCTAGTGCCCTGGTGGGTGTTTGAGCAAGCCTTAGCGGTATTTCATCAGCTGTTGGTTGTCGCTGTGGAAGCCGCACCGCTCTGGCAGCCTCCCGCGCATTTGGCCTATCCATTGGCGGGGAGCTTGGTGCTGCTGTCGCTGTGCTGGGGCTTGCCCGCCGTGCCGCGTTGGTTACGCGTGGGTGCGGCGGTACTCTTGGTGACAATTCCCTGGTGGCCGAGAGAGCAGGCGATTCCGCCTGGGCAGCTTCAAGTGACGGTTTACGATGTGGGCCAAGGGCAGTTAATAGAGCTGCGCAGTGCCAATTTTCGGCTGCTCTATGATACGGGGCCACGTTTTCGCAGTGGCTTTATGCCCCTGCAAAGCCTATGGCCCCCAGGTCAAGATTTTGACCAAGTAATGGTCAGTCATGCGGATACTGACCACGCCGGAGGCGTAGATGCGCTACTGGCGGATCACCAAGTAGCGCAGTGGTGGGCGCCAGCAGAGGAGTCGCTATCTATCCCAAGCCAGCGCTGCGAGCAGGGGCAACGCTGGCAGCGTGACGGTATTACGTATCGAATACTCTGGCCACCGAGCGGTGAGAACACTCTATCCTCTAATGATCGCTCTTGTGTGTTAGCAGTGTATGCGGGTGAGCATAGCCTGCTGATCACCGGTGACGTAGGGCGCCAAGTGGAGCGACAGCTTCTATCGCAGCTGAATGGCAACGTGAGTGTATTGGTGGCGGGCCACCACGGCAGCGGCACCAGCTCGGGTGTTCAGTTTGTGCGCGAGACGCAGCCACATCACGTGGTTTTCAGCGCTGGGCGAGACAATGCGTTCCGCCACCCTGCCGACGACGTTGTGCGGCGCTTTCGGCAGCAGCATAGCTGCCTATGGAACACCGCCCAGGACGGCGCGCTTAAATTTACGCTGATACCGCAGCAGCCAGTCACCTTTCAGCCGCTGCGCGCCTTGGCAGGTGGCCATAAGCGGTGTTGAAGCGCGCCACCATCAGGTAGAATCGCCCACACTGCACACTACTGCTGGGAGCGCGTGTGACTGATTCAGGTTGGATGTTATATAAACGGTTATTGGGTTACGTTAAGCCACACTGGCGTGCGTTTGCGCTGGCGGTGGTGGGTTTTGTGATTTACGCAGCTTCAAGTACCGCGCTGGCGGAAATGATGAAGCGGCTGATTGATGGAATTCAAAACCCAGATGCCGCCTTCAGGTTTTTCCTGCCGCTCTTCGTGGTGCTGATGTTCGCGTCTCGCGGGTTGGGAACCTTCTTAAGCACCTACTTTATGGCTTATGTAGGCCGCTACGTCATTCACACGCTGCGCTGCGATGTGTTTGCCCACTTGCTGCATCTGCCAGGCCGGTTCTTCGACCACCACTCCAGCGGCCACTTGGTATCAAGGGTCACTTACCACGTTGAGCAGGTAGCCGGTGCAGCGACCAATGCGGTGACGATCATCCTGCGTGAGGGGTTGTTTGTCGTGGGGCTGGTAGGCTATCTATTCTGGACCAACTGGATGCTAACGCTGCTGTTTTTGGGTGTTACTCCGATTATTGCCGGTGTGGTGAGCTATGTGAGTAAGCGCTTTCGGCGTATCTCCAAGCGTATTCAACACTCCATGGGCGATGTGACTCATGTGGCTTCTGAGGCGCTTTCGGGCTATCGCGTGGTACGTACCCACGGCGCAGAAGCGTACGAGAAACAGCGTTTTGAGCGAGTGAGCGAAGAGAACCGTCGCCAGAGTATGAAAGAGGCCATGACCCGAGCGGTTAGTTCGCCTGTCGTGCTGATGCTGGTGGCGATCTCTATGGCGCTGCTAGTGTGGCTGGCCATGGCGCCCTCGCTGATGGAAAACATGACGCCGGGGGAGTTTGTCGCCTTTATCACCGCCGCTGCCCTGATGATTAAGCCGGTGCGCCAGCTCACCGAGATTAACAGCGAGATTCAGAAGGGCATCGCAGCGGCCTCTGAGCTGTTTGGCCTGTTAGACCTCACCCCTGAACAGGATGAAGGCTCTCGCATTCCCAGCAAGCTAACGGGCAATGTGGTGATTGAGAACGTCAGCTTCCGCTATGGTGACGACCAGCCCAGCGTACTGCACAACGTGAATCTTAACGTTGCTCCCGGCGAGCTGGTGGCTATTGTGGGCCGCTCGGGCAGCGGTAAATCAACACTCGTCAGCCTACTGCCGCGTTTCTATCGCCCCAGTGAAGGGCAGATTTTGATTGATGGCGTGAATGCCGATGAGTACGCCTTAGGGCCGCTGCGCCAGAATATTGCCCTGGTGTCCCAGCAGGTCACCCTGTTTAACGCCTCCATTGCTGACAATATTGCTTACGGAGTGGCTGACCCAGACTCGGCCGCCATTAAGGCGGCTGCCGAGGCAGCCTACGCCAGCGAGTTTATTGAAAAGCTGCCAGAAAGTTACGCCACGGTCGTCGGCGAGAATGGGGTGATGCTCTCGGGTGGGCAGCGCCAGCGGCTCGCCATCGCCCGGGCCATTTTTAAAGATGCGCCCATTCTGATTCTGGATGAAGCGACCTCCGCACTGGATACCGAGTCAGAGCGCTATATCCAAAAAGCGTTGGAGCACGTGTGTGAAGGGCGCACCACCCTGGTTATTGCTCACCGACTCTCCACCATTGAGCGTGCCGACCGCATTCTAGTGATGGATCAAGGGCGGATTATTGAGCAGGGTACCCATCAGGCGCTGCTTGAAAAAGGTGGGGCCTACGCCGCGCTGCACCAGCTTCAGTTTCAGGAGAGTGAATGAGCCTTGCTCAGCGCTGGATAAAGGCTGCCTATGGCGGCAGTAACTGGCTAGCACCGCTCTATCCGTTGGGTGATTTATACCGTTATCTTATAGGGCGCCGAGCACAGTGCTACCGCGAGGGAAATAAACCAGTTTGGCAAGCACCGGTGCCGGTGATCGTGGTGGGCAATATTACGTTAGGCGGTACGGGCAAGTCACCGCTTGTGGCCTGGCTTAGCCGTTGGCTGGTACAGCAGGGATTTTCACCCGGTATCGTCACCCGCGGCTATGGCGGTAAAGCGCCGCACTATCCTCTGTTAGTAACGCCTTCTACAGACCCAGCGCATAGCGGTGATGAACCGCTGATGCTGGCACAGCAAACCGGAGTACCGGTGGTGGCGGACCCGCAGCGAGCGCGGGGTGCTGAAAGACTGGTGCAACAGGGCTGCGATGTACTGATTAGCGATGACGGCTTGCAGCACTTGGCTTTAGGGCGCGATATTGAACTGGTGGTTATCGATGGTGCTCGTGGGCTAGGCAATCAGCGCTGCCTGCCCGCTGGGCCTTTAAGAGAAGCGCCCGGGCGACTTGCATGTGTGGACGCTGTGATTGTCAACGGAGCGCTACAACGCCCGCTGGAAGTGTCTAGTGTGGCTATGCAGCTGGTACCTCAGCGCTGGCGGCAGCTGCCTACTGGGCAGCACTATCCGTTGCAGCCGCTGCCATTTGCGCTGCCGGTGCATGGGCTGGCAGGTATTGGCAACCCTCAGCGTTTTTTCAATACGCTGCGGGAGTTAGGCGTGGAAGGGGAGATGCATCCCCTGGCAGACCACCAGCCATTTGATGAACACGTGTTTCAATTTACGCCGCCACGCCCAATCATTATGACGGCGAAAGACGCCGTAAAGTGTCAGGCGTTTGCACCGTCTGATAGCTGGGTATTAGAGGTGGAGGCGCAGCTTCCACAAGCATTTGAGGACTGGCTGGCAAACAGGCTGTCCGTACTGACACAAAGGGGATGCACCGATGGATAAGGAACTATTGGCAATGCTGGTTTGCCCGCTCTGCAACGGCAAACTGAAGTATGATCGTGACGCCCAGGAGCTTTGCTGCCACTACGACGGTTTAGCCTATCCCATACAGGATGGGATTCCTGTCATGCTGCCTGAAGAGGCGCGGCAAATGGATGCTGATGAAAAGTTACCTACCTCGCCTGGCCGCACCGGAGAGGCGTGATGTCTGATGTTGCGCCGCAATTTATTGCCGTTGTACCCGCTCGTTTTGGCTCCTCTCGCTTGCCGGGCAAACCTCTATTAGAGATCGCCGGTGAGCCCATGGTGGCCCATGTGTGGCGGCGAGCCTGTCAAAGCCAGGCCAACCGCGTAGTGGTGGCGACAGACGATACGCGGATTCGCGATGCCATGCTGCCCTATGGGGCTGACGTGGTGATGACTCGCGATGACCACCCCTCGGGCACTGACCGGCTCGCCGAGGTCTCCGACCATCTAGGCCTAAGTGATGACACGCTGGTCGTGAATGTGCAGGGGGATGAGCCGCTGATTCCTCCGGCACTTATTGATCAGGTCGCACTGCGCCTGGCGGATGACCCCGAGGCGGCGATTGCCACCCTAGCCGAGCCGATTGCGGATGTTGATACGCTGTTTAATCCTAACGTGGTGAAAGTCGTGCGGTCGCTACAGGGGCGGGCGCTCTACTTCTCGCGAGCGCCGATTCCCTGGGACCGCGAGCACTTTAAAGCACAGCCAAGCCTACTAGAAACCGATGCTTGGCTGCGCCATATTGGTATCTACGCCTACCGGGCGAGCTTCTTAGCCGCCTATCGGGATCTAGCGCCCTCCAGCTTGGAGCAGCTGGAGCAGTTGGAGCAGCTCCGGGCGCTACAGCATGGCTATGCTATTCAAGTGGCGCTGGCGAGCGCGATAAATCCCGCTGGAGTCGATACGGAAGAGGATTTGGCGCGGGTAAGGTCGCTGTTGTCTGCCGAGCGTGAAGGAGGCATTTCATGACGCGTGTTCTCTTTGTTTGCCTGGGCAATATTTGCCGTTCACCAACCGCGGAGGGCGTTTTTCAGCAGGCGCTCGACCGTGCAGGGTTAAGCAAACGCGTTGAAATCGACTCCTGCGGTGTTGGCAGTTGGCATGTTGGCAAAGCGCCCGACCCCCGTGCCCAGGCAGCCGCGCTGCGCCGTGGTATCGATATTAGCCATCTGCGCGCCCGTCAGTTAAAAACGAGTGACTTCCTGGAATTCGACTACGTACTGGGCATGGACAGCGATAACCTGGCGGCGATGCAGGCGCTAAAACCGGCCGACAGCCAGGCTAAGGTAGGGCTGCTGTTGGAGTATGCAGGACTCGCGAATACCGATGTTCCTGATCCTTATTACGGCGGAGAAGCGGGCTTTGAGCAGGTATTGGATATGATTGAGCAAGCCAGTACCGGACTGATTGCAGAGCTGACCTGTGGGCGCTAATAGCTTGGACGGGGCATCCGTCTGGGTGGACCTCACTACAGCCAATACGCTTCGCCTACCTTGCCAAGCGGCGCGCTACATTGCACCGACAACGCTCTCTAGCCTGCAGGCCGCCTTGTATAGTGCGCGTATTCATCAGTGGCCAATTACCCTGCTAGGCGGTGGCAGTAATGTGCTGCTGCCACCAACGCTTCATGGTATGGCGCTTCGCCCGGCACTTCGCCATTGGTGGCTGGAGCGCAGTGGTGATGACGTCACCGCCTATGTGGGTGCCGGTGTGAGCTGGCATGCCCTGGTAATGGCATTGGCGACGCATGGCTTGTGGGGGGTTGAAAATTTAGCGTTGATCCCTGGCGATTGCGGCGCCGCACCGGTACAAAATATTGGTGCCTATGGTGTCGAGCTCAGCGATGTGTTGAAAGCGGTCCAGGTTGTCGAGTTGGCAACTGGCGAGATGCACTGGTTGAACGCTGACGCGTGCCAGTTTGGCTATCGCGACAGTATTTTCAAGCGAACACTAGCGGGGAGGGTCGTCATTACCCAACTTGCGCTGCGGCTGTCTGCCATGCCTAAGCCTGTGCTTGGCTATGGCGATTTGGCGGCTCGCGTGTCGGAGTCACCGACCCCTTTGTCCGTGGCTCAAGCGGTCTGTGCGGTTCGCCAGGAAAAATTGCCTGACCCAGCTGTGCTAGCGAATGCGGGCAGTTTCTTCAAGAATCCGCTAGTGAGTAATGACTATACGCATCGGCTGTTGAAGGAGTATCCAGACATGCCGCATTTTCCTCAGCCCAATAGCCAAACTAAGCTGGCAGCAGGTTGGCTGATTGATCAGTGTGGTTTAAAAGGCCATCGGCAGGGGGCGTTTGGCGTTCATGATCGCCAGGCATTGGTGTTAGTACACTTTGGGGGAGGAGATCGCCCAGGACTGCTGCGTTTTGCAGACACTATTGCTCAGACCGTGTTTGATCGGTTTGGTGTATTACTAGAGCCAGAACCGCGGGTGATCTAACGTCTGCTCATCTTTACCACTCATAAAAAAACCCCGCCGAAGCGGGGTTTCAGACTGCTGACAAAGCCCTGGCCCTTCGGCCAGGGTTTTGCTTTGATAAGCGTATCGTTTTTAGTGGTGGCCGATATGCTCAAAGACCCTTCC
>NZ_JBITWC010000021.1:0-87483 GCF_044543515.1 Vreelandella lionensis | reverse complement strand
TAGACGAGAACGGTCATACCCGCGTGCTGTTCGGACACGACCACAAAAATATGCGGTTAGAAAAATGCCAGTCAGGCTTAACTGACTGGCATTACGCCATAGCGGGCCTTTTTTATGGTGACTGTTCAGTGCTTTCATCAGTACTTTCTTCCGTGCCTCCCTCAGCTCTCTCTTCGATGCTTAGCCTCTCGTCGCCCTCCAACGTAGCACCATTGGCTGGGCGCTCGCTCTCTAACGCTTGGAACTGCTCTTCAAGGCGTTGCTGGGCCTCTTCAAACTGGCGCTCGGTATCTTCGATCAATGCATCAACGTCCGAGGCCTCTAGCTCTCCCTCTAACTGAGAACTATCAGGCAAGCGGCTCTCGCGCTCCCAGCTTGGCTCAATTGGGTCGCTTTCCATGGGAGCCAGTTCAGGAGTCTGCTGCTCAATTTCTTGGAACTGCTGCTCTAACTGGCGCTGAGCCTCTTCAAAGCGACGCTCGGTTTCTGCAATCACGTCATCCACATCTGAGCGGGTCGTTTCACCCGGCATCGCACTGGATTCGTCTAATGCTTCGTCCGGGTCAGCTGCCAGGGTTTCCTCATCGGCTTGCAGGGATTCGCTAGGCGTTGAAGCACTGGCCTCTGGCGCTTCTTCACGCATCGCGTCGGCTTGCTCTAACTCTTCCGCCGCCTGACGCGCCTCAATCTCATCCTCTACCTGAGTGGGCGAAGGCACCTCTTCCTCATCGCGGCTATCAGACTCATTCTCTGCGGACTCAGCAGCAGGCGCCTCATTGGCAGCCGTGGTGTCGCTTGGCTGGCTCGTTGTTGCCGGACGCTCCTCAGGAGCGACCTCTGACTCCTCTTCGCTATCTCCACACGCACTGAGTAATAGCGCCATGCTGGCCAGTGCGGGCATCCAAAATCGGTTAGTCATCGAATGATGCTCCTTAGCGGGTATATAAGTGTTCAGTGGCGATCATTGGCAGACAGCAGCGCACAACCTTCAGGCAGCAACACCTTCAGCGCCAGCGGAACGACCTCTACACTAAACCGCTCGTAGCGCTTGGCTTCACCATCCAGGGTCAGTGGCCAGGGTTCATCATCGGGCTGAGTCGTCACGGTTAGCTGACTGGCAGTGAAATAACGCACATAGCGCCCTTCCGCCGGGAACTGCTGCAGCTCACCTAGCAGCGCAGGAAGCTCAGTGACCGAATGGAAGTCTTTCACCAGAAGTACATCCAACCGCCCGTCATCCAGCTTGGCGCGGGGTGCCAGCACCTGACCACCGCCAGATTGGCGCCCATTGCCCAGGGCAAGCAGCAGTAGCGAAGCCGCTTGCTCATGGTCACCCCAGTGAAGAGTGCCGCGATAACTGCGATGCCGCCACGCCTTTAGCGCTCCCATGAGTGAGTAAGCCCCCCCGCCCAACATGCGCTTCAGCGTTTTAGGGGTAGAAGAGGTAATTTCCGCCCCAAAGCCGCCGGTCGTCATATTGACGTAGTACCTCACCGCCTGCTCACCATCAGCTTCAGCAGTCATTCTCACCACATCAATAGGTACAGCCGTCAGGCTAACCGCGGCGGCTAGCGCAGGCTCTGGCTCAAGTGGTAGCCCTACCGACGTGGCAAAATCATTGGCGCTGCCCAGCGGCACCACGCCCAACGGTGGCCGTTGGTCATGGGGGATACGCATTAGCCCGTTAACCACTTCGTTTACCGTGCCATCGCCGCCACAGGCGATCACACTGGTAGCTCCTAGTTCAACGGCTTGGGCCGCAAACTCGGCGGCATCGCCACCTTCCCAAGTAGCGCGAACAATCATCGGCGTCCCTGCCTTGCGCTGCGCTTCAACGGCCTCGCGTAGCGCCGGATTTCCGGCAGACTTACCGTTAATAATCAGTAAATAACACTGCTGTGAATCTGTCACCGGCGCTTTCCCTCTCCATGGTTAATTCGCTGGCTTCGCCTTATGCCAGCGCTTTCTCGACGACCTCAAATACATTAGACGACAGCGGTTCTTGTTTGATCCGCTCTAGCTCCGCACGCATTAACTGCTGACGCGCTTCATCAAAACGCTGCCAGCGGGTTAAGGGGGTGATTAACCGCGCGGCAATCTCTGGATTCAGGCGGTTTAGCTCAATCACCACATCTGCTAACAGCGCGTACCCTTTGCCATCCAAGCGATGGAAATTGACCCGATTTTGCGCAAAGGCACCTACTAACGCACGCACCTTGTTGGGGTTCTTGATGGAGAACGCTGGGTGCTGCATTAGGTACTGTACGCGCTCCAATACGTCCGGCTGAGGGCGCGATACCTGAATCGTAAACCACTGATCCATCACAAGCGGGTCGTGTGCCCACTTTTCACCAAACGCTTTCAGCGCGGGGGTAGCCAAATCAGCACGGTCGCTGTGTACTAACAGTGTCAACGCATGGCGCACATCCGTCATATTATGATCAGCGGCAAACTGCGCTTCACAAAGTGCCACACTCTCGTCGTCCTCAATGGACATTAAGTAAGATAGCGCTATGTTTTTGAGACTGCGCTGGGCAATTTGTTCAGGCGTCGGCGCATAAGCTTCATCAGTGCCATTCTCTTTATACACGGCGATAAATTCATCACGCAGCGCCTGGGCCAAGGATTGGCGCACAAACTCACGCGCGGCGTGAATCGCATCCACATCGACAATCGGCTGCTGCTCGGCGATGTAGGCTTCCGATGGCAGCGTTAGCATCTCAGCCAGTACCGCCTTGTCATCCATGGAGGAAGTCAGGAGCGTTCTAAAGGCTTCTACCACCCGGCTATCCATGACCTTCTCTACCCCGTTGCGGTGGGCGGCGATCAAGTCATCCAGCGCCAACAGTGCGAGCCTTTGCCCCGCGTCCCAACGGTTAAAACCATCGCTGTCGTGGGTCAGTAAGAAGGCCAAATCTTCGCGAGAGTATGGGAAGTGCAGTTTTACTGGGGCGGAGAAGTCGCGCAGCAGCGATGGAACCGGCGCCTCTGCCACATCGGTGAAAATAAAGGTTTGCTCATCGTCGGTCAGGTGAATGACCGCGTCCTTACCCAGCTTTTCACCTTCAAGCGTCAGAGTAAGATCCTGACCGGACTTTGTGCCCACTAAGCCCATGCTCACAGGAATATGCAGCGGCTGCTTGTCGGGCTGGCCGGGAGTGGCGGGGGTACGCTGGCGCAGCGTCAAATGGTACTCTGCGTGGGCATAATCGTATTCGCCGTGGGCATCAACCTCCGGCGTACCTGCCTGGGAGTACCAGTGCATAAATTGGTCTAAATCAATGCCCGACACCTCGGCCATACAGCCAACAAAGTCTTCAATCGTGACGGCTTGGCCGTCAAAGCGTTCGAAATAGAGATCTGAGCCGCGACGAAACGCTTCCCAGCCCAGCAAATTGCGCAGCATGCGCACCACTTCTGCCCCTTTTTCATAAATCGTCAGGGTGTAGAAGTTAGTAATTTCAATGAAGTGATCTGGACGGATGGGGTGTGCTGTAGGACCCGCATCTTCGGCAAACTGGGCGGTGCGGAAAAACGAGACGTCTTGGATGCGCTTGACCGGGGCTGAGTTGGTATCTGCTGAGAAGCACTGGTCGCGGAAAACCGTAAAGCCCTCTTTTAGCGAAAGCTGGAACCAGTCGCGGCAGGTAACGCGATTCCCCGACCAGTTGTGGAAGTATTCGTGGGCCACAATGCCTTCGACATTCTGAAACGCCGCATCGGTGGCGGTATTGGGGTGGGTCAGCACGGCAGCGGAGTTAAAGATGTTTAATCCTTTGTTCTCCATCGCCCCCATATTGAAGTCATTCACCGCCACGATCATAAACAGATCTAAGTCATACTCGCGGCCGTAGGTCTCTTCATCCCAAGTCATTGCCCGCTTTAGCGAGGCCATGGCGTGGTCGGTCTTATCGAGATTCTCTTGCTCCACCCAGAGCTGTAACGTCACGTTACGGCCACTCATGGTGGTGAAGTGGTCTTCGACCTTGGTTAAATCGCCTGCCACCAGCGCAAAAAGATAGCAGGGCTTGGGGTGCGGATCTTCCCAGGTCACAAAGTGCCGGCCGCTCTCTAAGGTGCCCTGATCAACTGGGTTACCGTTCGCCAACAGCACCGGCTCCCGCTGCGCATCACCTATCACGGTGACCTTAAACGTGGCCATGACATCCGGGCGGTCAGGGTAATAGGTGATACGGCGAAAGCCTTCCGCTTCACACTGGGTGCAGTACATGCCGTTCGATTGATAAAGCCCTTCTAGGGCAGTGTTACTGCTGGGGGAAATCTCTACTTCGCTCTCCAGCGTAAAGGCTGCCGGAACATTAGGAATAGTGAGCGTCTCATCGGTGAGCTGGTAATCGGCCTCAGCGAGCGCCTGGCCGTTGATCGAGAGCGCGTGCAGCGTCAGGTGCTCGCCGTTCAGCACCAGCGGCGCGGTTTGTTCGGCACTGGCGTGGCGCTCTACGGTGAGGCGTGCTTTAACACGGGTCGCGGTGGGGTCAAGATCAAACGTCAGCTCGGTATGGGTTACTTGGTAGGCGGGCGGCTGGTAGTCGCTTAAATAAACCGGCTGCGGATCAGACATAATGCGAAACTCCTGTAAGCTTTAAGTAGTCGAGTAGCGCAAACGCTGCGCTACTCAATGAATATTTCTTATAATCGTTAATCGCGGAAATTATCAAACTGCAGCGGCAAATCAGGCCCCTCTTCACCGCGCAGTAGTGCCATCACACTCTGCAAATCATCGCGCTTTTTACCCGTTACGCGCACCTTCTCGCCCTGAATCTGAGCCTGTACTTTCAACTTACTGCCTTTGATACGCTTTACCACATCTTTGGCTTCTGCTTGGTCGAGGCCCTGCTTGAGCTCTACTTCCTGGCGCGCCTTCACACCAGACAGCACCGCGTCTTTAACGTCCATGCAGCGGGCATCAATGCCGCGAGCAATCAGACGATTACGCAGCACGTCCAGCATTTGCTTGAGCTGGAAATCCACCTCGGCCTCTAGCTGTACCTTATCGCCTTCTAGAGCGAAGCTGGCATCAACGCCTTTAAAGTCAAACCGTGACTGTACTTCACGGTTTGCTTGGTCAACCGCATTGGCGGCTTCGTGCTGATCGAACTCTGACACAATATCAAATGAGGGCATGACAACATTCCTGACAATACATGACCCACCATTCTAGAGCAGCAAGCACCCAACCGGCCAATTCTCTTAGCAAAAGCCGAACAAGAGTTCTGCAAAACAGTTACAAAAATGCAGTAAAAATTGTACAAGCACGTTTTTCAGCGATGTTAAATTGCGCCCAGCTGGCGTAACCTGCTGACAGATCAACCAAAGGCCTATGAACGAGGAGAGATAATGAGCGATCGCGATGCCCGCCACAAAGCGTCCATGGAAAAGCTAAAGGCACGGGTAGATGACAAAGTGGCTCAAGCCACCGAACAGCGTGGCCTACTGCTAGTAAATACCGGCAATGGCAAAGGCAAAACGACGGCGGCCTGGGGAACGGTAACCCGCGCGCTGGGTTATGGCTATAAAGTGGGCGTGGTGCAGTTTATTAAAGGCTTATGGGAGTGCGGTGAGCGCAATCGGTTAGAAGAAGACCCTAACCTGAGCGTCGCTATTATGGCCACGGGTTTTACCTGGGATACCCAAAACCGTGAGGCAGACACCATTGCCTGTCAGGAAGTATGGCAGGAAGCCGAGAAAATGTTGGCAGACCCAGACACCTACTTAGTGGTGTTGGATGAAATCACCTACATGCTGAAGTTTGGCTATTTAGATATTGAGACGGTTAAACACGCGCTGCTTAATCGGCCAAAAGAGCAAACGGTGATTATCACTGGGCGTAATGCACACCGCGAGCTGGTCGCCATGGCAGATACAGTGACCGAGATGCAGGAGGTGCGCCACGCCTTCAACAACGGCCTGCAGGCACGTCGCGGCATCGATTTTTAACGCTTAGCTACTTAGCTACCCACTCAATGCAACCATGCAAAAGGGGCGTCGGAACGCCCCTTTCATGCCAGCTACAATTGCTTGCTCTATGGCGGCTACACCGCTACGGCATTATTTACTGTCGAACGGATTGCGCAGCACAATGGTTTCCACTCGGTCCGGACCGGTAGAAATAATATCAATGCTGGTGCCTACCTGCTCTTCCAGGAAGCTGATGTAGGCGCGGGCGTTAGCAGGCAGATCTTCTACCTTCTTTGCACCCAGGGTGGATTCTTTCCAGCCCGGCAGATCGTGGTAAAGCGGCTCAACCGCTTCGTAGCCCTCGGAATCCACCGGGTTATCCAGCACGTCGCCATCTTTGCTGCGGTAGCCGACACACACGCGGATATTTTCCAAGCCATCCAGTACGTCCAGCTTGGTCAGGCAGATACCCGATACCGAGTTGATCTGTACCGCGTGACGCAAGGCAACGGCATCAAACCAGCCGCAGCGACGCGGGCGGCCCGTAGTAGCACCAAACTCATGGCCACGCTCAGCTAGGTGACGGCCGTGATCGTCAAACAGCTCGGTAGGGAACGGGCCGGAGCCGACACGAGTGGTATAGGCTTTGGTAATACCCAGCACGTAATCAAGGTAGAGCGGACCGACACCAGAACCAGTCGCCGTACCACCCGCGGTGGTGTTCGAACTGGTCACATAGGGGTAGGTACCGTGGTCGATATCCAGCAGCGAGCCTTGAGCACCTTCAAACAGGATATTCTCACCGGCTTTACGCAGGTCATGAACCATACTGACCGTATCGCTGACCATCGGACGCAGCTCTTCGGCCATTTGCATGGCGCTATCCAGCACTTCCTGGAAGTCTACCGCGGGCTCACCGTGGTAATTCACCAGTACAAAGTTGTGGTAGTCGAGCACTTCACCCAGCTTGGAGGCAAACCGCTCGCGGTGCAGCATATCGCCCAAGCGCAAGCCACGACGAGCCACTTTGTCTTCGTACGCCGGGCCAATACCACGGCCAGTAGTACCGATTTTGGCAACGCCGCGAGCTTTCTCACGCGCTTGGTCTAGGCGCACGTGGTAAGGCAGAATCAGCGGGCACGCCGGAGAAAGACGCAGGCGCTCACGCACGGGTACGCCCTTCGCTTCCAGCTCGCGGATCTCTTTGATCAGCGCTTCCGGCGAGAGCACTACCCCGTTACCAATCACGCAGGTTTTGCCAGGGCGCAGCACGCCGGAAGGGATCAGGTGAAGAACGGTTTTCTCACCGTCGATCACTAGTGTGTGGCCCGCATTGTGACCGCCTTGAAAGCGCACCACGGCTGAGGCTGATTCGGTGAGCAGGTCAACAATTTTGCCTTTGCCTTCATCACCCCACTGGGTACCCAGGACTACGACATTCTTACCCATTATGCACTCGTCTCTTGTGTCAGGGTCGTTGTCTGCCAACGACCATCGATAAACTCAAGACGGCGGTCACAGCTGTGCTCCGCCGGCCCAGTACGCTGCCCAGGCAGCGCTTGAATTACGCGTTCACCCTGCTCACGCAGCGCCACAATGGCAGCGTTAAGCGACTCTTCTTCTTGGGCAGGCGCCCAAATTGCACCCCGGCTGGGTGAAGCCAGCGCCAGCGATGCCAGTTGTTTCAGGTCCATCGAGAAGCCGGTGGCAGGCCGTGCACGGCCAAACGCGCGCCCGGTATCATCATAGCGCCCGCCTTTGGCCAGCGCATGGCCATAACCCGGCACGTAAGCCGCGAACATCA
Organism: Vreelandella lionensis; assembly: GCF_044543515.1. Classification (NCBI taxonomy): domain Bacteria; kingdom Pseudomonadati; phylum Pseudomonadota; class Gammaproteobacteria; order Oceanospirillales; family Halomonadaceae; genus Vreelandella; species Vreelandella lionensis. Next base: position 79,760 of record NZ_JBITWC010000021.1, on the reverse strand, counting down.
TACCGGTGTGGTATTGATAGCCGCGCAGCTCTGCCAGATCAAAATAGAGCGAGACATCAAAGCGCGCCAGAACGCCTTTATAAAGCGCTTCTAGCTGGTCGAGGGCTGCAGTTACAGGCGCAGGCGCACCTGCAAAGCGCTCGCGGGCCTCTGCCAGCACGCTGGCATCACCGTGCAACTCGCCCAGCGCCATCAGCATATCCGCCAATACGGGATCGCTGACGCTAGCATTCACTTGCTCTGCCAACTGCCCCGGCGATTTTAACGCCAGTGCTTCAAACAGCGCGCGCTCTTGCTCATCGCTAAGCGCAGCGGCCTCGACTAGGCTGCGATAAATGCCAATATGCCCCAACGCCAAGTGAATCTCGTCAGCCCCTGCCGCGTGAAGGCTGGCCAGTGCTAAATGGATAATTTCACTGTCAGCTTCTAAGCCTGCATGACCAAACAGCTCCACACCAACCTGTACGGGGCTTCGGCCGCCCTGATGCTGGTCGGCCTTTGCGCGCAGCACATTGGTGCAGTAACACAGACGCACCGGGCCTTGGCGTTTTAGGGAGTGAGCGTCCATACGCGCAACTTGAGGCGTCACATCGGCAGATGCGCCCATCATGCGACCCGTCAGTTGGTCGGTAAGCTTGAACGTTTGAAGGTCGAGGTCTGTGCCGGTACCTGTCAGCAAGGAGTCCAAAAACTCCACCGGCGGCGGCATTACTTGGTCGTAGCCCCAGCAATGGTAAAGATCAAGCAGCGCACGGCGCAGCTCTTCCATGCGGCTTGCCTGAGGCGGCAGCACCTCATCCATGCCGTCGGGCAATAGCCAGCGGTCAGCGATGGTCATGTGAACAATCCTGCGAGACGATGAAGGCCCCTTCTGACGACACCACCAACAGCCTCACAAGGCGCTGCGTGGAAACGTTCACGAAACGAGGGCCACAAAAAAACCGGGCGACGCCCGGTAGATAAAGTCTATCACGTTTATGCGCTAGATGAACCCCGCCAAGCACACCGCTTGACGGGGTTCCGCGCCATTACTCAGCGCTATTAGGCACTGCGCTACGCAGGTAGCGGAAGAAGTCGCTATCCGGCTCAAGCACCAGCAGGTTGCCATCGCCAGAGAAGCTTTCACGATAGGCGTTTAGACTGCGCCAGAAAGCGAAAAACTCCTGATCCTGGCCGTAAGCCTGGGAGAAGATCGCAGCTGCCTCGGCGTCACCTTCACCACGCAGGGTTTCGGAGCGCTCGTTAGCTTGAGCAAGCAGAACCTGACGGCGGCGATCGGCGTTAGCACGAATACGCTCAGCTTCTTCTTGACCCTGGGCGCGCCACTCACGAGCTTCACGCTCCCGCTCTGAACGCATACGCTCGAACACAGCGGCAGAGACATCTTCCGGCAGGTCGATACGCTTGATACGGATATCGCGAATCGCCACGCCGAGCTCTTCACGCATCAGCTCGTCAAGCTCTGCTGTCGGGCCTGTCATTAGGTCATCACGGCGCTCGGCAATGATTTCCTGAAGGTTCAAGCGACCAAACTCGTTACGCAGACTCTCATCGACCCGTGGCTGAATCAGGCGAATCGCCATCATCTCATCACCTGCGGTCGCCTCGTAGTAGCGAGTGGGGTTAATCACTTGCCACTTCACGTAGGAGTCTACGATTACCGCTTTCTGCTCAAGGGTCAGGTAACGGCTGGTATCGGTATCCAGTGTCAGCAAACGCGTGTCAAATTTACGAATTGTCTGAGCAATCGGAATTTTGGCATGCAGGCCCGGCTGAATATTCTCTTCGATGACTTCACCAAAACGCAGCTTCACCGCACGCTCGGTTTCATCCACTACGTATAGGCTGTTACTTGCTAGCCACGCCACGGCGGCCAAGCCACCTACGATAAGCAGGGATCGATTATTAATCATTTAGCGGCCCTCCCTGCGGATAGGGTTATTACTAGACGACGATGAGGAGCTGCTTTGGCTGCCCCGCAGCGACTCCAGCACGCGCGGATCAATCGCATCGCTGCTGCTATCGCCACTGCTATCAGTCGTTGAACTGCTGTTACTACCACTGTTACCGCGCATCTGGTCTAGCGGCAGGTACATCAGCGGAGCATTTTCGCTCACATCCAACAGCACCTTGGGCGTGCTACCAAACACTTCTTCAATTGCATCCAGATACATACGTTCACGCATGATCTCTGGCGCATTACGGTACTCAGTTAGCAGCGCATTAAAACGGTTGGCTTGACCTTGCGCTTCAGCGACTACCGACTCCCGGTAACCCTGGCCCTGCTCTACAACACGCTGGGCTTGACCCTGTGCAGCAGGGATGATCGCGTTGGCATAAGCCATACCTTCGTTGATGGTCCGCTGGCGATCTTCGCGAGCACGAATAACGTCATCAAAGGCATCAATAACCGGTGCAGGTGCAGATGTTGATTCGATGTTGATGGTTTGAAGACGAATACCGGCACCATAGGCATCTAGGTATGTTTGCAGACGGCTCGCCACCGAGCTACCCAAAATCTCACGACCAGAGGTCAGGATATCAATCATATCCGTTCCACCCACCACGTGACGCAGTGCAGAATCCAGCGCATTCTCAATAGAGAGAGCGGGATCACGTACGTTAAGTACAAAGTCACGCGGGTTGGCGACTTGGTACTGCGCAGAGATTTCCACTTCGACGATGTTCTCGTCGCGAGTCAGCATGGACTGGGTCTGAGAGACGGAACGAACGCGTGTTACGTTTACCATGCGCACATCATCAATCAGCGGTGGATTCCACTGCAGGCCTGGCTCAACAATGCCTTGGTACTCACCAAAGCGCAGTACAACCCCACGCTCAGACTGGTCAACCAAGTAAAAGCCTGAGGCACCCCAAATGGCCAGCGCAACAATAATCAAGAGGCCCGGCAACGCAAAGGAATTGCGAGGTTTACCGCCCCCGCTTTTACCATTACCGCCCCCGCCACTTTTCTTGCTGCCGCCGCCAAGCATGCCGTTCAGCTTGTCTTGGAATTTTTTCAGCGCTTCGTCAAGATCGGGTGGCCCTTGATTGTTGCCACCTTTATTGCCGTTATTGCCACCACCATTGCTCCCACCGCGATCGCCGCCGCTGTTACCGCGTCGACCACCACCACTCCAGGGGTCGTGCTGGTTGCCACCACCGGGCTCATTCCAGGCCATACTTCGTCTCCACTAAGGTGTTCACCTGCACTTTGCCTTGTGCTTATGCAAGGCCGGGTGCTTTTGATATTGTTGCTATATCAATCTTGTACCACAACTCCACAGTCAATGACTGTGGAGTAGGTACTTGATGGGCTACCATTCGTCAGATTCGCGTAATGCTTCTGGTAAATAGGTATTGGCACGCTCACCCAGTTGAGCCATCAACTGGTTAAAGTCGCGCCTGGGCAAGCGCACATCCAACACGGAGCGCCCTTGCTCATCAAAACTCTCTTCGCGTACGGCGTTAAGCTCATGCAAGCCAGCGCGTAACTTGCCCTGCTCTGGTGACAGTGTAAGCGAAAAACCAATCACGTCATTGGCAAGGCGCTCGGTCAAAGCTTCATGCAATAGGTCAAGCCCTTGGCCCTGCTGAGCAGACAGCCAAACTACCTCTGGCACGCCATGGCCGTCACGCTCAATGCGCGGGGCGCTGTCTAGCTTGTCGATCTTATTCATGACTTTAAGCACCGGTACGCTATCAGCACCGATCTCTTTGAGTACATTATCGACTTGTTCAACGTTGAGCTCACGATCAGGGTCGGCTGCATCGATGACATGCACTAGCAGCGTTGCCTCTGCCGCTTCCTGCAGAGTGGCCTGAAATGCCTCAACCAGTTTGTGAGGCAAGTGGCGAATAAAACCAACAGTATCGGCCATCACTACCGGGCCAACGTCTTCGATTTCAAGCCGACGGAGCGTTGGATCCAGGGTAGCAAACAGTTGATCAGCCGCATAAACCTCAGCGCTGGTCAACGCGTTAAACAGCGTCGACTTACCCGCGTTGGTATAACCCACCAGCGAAACACTGTGGATCTCCGCCCGAGCCCGAGCACGCCGGTTCTGCTCGCGCTGGCTGCGTACTTTATCGAGCCGTTTATGAATCGATTTAATGCGGCCGCGCAGCAGCCGTCGGTCAGTCTCTAGCTGGGTTTCGCCAGGACCGCGCAGGCCAATGCCGCCTTTTTGGCGCTCAAGGTGTGTCCAGCCGCGAATTAGGCGTGTGGACATATACTCGAGCTGGGCAAGCTCTACCTGCAGCTTACCTTCATGGGTTCGTGCCCGCTGCGCAAAAATATCGAGTATCAGACCGGTACGGTCCAACACACGGCACTTGAGTTCTTGCTCAAGATTACGCTGCTGGGAGGGGCTTAAACTATGGTTGAAGATGACCAGTTCAGCGTGATGAGCTGCGAGCATTGCCCGCAGCTCCTCCAGCTTTCCCGACCCGATAAACGTACGGGAATCAGGGCGCTGTCGGCTGGCTGTGAGCAATGTCGCGGGCTCTGCGCCAGCAGAGCGCACAAGCTCCAAGAACTCACCCGGGTCTTCACGCGCCTGCTCATCATAGAAATCTACGTGAACAAGTACTGCCGTTTCACCGGCATCTGGGCGTTCAAAAAACAATCAATACCTCGTGGACTCTCTTGCTATCCAGCGGTGTTAGAGTTCAGCATCAGGTGCTGAAGGGTCTTGTGCCGGCAAACGCACATTGCGTGAAGGCACCACCGTGGAAATAGCGTGTTTATAAACCATCTGACTGACGGTATTGCGCAACAAGATGACAAACTGGTCAAACGATTCAATCTGGCCCTGCAGCTTAATGCCGTTTACCAGGAAAATAGAGACCGGAATGCGCTCCTTGCGCAAAATGTTCAGGTACGGGTCTTGAAGGGACTGCCCTTTGGACATGTTGCTCTCCCTAAAACTGTCGTTGGGGTTGGTTATCAAATGGCGTGCCCTACTGGTGCTACGCCGCAATCTTGTTGCCCGAAAGGCCCGGTGTGTCAAAAGCGCTCGCCGGCCACTCGAAAACACTTGCTTACGAAATCACTATCTTACGCTAAGCACCGCTTTCACGCACGAATTTCAGAAGCTTATCCAATGCGTCCGGTTGCTGAGTGTCTATCCAGTTAAGTGACGGCCAGCTACGCAGCCAAGTGAGCTGACGCTTAGCAAGCTGCCGAGTGGCAATGACCCCTCGTGACACCAGCTCACCTTGATCGTAAGCGCCGTCTAAATATTCCCATACTTGACGGTAGCCAACACTCTTCATCGATGGCAAGCCTAGATGAATGTCATTACGCTTTCTGAGGGCGGCCACCTCATCTATCAAGCCCTCACCCAACATTGTTTCAAAACGTTGGGCAATACGTTGATGAAGTATCTTACGATCATTAGGCGCTAGCGCTATCGACAACACCCGCCACGGAAAGGTTTCCGGCTGCTGCTCGGCCCACAGCTCGCTCATCGGGCGCCCGCTGGCGTAAAACACTTCCAAAGCCCGCATTAACCGTTGGGGGTCATTAGGATGAATACGCGCCGCCGAAGCCGGGTCCACCTCAGTCAGAGTGCGATGCAAGCCCGCTAAGCCTTCAGCTTGGCGCTTCGCTTCAAGCTGTTCGCGGATAGCGGCGTCCGCAGCGGGCAGGTTCGCCACACCTTCCACTAGGCGTTTGAAGTAAAGCATTGTGCCGCCTACTAGCAGCGGCACTTTCCCAGCCGCGCTGATTTGCCGCATCTCTTGCAGGGCATCTTCACGGAAATCCGCTGCTGAGTAAGGATCAGCTGGGTCTCGAATGTCAATCAGTCGATGTGGCGCGCGTGCAAGCTCTTCTGCGCTCGGCTTGGCACTGCCAATATCCATTCCACGGTAGACCATGGCGGAATCAACGCTAATCAGCTGATGCCCCAGCCGTTCATGTAGAGCCATCGCCGCATCGGTTTTTCCAGCGGCAGTAGGCCCCATCAAAAATATCGCCCAGGGGCGTGTATCAGCCATCTGTTTACCGCACTCCGTTTATTGTCTTCATCATTACTGGCCGCGTAAAAAAAGTCGGTCGAGCGCTTTCATGCTCATTTGCGTCCAAGTAGGGCGACCGTGATTGCACTGATCGCTGCGTTCGGTGCGTTCCATATCGCGCAACAGGGCATTCATTTCATCGAGCGTTAAACGACGATTGGCACGCACGCTGCCATGGCACGCCATGGTAGACAGCAACTCATGAATACGCGCTTCTACCTGATGCGTACGGCCAAATCGAGCTAGCTCTTCGAGCATTTCACGCACCAACGCCTCAGGGTCTGCCTGGGCCAGCAGTGCGGGCAGTTGGCGGACCAGCAGCGTCTCGGGGCCTGCCACATCCAACTCGACACCTAGCTGAACAATAGCGTCACGTTCGCTCTCTGCAGTGGCCACTTCGCTGCGACTCGCCGCCAGCGATACGGGCACTAACAGGGGCTGCGTATCGATCCCTTTAGCCGCCGCCAGTTGGTTTTTCATGCGTTCATATACGATCCGCTCATGAGCCGCATGCATATCGACCAACACCAACCCCTGGGCGTTTTGAGCCAGGATATACACGCCGTGCAGCTGGCCTAGTGCAAAACCTAACGGCGGTGCGGCGGTGGCATCATGTGCGGGCATAGCCAGCGGCGCTTCGCGCACTTCGTTAGCAGCCGGGCGCTGGCTGGGCGGGCTTGGTTGAGGCGTTAACAGCGTCTCTTCGTGATCAGGATGAAGAGCCTGATACCCCTGCATAAAACGGCGCACGCGCTCAGCGCCGGGGTGCCGTTCCGGCCCTTCCGATAACGGCATGCCTTGCTGTTGCCAGCGCGGCTCAGGCTGCTCTACCTCGGTAGACACTGTGGGCTCAACCACTTCATTGGCTTGAGTGTCTGACGCCGCCGGCTCCTCCTCGGCGGGCTTGGAGGCCGCCAGGCAGTGGTGCAGGCTGGAGTAGAGGAAATCGTGCACCATGCGTCCATCGCGGAAGCGCACTTCATGTTTGGTGGGGTGAACGTTGACATCAACCACGTCGGGGTCAAGCTCAAGATAAAGCACAAAGACCGGATGACGGCCGTTATACAACACGTCCCGGTAGGCTTGACGCACCGCATGCGCCACTAAGCGGTCACGCACGACCCGGCCATTCACGAAAAAGTACTGTTGGTCTGCTTGAGAGCGGGAGTGGGTTGGAAGACCTACCCAGCCGCTTAGGCGCAGGCCGCCTGCTTCGCGCTCGATATAGCGGGCGTGTTCGATAAAGTTCTTGCCCAGCAGCGAGGCAATACGGCGCTCGCGCGCAGTGGGCGTATTGCCCGGCGGCAGCTGGTGCACCACTTTTTGATTGTGCCTCAGTACCCAGGCAATGTCGTAGCGCGACAGCGCTTGACGACGAAACGCCTCTTCCACGTGGGCAAACTCGGTCTTTTCAGTGCGCAAGAACTTGCGCCGTGCTGGCGTATTAAAAAACAGATCGCGCACAGAAACGCTAGTGCCCCGGGGGTGCGGCGCTGGCGTCACCTTGGCCTCCATGCCCCGCCCTTCAGCAACCACCCGCCACCCTTGGCGGGGGTCTTCGTCAGCATTAGAGACCAGTTCTAAACGTGAGACGGAGCTAATTGAGGCCAACGCTTCACCTCGAAAGCCCAGCGAACTGACACCCTCTAGGTCTTCTAGGCTATTAATTTTGCTGGTGGCATGGCGGGCGAGCGCTAGCGGCAAGTCTTGCTCACCAATGCCGATGCCATCGTCGCGCACTTTAATTAACCGGGCACCGCCCTGCTCGATCTCTACTTCAATACGCTGACTACCCGCATCAATGGCGTTCTCAATCAGCTCTTTTGTCACTGATGAGGGGCGCTCGACCACCTCCCCCGCCGCAATCTGGTTAGCTAGGCGGGGGTCGAGCACATGGATACGGCCAGACAGCGAGTTTAATTCAGTCAACCAACACCTCAGAAGCTCATCATCAAAGCAGTCTATTAAAAGCTCGTATTAAGAACTGGGGATACGCAGCACTTGGCCTACACGGATCACATCGCCATTCAAGTCGTTCGCTTGCTTTAGCTGGTTTACCGGTACGCCATGGCGAACCGCAATCGCCGATAGCGTATCGCCAGACTGAATGCGGTACTCATTTCCAGTGGGGCTACGCTGATTATCGCGCTGCCACGCCAGCAGGCTCGCTGGGGGTGGGTTGCGCTGAAAATGGTCGCGCAAACCACTGAAAATGGCCGTTGCTAGCCCCTGCTGATGCACCGGGTCGCGCAGGCGGCGCTCTTCATCTGGGTTTGAGATAAAACCCACTTCAATGAGTAACGAGGGAATATCCGGCGATTTCAGCACCATAAAGCCCGCCTGCTCTACCCGCGATTTATGCAACCGGTTCACACGCCCCAGCTGTTCAAGTACCTGCCCGCCAATCGAGAGCGAGTCATTAAGCGTAGCCGTCATGGTGAGATCCAGCAGCACGCCGCGCAGTACTTGGTCTTTATCACGTAGCGACAAACTGCCATCGACGCCGCCAATCAAGTCGGAGCGGTTCTCGCTATCCGCCAGCCACTGAGCCGTTTCTGACGTTGCCCCCCGCTGAGAAAGCGCATAAACCGAGCTACCCTGAGGCCTTGGGCTGGTAAACGCATCGGCATGTACCGATACAAAGAAGTCAGCTTTCTGCTCGCGGGCAAGCTGAGTACGCTGGCGTAACCCCAAATAATAGTCACCGTCACGAATCAACACAGCTTTGAAGCCTTGGGTTCGATTCACCTCAGCAGCCAGCCGTCGGGCGATATCCAGCACCACATCCTTTTCACGAGAACCCGATGGGCCAATCGCACCGGGATCTTCGCCGCCGTGCCCCGCATCAACAGCAATAATTATGTCACGCTGCGGGTGAGGCTGAGCGGGCTGAACCTCGACGGGAGGCTGCGCGGGCGTAGGTGTAGAAACGTCAGCTTCCACACCGGGCAACTGGGCCTGAGCCGAGCGCTGCGCCAGCATCTCCTGGTCACGAATCATCGCCTCAATAGGGTCGATAGGGTTCTCCACAGCGCTTTCGCCAGGGTACTCCAAATCCACCACGAGACGGTGGCCATACTGATCATTAGGCGGTAGCGTAAAGTGGCGCGGCTCAATATCACGATTCAACTCAAGCACGACCCGCAGGCCACCACCATCCCGCACGCCGGTTCGCACTTCCGCAATCGCACTGCCATCTAGCGGCAGTGTTGATACGTCGGTATTCAGCTGGCTCTCATCAAGATCAATTACTAGGCGCGACGGGTTTTCTAATGAAAACACATTGGCCTCTGCGGCAGCGGTAAGATCAAACACCAAACGAGCATGATCGGGTGCTGCCCAAAGTCGCATGCTCTCAACGGTGGCCGCCTGCAGAGTGGCGGTACCTACCAATAAAACCGCGCAGCCAGTTGCTAACTGACCTATTAAACGAGCCAGTGGGTTTTTCATATCCATTGAATCACACCACACTCCTGTTGCATCCCGACACACTGACGCGCCAGTTGCTCTATGACATCTTCGCCAAGAGAACTACCGGCGTTTAATAGCGCGACGCGTCCAGTTTCAGCAACGCTCAGTTGAATACGCAGATCCGGGGCGGGCAACCAGCCCTCACCTCGGCTCGGCCACTCAATCAGACATAGCGCATCGTCGTCCAGTACATCGCGCCCACCGATGAACTCCAGCTCTTCCGGGTCTGCTAGGCGATACAAATCAAAGTGATAAATACGTTGATCGCCAAGCTCATAAGGCTCTACCAAGGTGTAGGTGGGGCTTTTCACCGCCCCTTGATAACCGTAGGCCCGCAAAATGCCGCGCGTTAAGGTCGTTTTACCTGCCCCTAAGTCGCCTTCTAAATAAACAAGCCCGTGACCTTTTAGCGCTTGGCCCAGCGCTTCGCCAAAGGCTACGTGGGCCACTTCATCGTTCAGTTGCACCTGCATGTTGGCCGCCTTCACGGGTTAATTAACACTCGTGCATAGGATGCCAGATCACTTGCTAACAGGCCACGCTCTCCCGCTGCTTTAGCGGCTTCATCCCCCGCTAAAGCGTGTGCCATGACGCCCAGCCATGCGCTCTGCTCCAGGCTATTAAACTGCCCCACCAAAGCGCCTAACATACCGCTTAATACATCGCCCATCCCGCCACTCGCCATACCTGGGTTACCGTAAGGGCAAACCACCAACCCGCTCGGCCCGGCAATCAGGCTGCCTGCTCCTTTCAATATCACTATACCGCCACGAGCGCGTTGCAATGCACGGGCAGCCTCAGGCCGGTCGGCCTGGATATCAGACACAGAGCACCCCAGCAGCCTTGCTGCTTCACCAGGATGAGGCGTGAGTATCCAATTATCCCGGCGGAGGTCTGGCCAGCGGCTTGCCAACAGGTTGAGCGCATCGGCATCCACCACCAGCGGTGAAGAAGCCTGAAGCGCGCTTTGCAACATCGCCTGCCCCCAGGACTCTTGCCCAAGCCCTGGCCCAATTACCACCACATCCGCCGTTGATGGCAATTCAGCCGCATCGGCACCGCTGCGCGCAGCGCGGGCCATCACCTCAGGGCAGCGAACTAGGCTTGCCGCTACATGCTCCTGAGCGGTGGCTAGGGTTACTTTTCCTGCCCCTAGGCGCGCTGCTGCCTGGGAGGCCAGCAGCGCTGCGCCACCAAAGCCCGGCGCACCTCCCATCACCAGCACATGCCCCAAGCTGCCCTTATGGCTAGTACGAGAACGTGGAGTGAAAGCCTCGCCTAGCAGCGCATCATCCAGCCGCCAAGCGGTAGGCGGAATATCAAAAAATGCTTGGGCTTTGACGCCCAGGGGGCGAAAATCGATATCGCCGGTATACGCCGGGGCATCACCGGTATGCAGACCAATTTTGTCGCCAATAAAGGTTACTGTGCAGGTGGCTTCCACTGCTGTGCCTAACATCGCGCCGGTATCTGCCGAAATGCCCGACGGAATATCCAGCGCCAGCACTGGCTGAGATGCCGTATTTATCGCTTTAATGGCCTGCTTAATGCTACCTTCGACCTCGCCGGAAAGCCCGGTACCCAGCAACGCATCGACAATGACCTCGCCGACAAGCGTAGTGTGCGGGTGCCACTCTTCAAACCCTACCCCGGCGGCCGTTGCCAGCTCCGCGGCACGGGCAACGTCGCCAGAAAGCGCGTCTCGCGGCTTGAGGGAAAGGCGCTGCACCTTAAGCCCCGACTGCATGGCCAGCGCCGCCAATACATGCCCATCGCCGCCGTTATTACCGCCGCCGCAAAGCACCGTAACACTGCGCGCCTGAGGCCAGCGGGAACGAAAGCTGTGCCAAGCGCTAGAGGCGGCTCGCTGCATCAGGGCAAAGCTCTCTATACCGCCTGCAATGGTGCGCCGGTCCAGCTCGCGCACTTGAGACGCCTTATAAAGAGGGCGTAGCGAAGAGGTACTCAACGTAGACACGATTGCTCCTTAATAGGGTACTAAATCAACGCTTAAACACAGCCAGTGTCAGCTTAGTCACGCACGGCATGTTGTGGCAGCGGCTAATGCGTTAGCATAGCGCGCTTAACGCTCCACCGTTGACTTACCATGCCAAGTTCCACGACTTTTTCACTGTCTCGCAACCAGCCGTCGCGTGAATACCCGACTCACGAACGGCTATCCGCAGAACAGCTTCGCCAGCTTGCCGCACTGATTAAACAGTGGGGGCGCGAGCTGGGCTTTCAGCAGGTCGGTATTACCGACACGGACTTAGCGGCCCATGAGGCCCACCTAAACCGCTGGCTGGATAAAGGCTACCACGGTGAGATGGGCTTCATGGCGAAGCACGGCACCAAACGTACGCGTCCTGAAGAGCTAGAACCCGGCACTCAGCGGGTCATCAGCGTACGTATGGACTATTTACCCGCTGAAGTAGAGAGTGCCAAGGTGCTTGGTCAACCCAACCGTGCCTATGTCTCCCGCTACGCTCTGGGCCGTGATTATCATAAATTAATGCGCAAACGCTTGGCGCAGTTAGCAAAGCACATCGAGCAAGAAGTAGGAAAATTTGGTTTTCGCGCCTTCGTCGACTCCGCCCCGGTGATGGAGCGTGCGCTCGCCCAAAAAGCAGGCTTAGGGTGGTTCGGTAAAAACGCCATGTTGCTGAATCCCAAAGCGGGCTCGCTGTTCTTTCTTGGGGAGCTGTATACCGACCTACCGCTGCCTGTCGATGCTCCTTTTGAGCAAGAGCATTGCGGCAGCTGTAGCGCTTGCCGCACCGCTTGCCCCACGGGCGCTATCGTAGACGATAAGGTAGTTGATTCGCGCCAGTGCATCTCTTATCTCACCATTGAGCTGCACGGCGCGATTCCCTTAGAGTACCGTCGCGCCATGGGCAATCGCGTGTATGGCTGCGACGACTGTCAGCTCGTTTGCCCGTTCACACGCTTCACAAAAATCACCCAAGAAGAGGACTTCTCCCCACGCCACGACCTTGACCGCGCATCGCTTATTGCGCTGTTTAGCTGGGGCGAAGAGGAATTTTTGGACAAAACCGCAGGCAGCCCCATTCGCCGCATTGGCTATGAGCGCTGGCTGCGTAATCTTGCCGTCGGGTTAGGCAATGCTCCGTGGAGTGATGCCGTCGAGGCCGCGCTATGGGCACGCCGAGCTTACCCTAGCGCCCTGGTGCGAGAGCACGTTGCCTGGGCGCTCGACGAGCAGCGCCACAAGCGAGATGCGCGTATCGCGACGCGCATCTAAGGGCTACTCCTCTTCGTCGCTCCCTTCTTCAATACGCAAAAACGTGCTGCGGTAATGGGCAAGCTCCGCAATCGACTCCTTGATATCATCCATCGCCAAGTGGGCATTCTGCTTTTTGAAGCCCACCAGCGCACCGGGGTTCCAGCGCTTCGCCAACTCTTTGACGGTCGAGACATCCAAGTTGCGATAGTGAAAGAACGCCCACAAGTCGGGCATTTCCCGCTCCAAGAAGCGGCGGTCTTGATGAATACTGTTGCCGCACATCGGCGAGGAGCCCGCCACCACGTACTGGCGTAAAAAGTCGAGAGTTTGGCGCTCGGCTTCTTTAGTTTCGATGGTGCTCGCTTTCACCCGCGCCACCAGCCCAGACTCACCGTGAGTTTTCTGGTTCCATTCATCCATCCCGGCCACGAGGCTGTCGGGCTGTTTGACGGCGATCACTGGGCCTTCTGCCACGACATTCAACTGAGCATCGGTGATAAGGGTAGCCACCTCGATAATGCGCTCTTTATCCGGCTCCAGGCCGGTCATTTCCAAATCAATCCATACCAACAGGTCGCTACGCGGTGCGCCGCTTTGCTCGCTCATTGCATTCATTCCTTGGCCAGTTTCGCCCTGACATCGGCGAATAAAGTAAAAGTGTCGCTTATATTGCGCTAACCCGCACCCCATACAGGACAGTAGACCGCCCAGGTGGGTACAATGACGTCTATTGTAACGATCATCAGGTGGTCATGAGCAAACGTAAATTAAGCCGCCAGCAGCAGTGGCGAGTCGAGAAGATTCAAGCCGAACGCGCCCAGCGCGCTGAAAAGCGCGATTCCAAGGATGCCGAAAAGCTCTCTGCAGGCGAATACGGCCCAGAGCAGCCGGGTCGAGTGATGGCCCACTTTGGCCGTACGCTGGAAGTGCGTGACGCCGACGGCACACCTATACGCTGCCACCTGCGCGCCAACCTAGATGGCTTGGTAACCGGCGACCGAGTGATCTGGCGGGCAGGCCAGGATGGCTCTGGCGTGGTGGTTGCCCGTGAAGAGCGCGACAGTATTTTGAAGCGCCCTGACCCACGCGGCCAGCTTAAGCCGGTAGCCGCCAATATCGACCAGCTGCTGATTGTATTCGCCGTCGAGCCTGCGCCCCACCCCAACCTGATTGACCGCTATCTGGTAGCCGCTGAAGCCACCGGCATCGCGCCTGTGCTGGTGCTGAATAAAACCGATTTACTGCCAGACGATGGCGGCGAACTCGGTCAGCTGCTGGAGCGCTATCACCAGCTAGGCTATCCGGTGGTACGCACCACCACGGCCAACCCCGAAGGGCTGGATACGTTGCGCCAGCAGCTCGCGGGCCGCACCTCGGTATTCGTCGGCCAAAGTGGTGTGGGTAAATCATCGCTGATTGACCTGCTACTGCCCGACGAAACCCTGCGTATTGGCGCGCTATCGGAAGATTCGCGTAAAGGCACGCACACGACGACCACGGCGCGTCTCTATGCCATGCGCAGCGACGAAGTCAGCAATGGCGAACTGATCGACTCGCCCGGCATTCGTGAGTTTGGCCTGATCCATCTGGACGAGCAGGAAGTAACCGATGGCTTCATCGAGTTCCACCCCTATTTGGGCCTTTGCCGCTTCCGAGACTGCCGCCACCGCAATGAGCCGGGCTGCGCTTTACTGGACGCCGTCGAGGCAGGCAAGATTCATCCAGAGCGTTTCGCCAGCTATCGACGTATTCTCGATAGCTTGAATCCTCAGTGATGAACCCGCAATGACCAAGGCGACATCGTCGTTAGCCTCGTTGCAGTTGTCTTAATGTTAAGGGAGCCGGATATGAGCACCGCCAGCCACTCATCAGAACACAATCTATTGCCACTCATCGTGGAGCCGGAGCAGTTACAAGAGCACTTACAGGCGCCTGAACTGCTGATTATCGATGTGCCCGTCAATGGCGAAAGCTACCGTCAGGGCCACGTTCCCGGCGCCATTTATCTGGATTTTCGCTACTTGATGCGCGGCGAAGGCCCGGTGCCCAACGACGTGCCGTCGGTGGAGTTTCTCTCCAAGTTATTCAGCGCGCTGGGCTTAACCCGCGACACCCATGTAGTAGCTTACGACGACGAAGGCGGCGGCTGGGCAGCTCGCCTGCTCTGGACACTGGAGCTGATCGGCCACACCCGCTACTCCTATCTGAATGGAGGCATTCACGCCTGGCGTGATGCAGGCCTGGAAGAGAGCACCGAGTTCACCGCACCCACACCTAGCGAATACCACGCTGAAATTCTTAACCCAAGCGCCGCGATTACCTGCGACGAGATTAAAGAAAAGCTCAGCGACAGACAGTTTGCCGTTTGGGATGCCCGCTCTAAAGCAGAGTTCGACGGCGAGCGTGGCAACAATAAGCACCTTGGACATATTCCCGGTGCCGTCAATATGGACTGGCTGGACGCCATGGATCGCCATCGCGCTTTGAGAATTCGCGACTATGCGGAACTGATGACTGAACTTGGCGCGCTTGGCCTTACCCCCGAGATGGAAATTGCCACTCACTGCCAAAGCCACCACCGCAGCAGCTTTACCTGGCTAGTGGGTAAAGCGCTAGGCTTTAATATGCGCGGCTACGCGGGCTCCTGGGGTGAATGGGGCAACCGCGACGATACACCTATCGAGAAATGAAGAAATTACTGTGACCCTTTCCCAAAAAGCTTTTTCACTACTTCAATACCCGCTGCCTCAGCACGCGCTGTCGCGCCTGACGCGTAAATTTGCCCAGTGCGACAACCTCTGGGTGAAAGACACCCTGATTAAAGCGTTTATCAAGCGCTTCAAGGTGGATATGAGCCAGGCGCTGGAGCCAGACCCCACCGCCTACGCCACATTCAACGACTTTTTCACCCGCGCGCTGAAAGCAGATGCTCGCCCACTGGGCGAAGGTCTACTGAGCCCTGCGGATGGCACGCTGTCACAGTTTGGCCGCCTCACCACGGCGGGCAAACTGGTGCAGGCCAAGGGGCATACGTTTTCCGCCCAAACCCTGCTAGGCGGCGACAAAGCGCTAGCCGATGAGTTTTTGAACGGCAGTTTCGCGACGGTTTACCTTTCACCGAGCGACTACCACCGCGTGCATATGCCAGTAACAGGCACGCTGCGGGAAATGATCTACGTTCCAGGGCGACTCTTTTCGGTCAACCAGGCCACCGCCAACTACGTGCCCGGCTTGTTCGCCCGCAATGAGCGTTTGGTGTGCATCTTTGATACCGAGCACGGCCCCATGGCGATGGTGCTGGTCGGCGCTATGATTGTGGCCGCCATTGAAACCGTCTGGTCTGGGCAGGTAACGCCGCTGTCGGGCCACCCTCAGCGCATGCGCTTCGGGCAGCCGATCGTGCTGGAGAAAGGTGCTGAGATGGGCCGCTTCAAGCTCGGCTCCACCGTGGTCATGTGCTTTGCCAACCCCGTGACGTTTAACAATTATGCGCTAGGGACAAGCGTTCAGATGGGCCAATCGTTGGCAACCCAAACGCTCTAAGGCAGCTTGTTTGCCACACTCTCCGCTCAGCAGTTAGGCGTTGAAAATGAGAGCACGTCTTCCAGGCGTGCTTTATTCAGCGCCTGCTGAATCAGCCGGTCGATTCCCAACGCAACGCCCGATGCAGCGGGCATGCCATGGGTTAACGCCGCCAACAGATGCTCATCCACATCCACCGCGGGCAACCCTAAACGCCGGCGCTCTTCGTTATCATCATTAAACCGCCGACGCTGCTCTTCGGCATCGGTTAACTCATCGTAGCCGTTGGCCAGTTCGACGCCGTTCAAATAGAGTTCAAACCGCGAGGCCACCCACTCTCCATCGGCATCCTGATGGCGACGCGCTAGCGCTGCTTGGCTGGCAGGATAATCCACCACCACACTTAGCTCTTGCTGGCCCAGGTGGGGCTCAATCACCAAGCTCATCAGCAAATCCAGGCAGGTATCGCGGCCGTCATCAGCCAAGGCACTTGTTGGCATATTGGCTCGCTCTGCAGCTAGTGCACGCAATGTCTCCAACGAGGTCGTGAAGGGGTCCACCTCTAAGTGTGTGTGAAACAGCTCACGATAACGATAATGCACCACTGGACCTGGTGAGTTCAGCAATACTTGCATCACCAATGCGGTCGTTTCTTCGATCAACTGCGCCAGCGTATACCCGGGCCGATACCACTCCAGCATAGTGAACTCGATATTATGCCGCGACCCCACCTCGCCATCACGAAAGCTTCTAGCCAGTTGGAAAATAGGCCCGCTACCTGCTGCCAACAGGCGCTTCATATGAAACTCAGGGGACGTTTGCAACCAGAGCTTGCGCTGCCCTTTCTCTGTTCGTGCGAGCGCAGCCAGTGAGACTAAATGTACATCAGTGCTGCCCCCCTGCCCTAGCACTGGCGTTTCCACTTCCCAGACGTCACGCTCTGCAAAAAACCCGCGTACAGCGGCAAGCAAACGCGCGCGCTCACGCAGCGTCTCCATTGATGCTGTCGGCTGCCAGTTAGCCGTCATTCCCTTCTCCCTAACAGCATAAAGCCACGCGTTATTATCGCGTGGCTTTATGAATAAAATGCTGATTTCAGCGCGTGATTAGGCGCGTGATACGTACTCGCCAGAACGGGTATCGACTTTCAGCACTTCGCCCTGGTTAATAAAGAGCGGCACACGTACCACAGCACCCGAAGACAGCGTAGCAGGCTTAGAACCACCCTGCGCCGTATCGCCTTTTAGGCCCGGGTCAGTCTCTACAACTTCCAGCTCGATGAAGTTAGGCGGCGTTACGGAAATGGCCTTATCGTTCCATAAGGTCAGAATGTAAGGCACCTGCTCTTTTAGCCACTTGATGGTATCACCCAGCGCTTTTTTCTCTACCGCATACTGCTCAAACGAGCCGTCGGTCTTCATGAAGTGCCACATATCACCGTCGGTGTAGAGGTACTCCATTTCCAGATCCATGACGTCAGCGCCTTCTAAAGAGTCGCCAGACTTGAATGTCTTTTCACCCACACGGCCTGTCATCAGGTTGCGCAGTTTCACGCGGTTGAACGCCTGGCCCTTGCCCGGCTTAACCAATTCGTTCTCAACGATCGAACAGGGGTCGCCGTCGAGCATTACTTTCAAACCTGCTTTGAATTCGTTGGTAGAATAGTTCGCCATAATGCCTCTCAATGGTCTGTTTCAATTGTCTATGTCGTACGTGCGGCGCTCCGCCAGCCACTTACGTCACCGTCAGTTGCGTCATTGCGAATAGCAACGCCGCTAAGTGCGCGCATGATAACCCGAAGGAGGGCTTTTTGCAGGAGAACATCATTATCGCTGGTCACCACGCACCTGCCCAGGTTTCGACCTCCTGGCAGCAGCAGCTTTCTCATGCGATTCGTGATCCCGACACGCTCTGCCAACGCCTTGGTTTAGGCGCCCAATGGCTGCCCGGCGCGCAGGCAGGACATCGCCTGTTCGATATTTGCGTGCCCGACGCTTACCTTGCCCGCATCAAGCCCAACGACCCCAATGACCCACTGTTGCGTCAAGTGCTGCCTATAGGCGATGAAACACTGGCCTCACCGGGCTACGTCACAGACCCGTTAGAGGAAGCCGACCACCGCCCCGTCAAAGGGCTGATCCATAAATATGCAAACCGGGTACTTCTGATAGCAAGCCCAGCCTGCGCAATCAACTGCCGCTACTGCTTTCGCCGCCATTTTCCTTATAGCGAGAACTCGCCTTCCCGCGCCCAGTGGCAGGAAGCCCTGGACTACCTACGTGCCGACACCTCGATTCACGAAGCCATCCTATCAGGAGGCGACCCCCTTGCCGCCAGCGACCGGCAGCTGGCGTGGCTAGTCGAACAGCTAGAGAGCATTCCTCACCTAAAACGGCTGCGTATTCACACTCGCTTGCCCGTGGTCATTCCCGACCGCGTGGATGAAAGTTTACTTGGCTGGCTGGGCAGCACCCGCTTACAAAAAGTCGTCGTCCTGCATATCAACCACGCCAACGAGATCGACCAAGCCGTGGTGGATGCCTGCGCGCGCTTAAAACAGGCAGGCGTCACGCTGCTAAACCAGAGCGTTCTATTACGGGACATTAACGACAACGTGCCTACCCTCGCGGCCCTCTCGGAACGGCTGTTTGAAGCAGGCGTGCTGCCCTACTACCTCCACGTACTCGACCCAGTTCAGGGCGCCGCGCACTTTGACGTGCCTGACAAAGAGGCGCAAGCGCTCATTCAAGTGCTACTGGAACACTTACCCGGCTTTCTCATGCCACGGCTGGTGCGTGAAGTGCCAGGTAAGATGAGCAAAACGCCTTTGTGATCCTCCCCTGCCATTGGCCTCTTTGTTTCATTGCGGTGCGTAGCGCACCGCTCTACGCACCACGATAATGCATTACTCTATCATCAGCTTCTTAGAGTTAACTATAAAACCTCTATAACCTATTAAAATTAATGATTTTTATAGATGACGGCCAATATTTTGCTGTGTAGTTAAGTGTTACACATGGGGTATTGGCTGCCTTCGCTGCCACACAATCGAGTTTCCAATAGATCGCTAGGGTTCCGACGCCATCAACGATATGCCCCTGATGGACGTGGCTGGTCCGAGAGCGATCGACCTTGCAAGCGCAAGGTTACACGGCGGGATAAAAGCCCGGGAGGATAAGGCACAGTGATGCGCCGATGCCCCTGAGTTTTTTCTTAGCCGCTGGAGGCTCTCATGACCCGTTCCAATCGCTCTGCCCTCAAAAGCCTGTCCCTAGCTCCGCTGACCGCGGCGCTACTAGCATCATCCTTGACGATCACACCTACCCAAGCGCAAGAACGCAGCGACTTTAGCGTCTGCTGGTCGATTTATGCCGGCTGGATGCCCTGGGCCTATGCCGACGTAGAAGGCGTGGTCAATAAGTGGGCCGACGAATACGGCATTAGTATCGATGTCGTGCAGGTGAATGATTACGTGGAATCCATCAATCAGTTCACTTCTGGCAACGTCGATGGGTGTGCCATGACCAACATGGATGCTCTAACGATTCCATCGGCCAGCGGCGTCGACTCCACCGCACTGATTATCAACGATTACTCCAACGGCAATGATGGCATCGTGCTGAAAGGCAGCGATGACCTAGCCGATATTGCGGGCCGTCAGGTCAATCTCGTTCAATTCAGCGTCTCTCACTACTTTCTGGCCCGTGCTCTCGAAAGCGTTGGCTTGACTGAACGCGATATCGAAACGGTGAATACGTCCGATGCGGATATCGTCGGCCTGTTCGCGAGCGACACCACAGAAGCCGTCGCTGCCTGGAACCCCCAGTTAGGTGCCATCGAGGATATGGCGGATAGCAACGTGGTGTACACCTCAGCTGAGATCCCCGGCGAGATACTCGACATGATGGTCGTAAATACGCAAACCTTGGCGGATAACCCGGCACTGGGTCATGCCCTGGTAGGCGCTTGGTATGAAGTGATGGGACTCATCGAGGCAGATGATGAAAATGCGCTTGGCATCATGGCAGATGCCGCTGGCACTGATATTGACGGTTATCGTCAGCAACTTGCCGCCACCTACCTCTACACCGACCCCGCCGAAGCCATCGCGCTCATGGAAAGCCCAGAGCTGCTCAACACCATGCAGCGAGTGGCTGAATTCAGCTTCCAGCACGGCCTACTAGGCGACATGGCACCAAACGCAGAAGTCGTCGGCATTGAGACACCCAGTGGCGTCTTCGGAGACGAGAGCAACGTGCAACTGCGCTTCGACCCCAGCTTTACCCAAGCTTACCTCGACGCTCAGTAACTAGCGCCATGGGAGTAGCCACGGCTGCTCCCTCTGCTTTTATCTTCGATGGACATCCGCCATGAAGCGACTCATTAATCTAGCCCCATCCCGAGGGAGCAGATGGCTGCTGGGACTGTTGCCTTTCCTGTTATTGGCCATGGTTTACCTGAGCCTTTCCAATGCCCGACTGGCCGAGAACCCTAATGATCGGCTACTGCCCACTCCGGCCACCATGGCAAGCTCATTTTATCATTTGGCCACCGCAGAAAACGTACGCACTGGCCAAATCGTTCTATGGACAGACACTTTCGCCAGCTTAGAGCGGATTCTCATTGGCGTGGCGATCAGCGCTTTCATCGGCCTCGTAGTGGGTATTTTAAACGGCGGCATTCCGCTCATCCGCGCCAAACTCTCACCGCTGGTCACCGTCGCGTCGCTTATCCCTCCGATGGCGATACTTCCGATTCTATTCATCGCCTTTGGCACCGGTGAGGCCGCCAAGATCGCGTTGATCGTGATTGGGGTGACGCCGTTTCTGATTCGCGACCTGCAAGGCCATGCGCTGCGACTTCCCGATGAACAGCTGATCAAAGCACAAACCCTGGGAGCCAGCTCCTGGCAGGTACTGTTGCGGGTGCTACTGCCCCAACTCACGCCGCGGCTACTGAATGCCACTCGCTTGGCCCTCGGCAGCGCCTGGCTGTTTTTAATAGCTGCCGAAGCAATTGCCGCCCAAGAGGGGCTTGGTTACCGCATTTTTCTGGTTCGCCGCTACCTGTCGATGGACGTGATTCTGCCCTACGTGGCGTGGATTACGCTGCTGGCGTTCCTTCTTGACCAGATTCTCGCCTGGACATCGCGCCTTGCCTTTCCCTGGTACCACTCGGGCGAAGGAGACAACTCATGAGCCTACTGTCCGCCAAACGCCTAGAAAAGCATTACGGCCATCACGTCGTGCTTGAGAACCTTAATTTCAGCGTCGAGCAAGGAGAATTTGTCACGCTGGTAGGTGCCTCTGGCTGCGGTAAAACCACGTTTTTAAAGATGCTGCTAGGCACCGAAGCCATTTCAAAAGGCAACCTTCTGCTAGATGGTAAGCCCATTCCTAACGAACCCGGCCCGGATCGAGGGGTGGTATTTCAGAAGTATTCCGTCTTTCCACACCTGACTGTGCTGGGCAACGTGATGATGGCCGATGAGCTGCATAGTGCCAAGCTGCTTGGAAAAAGTTTTGGCACTGCCAAACGGCACGCGATTGAGAAAGCCCAAGCACGTATTGAAGAAGTTGGCCTAAGTCACGCGCTTAATAAGTATCCCCATGAGCTGTCCGGCGGCATGCAGCAACGTCTAGCCATCGCCCAGGCGCTCATGATGCGGCCACGCATGCTGTTGCTGGATGAGCCATTTGGTGCCCTGGACCCCGGCATTCGCCAGGACATGCACGAATTAATCACGCGACTTTGGCAAGAGCAGCAGCTCACCATCTTCATGATCACCCACGACCTAAAAGAGGCCTTTGAGCTGGGCACACGGCTATGGGTGTTTGACAAAACCCGCCACGACCCTCAAGCCCCGGAAGCCTATGGCGCCACCATTACCTATGACCTGCCCATTTCGAGAGACCGTCCAACGGCAGCCTTAACGGAAGCACTTCATCAGGGCGGACTGAAAACCCACACCCAGGAGACGCTGCTATGAATAGCCAGCCCGATTACACCACTCATTTACCCGGCGGGCACCACTGGTCACTCCGCCTACGTCGCGGCACAACACTAACCCTGACCGCCCAGGAGGCCAACAGCAACGTAGGATTACTCTGCTACAACCCAGAAAACCTGCTGGAGCGCTTAAACCTGCCGGACACCTTGAAGTGCCAGCACACGTTCAAACTGACCCAAGGCCACTGCCTTTACTCGGACATGGGCCGCATCTTTGCCTCGATCACGCATGATGACCTTGGCTGGCACGACAGCGTTGGCGGCAACCTGCTGCCCCAACACCTGCTGGCCAAAGGCTGGCAGCCAGTGAGCTACCAGCAGGCCCACAATGACTGGACGCGCACCGGCTTCGACGCCTTCCTGGTCGAACTCGCCAAGTATGGGCTTGGCCGCCGAGACATGGCTGCCAATCTCAACCTGTTCTCTCGCGTCGAGAGCGATGACGAAGGCAAGCTGCACTATGTCAGCAACCACTGCCAGCCGGGCAACAGCGTCACGCTGCGCTTCGAGATGGATACCCTAGTGTTGTTGCATACCTGCCCCCACCCGCTGGACCCTGCCACTGACTACCCGCGCCGTGGCGTCGATATCGCGTTAGGTACGGCTGAGCCACCGACAGAGGACGATCCTTGCTACCGCTCACGGCCAGAAAACGCCCGTGGCTTTGCCAATAACCGCCTATACCACCTCGGCCTTTAAGGGGAAAACCATGATTATCGAGAGTACCTTACGCCCCGAAAACGCGCTTAGCCGCACTACCGTTAATGCGGGCGATCACTATATTGGCACCGTGAAGCAGGGCCAAACCTTGCGGATTTTAGACCTGGAAGGCAACCAAGCGGCTGACACGCTGTTCTTCAGCGCCGACGACACCGCCGAGCGCTACAGCGCCATGGATACCGTTCGCGAACAGGGAGCGGTCTATCTCACGGCGGGCTCCAAGCTGATCTCCAGCGAAGGCCGCACGATGCTTACCCTCACCGCCGACACCTGCGGCCGCCACGACACCCTAG
This sequence comes from Vreelandella lionensis, assembly GCF_044543515.1. Taxonomy (NCBI): domain Bacteria; kingdom Pseudomonadati; phylum Pseudomonadota; class Gammaproteobacteria; order Oceanospirillales; family Halomonadaceae; genus Vreelandella; species Vreelandella lionensis. The sequence continues at coordinate 56,477 of NZ_JBITWC010000021.1, read as the reverse complement.
GTGGTGCCTGCGCCAGCGAAAGCAACACCGTGCGCTACGACCTGGAAAAGCGACACATGCACTCCTGCCGGGATAACTGGATGCAGGCCATCGCCAACCACCCAGAGTATGGCCTGAGCAAACGGGACATCACCCACAACATCAACTTCTTCATGAACGTACCGGTGACCGCTGACGGCGGGCTGACGTTTGAAGACGGTATCTCCGCACCGGGCAAGTATGTGGAAATGGTCGCAGAAATGGATGTCATCGTGCTGATCTCCAACTGCCCTCAGCTCAACAACCCCTGCAACGGCTACAACCCCACGCCCATCGAGCTACTGATTTGGGGTTAAGTAATTCGCCCTAGGGACGACCCTAGAAGGCCAAACAACCTGCGGGACGACCCGCCTTTGTTTGCAGGCAGTGCCATGTCCATCCATAAAACGTTTAGCAAAGTCCTGATTGCCAATCGCGGCGCGATTGCCGCCCGTATTCTACGCACGCTTAAAGCTTTAGGCGTGGGGAGCGTGGTGGTGTACGCCGATGCCGACCGCGATGCGCCCTACGTGCACCAAGCTGATGAGGCCTACTCACTGGGTGAGGGGGCCGCCAGCGATACCTATTTGAACATCGACAAACTGATCGCTATCGCCCAGCAGAGCGGCGCCCAGGCCATCCATCCCGGCTACGGTTTTCTTTCGGAAAACACGCGCTTTATTACCGCCTGCGATGCCGCCGGGCTCGTCTTTCTAGGCCCCACTGCCGAGCAGATACAGCAGTTTGGCCTCAAGCACGAAGCCCGCGCACTCGCCGAAAAAGCAGGCGTACCGCTGGTGCCAGGATCAAAGTTGTTGGAGACCCTCGAAGAGGCCCAACAGGCCGCCGAACGAATCGGCTACCCGGTCATGCTGAAATCCACTGCGGGTGGCGGTGGCATCGGCATGCAGGTCTGCCACTCTCACACGGAGCTGGCACGCGCCTTTGAGTCAGTGAAAGGTCTTGGCGAGCGCAACTTTGGCGATGGCGGTGTCTTCCTGGAAGCCTATATCGCACGTGCCCGCCATCTGGAAGTACAGCTGTTTGGCGATGGCCAGGGCAGTGTTATCGCCCTCGGTGAGCGCGACTGCTCCACCCAGCGCCGCCATCAAAAAGTACTGGAAGAGTGCCCAGCCCCGAATCTCCCCGAAGCCGTGCGCCAATCACTGCACGCCACGGCGGTGCAACTAGGCAAAGCGGTCAACTACCGCAGTGCGGGAACCGTCGAGTTCATTTACGACGCCGAGCGTGAAGCTTTCTATTTTCTGGAGGTTAATACTCGCCTACAGGTGGAGCACGGCGTCACCGAGCTGGTCTACGGCGTCGATATCGTCGAATGGATGGTAAAGCTCGGCGCCGGAGAACTCCCTCGCCTGGAAACACTTGCCCAGACGCTCTCTCCCACTGGTCACGCCGTCCAGGCACGTCTGTACGCCGAAGACCCTGCTCACGATTTTCGCCCCAGCGCCGGGCTACTGACGGAAGTCATCTTTCCTGAAGCCAGCGGCCTGCGCATCGACCACGCCATTGAGGCAGGCCTGGAAGTGTCACCGCTATTTGACCCCATGCTAGCCAAAGTGATGGTGCATGCCGAAAGCCGCAAGCAGGCGACGGCACAGCTGGCGGATACGCTGGACAACACCAGCGTTTATGGCATTGCCACCAACCGTAGCTGGCTTGCCCACGTTCTGCGTGCCCAACGCTTTCAGCAGGCGGATATCGACACCCACTGGCTTACCACCCTGGCGTGGGCACCTCCCGCCATGGAAGTGATCGCCCCTGGCACGCTCACCACAATTCAGGATTTTCCCGGTCGCCAGGGTCACTGGGATGTGGGTGTGCCGCCTTCCGGCCCGTTTGACGACTGGTCGTTTCGCCTTGGCAATCGCCTACTCGACAATCCCACGGATGCCGCTGGCCTAGAAATTACCCTCCAGGGCCCCACGCTGCGCTTTCACCGGGCCACACAGGTCGTGATAGCAGGCGCCAAGTTGCCCGCCTCGCTGGATGGCAACCCTATTAATCACTGGGAAGTCATTGATGTGCCGGCCGGTGCCACTCTTACGTTAGGCAAGGCCACCGCTGGGGCACGCGCTTATCTTCTAGTGCGCGGCGGCATTCAATGCCCTCGCTATCTGGGCTCTCGCAGCACCTTCACGCTAGGCCAGTTTGGCGGCCATGGCGGGCGGGCACTGCGCAGCGGCGATATGCTGGAGCTGCCCACGCTGATGCCTGCGCCCTCACGCACGCTGGATAGCGCGCTAGCCCCCGCCATTGGCAACGGTTCCGAAAGCGTGACAGAAATTGCCGTGCTTTATGGCCCTCACGGCGCGCCAGACTTTTTCACTGATAGTGATATCGAACGCTTCTTCGACCACGAGTGGGAAGTGCACTACAACTCCAGCCGCACCGGTGTACGGCTAATTGGCCCACGCCCAGAGTGGGCACGGGCGGATGGCGGTGAAGCAGGACTCCACCCTTCCAATATTCACGATAACGCCTACGCCTTTGGCACTATCGACTTTACCGGCGACATGCCGGTCATTCTTGGCCCGGACGGCCCGTCACTGGGTGGCTTTGTCTGCCCGGCCACGGTGGTGCGCGCTGAACGCTGGAAGCTGGGACAACTCACCGCTGGTGACAAGGTCCGCTTTGTCCCGGTGAGTCTCGCCACCGCCCGCACACTAGAAGAGCGCCAGCTCGCCCAGCTGGAAACCCTCACAGCGAACCCTGTTGAAGATATTCAGCCAGAACGAGACACCCCGATCCTGCGCGACATCCCAGCCGAGCAGGCCGGGGAGCGAATCGTATACCGCCGCGCCGGGGATGATTTCCTGCTCATTGAGTTCGGTGCGATGGAGCTGAATATCGCGCTACGCTTTCGCGTACACGCCTGGATGCTGTGGTTACAGGAACATTCGCTGCCCGGCCTACGGGAACTAACCCCCGGCATTCGCTCGCTGCAGGTTCACTATGAGCCGCTGGAACTTAGCCTTGATGAGTTGCTTTCGCACCTTCACAAAGCCGAGCAGGCGCTAGTCGATGTCGAGTCGTTGGAAGTAGAGTCGCGTGTCGTGCATCTACCGCTCTCATGGGATGACCCCGCCTGCCAGGAAGCCATCGACAAGTATCAGCGCAGCGTGCGCCCCGACGCTCCCTGGTGCCCCAGCAACCTGGATTTTATTCGCCGCATCAACGCTCTCGAAAGCGAACAGCAAGTGCGCGATATCGTCTTCAACGCCCGTTATCTCGTGATGGGCTTAGGAGATGTGTATCTGGGGGCGCCCGTCGCGACGCCCCTTGACCCGCGCCAACGCCTGGTCACCACCAAATATAACCCCGCCCGTACCTGGACAGCGGAAAACTCGGTGGGTATTGGCGGCGCCTATTTATGTGTTTATGGCATGGAAGGCCCCGGCGGCTACCAGTTCGTTGGTCGCACGCTGCAGATGTGGAACCGTTACCGCACCACCCAACACTTCAATAACCCTTGGCTGCTGCGCTTTTTTGATCAACTTCGCTTTTATGAAGTCAGCCACGAAGAGCTACAGCAAATTCGCTGTGACTTTCCCCACGGGCGCTTCGAGCTGCCCATTGAAACGGCCCGCTTCAAACTGGCGGACTACCAAGCCGATATCGATAAGAACGCCGAAGCGATTGAGGCATTTCGCACCAAGCGAGAAGCAGCCTTCCAGGCTGAAATGGCCGCCTGGCGCGCCAACGGCCAGTTCACCTTTGAAGACCAGACACCGGCTAGCGCAGAGATCGAAACGCTGGGAGAGGATGAACTTGGTATCGAAAGCCCGGTGACCGGCAGCCTATGGAAGCTGCTGGTCAAGAAAGGCGAGCAGGTAGAAGCAGGTCAGCCCGTAGCGCTGGTGGAGTCCATGAAAATGGAGGTAGAGGTCACGGCCCACTGCGCCGGTCGAGTTACCAGACTTCCGCTTACCGAAGGCGCTGCCATTGGCCCCGGCCAACCTCTGGTGGTACTCACCCATGAGGAGGAGGCTGACGTATGAGCACACCTACCGCAGACAAACGCTTGGCAGACTTTCAAGAGATCCCTGTCATCGATATTCATCCCCTGCTGCACGGGGATGATCAAGCACGCCGCGAAGTCGCCGATGAGTTGGGTCGCGCCGCCCGTGAAGTCGGTTTCTTCCAGATGATGGGACATGGTATTGATGGTGCACTGCGCGAAGGCCTGATTCATCAGGCCAAGCGTTTCTTTGCTCAGTCTGAAGCAACCAAAATGGAGCGCTACATCGGGCGCTACACCCACCACCGTGGCTATGTGCCGCCCGGCGAGGAGTCGCCGGACCCGGCCAAGCCCGATATGAAAGAGGCCTTCGACCTAGCCTTTGAACTACCCGATGATGACCCGGAGGTGCTGGCCGGGACACCGTTGCTCGGCCCCAACCCCTGGCCTGACCTGGACGGTTTCAAGGAGCCAGTGGCCGCTTATTACGACGCTGCGTACCACGTCGGGCGCGCATTGATGGGCGGCTTTGCTATGGCGCTGGGGCTGGCTCCCCAGCAACTGCTTCAGCACGTCAATAAGCCGCCCAGTCAGCTGCGCCTGATCCATTACCCTTATAACCCTAATGCTGAGGATGCCCAAGGCATCGGCGCCCACACTGACTACGAGTGCTTTACCCTGCTACTGCCTACCGCGCCAGGGCTTGAGGTAATGAACGGTGCGGGCGAATGGATTGATGTGCCGTATCAAGAGGATACGTTAGTCGTCAATATTGGCGATATGCTGGAAATTTGGAGCAACGGCGAGTTTGTAGCGACCTCCCACCGAGTGCGCAAGGTAAAAGAGGAGCGCTACTCTTTCCCGCTGTTTTTTGCCTGCGATTACCATACCGACGTCGCGCCGTTGCCCGAATTAGTCGAGCGCCACGGTAAAGCCCATTACGCACCGCTCAAAGCAGGCGATCATCTTTATGCCCAAACTATCCAAACCTTCCGCTATCTGCGCGAGCGTTTAGCAAAGGGCGACATTACGCTTCCCGAAGGTGCCCGCGCAGTCGGTAGTCTGGGCCAGCATGGCAAACATAAGGAAGCCCCCTTATGAACGTCGGCTTACCTGCCACACCTCAAGCATTTCGCGGCGTGTGGCAGCGCACGCTCTACGCTGAGCCCGCTAAAGCACCCTACCAACAGGCCGACACCACTACTCAGGTTTATTGGATTCAGGGCAAACACTGGCATGCCGACCTGCGCCTGCCTGCAGACTCGCCTGACTTTTCAGGCATCACCGGTTTAGACGACTGCAACCGCCGCCAGCTTGAATGGCTGGCGAGGCTCACTGCTTTTGCAGGTATTACCCAAATCGATAGTGAGCTAGGGGTATGCACCTGGCACCGCTATCAGGATCTATGCCCTAGCCTGGAAAAGGATGTAGGGCTACTGCGCTGGATTGACGGCACCATTTTAGAAGAGCGACATCCGCACGATCAGTACGTTGAGCACTGGCAACAGCTTTCCAACGATGCCGTTGAAGACGTAATTCAAGACGCTCAGGGCCAACTGCGCTGGCTGCAAATCGGCGACCACGCTATGGCAATCACACCTCGCCCTTGGGCAGATAATGCAGACGCACTATTCGCCCCAATCAATAGCTTAACTGACAGCGCTCTTCTCTGGCGCGCCAGCCTATGCTTTGACTACTTAGAGCGTAGCCAAGACGGTTGGCGGGTAGTGCTATCTACCCAGCCGTGGCGGAAGGGAGTGATTTATGACAGTGCAGCAAACCGACTTCATTCTTCTTTAGTGACACCGATTTAATTAAGGAATTTATTATGACGCTTCCTATTGCACTCGATATTGCCAGCCTGCATGCAGCCTACCGTAGCGGCAAACTCACCCCTTCTGATCTTATCAGTCAGCTATTGACAGCGGCCGAAAACCACGGTAAAGAGCCCGCCTGGATTACCCGCTTAAATCGCGAGCAGTTGGCGCCCTATTTACAGCGCCTAGAAGGTGAGTCACCGGAAACGTTGCCGCTTTACGGCATTCCCTTTGCGCTGAAAGACAACATCGACCTCGCAGGGATACCCACCACTGCAGGCAGCCCGGCCTATGCTTACACGCCCTCGGAAAACGCCTTTGTGGTGCAGCAGTTGATCGATGCGGGCGCGATTCCCATGGGTAAAACCAATCTGGATCAGTTCGCCACCGGGCTGGTAGGCGAGCGGGCGCTGGAAGTTTATGGCACCCCCGCCAATGTCTTCGACCCAACGCTGGTGCCCGGCGGCTCCAGCAGCGGCTCCGCAGTGGTGACAGCCGCCGGCATGGTCAGCTTTGCACTGGGCACCGATACGGCAGGCTCTGGCCGCGTGCCTGCATGCTTTCATAACTTATACGGAGTTAAACCGAGCTTGGGGCTGCTTAGCACCCGGGGCGTGGTACCCGCTTGCGCCACACTGGATACCATTAGCCTGTTTGCGCTGACCGCTGACGATGCCGCAAAGGTGCTGGATATTACCGCAGCCTATGATGCCGAGTGCGCTTGGTCGCGCCAGCATGACTTTGCCGTACACGGCAAACGCTATGGAAAAGCGCCCGCTACGTTTCGCTTTGGGGTGCCACTGGAACCCCAGTGGCAAACCGATGCGGCCTATACCCAAGGCATGCACCATGCAATTGCTGAGCTTGAAGCATTGGGCGGTGAAAAGGTCGAGCTGGACTGTTCGCCGTTACTGGCTGCTGCGCGCTTACTTTATGAAGGCCCCTGGGTGGCCGAACGCTACCATGTTATTCGTGAGCTAATGAAGAGCAACCCGGATGCGGTACACCCGGTGACTTTCCAAATCACCCAGGGTGGGGCAACGCCGCTGGCAGTAGACGCCTTTGATGCGCGCTATAAACTCGCTGAGTATAAGCGCCAGGCCGACGCACTCATTAGTCAGGTGGATGTGATGCTCACGCCTACAACGGTGACTCACCCAAGCAAGGCCGAGGTGGCAGCGGACCCTATCGGTGTTAACTCCCGCCTGGGTACCTGGACCAACTTTATGAACCTGCTAGACTATAGCGCCCTGGCGGTGCCAGTGGGATTTAGCGAGCGCGACCTACCGGTGGGCGTCACGCTGTTTGGGACAGTATTTGCAGACTTAACGCTACTCTCCCTCGCCCGCGCCCTTGAAGCGCGCCTAATGCTACCGTTAGGCGCAACCAGCATTCCACACCCGCCTTTAGAGGAACTACCCGCTCCTGCCCAGGATGGCAGCATGGAGCTGGTGGTGTGCGGTGCGCACTTAAAAGGCCTGCCGCTTAACCATCAGCTCACACAGCGGGGTGGCGTATTGGTGAGCACCACCCACAGCGCCCCGCGCTATAAGCTCTTTGCTCTGGCAGGTGGGCCTCCAAAGCGCCCGGCGATGCTTCGCGACGACACCGGCCAAGCCATTGAAGTAGAAGTTTGGCGTTTGCCTATCGAAACCCTGGGCAGCTTTTTAGCGGGCATTCCTGCCCCGCTCGGCTTAGGCCAGGTGGAGCTTGCCGACGGCAGTTGGAAGTGTGGCTTTACCTGCACCGCGGGGGCGCTAAATGAAGGCGGTGAAGCTGAAGACATCACCGAATTTGGCGGCTGGCGGGGGTGGTTGGCAAGTCAATCTTAACGCTGATATACAAGGCCCATGCACATGTAAAACATTGTGTATGGGCTTCTTTACACAAGCTCCTTCGCTTGCTCTTGAGTTCGCTTGCCAAGCGAACGATTAGCGGCTTTAAAACATACCCGCATCAGTGGCATCAACAGCCACAAAAGTGGTGTAAGTAGCCAGCGATAAATAAAGCGCGCAATGAACATTACCGGTAATAGCACAATTAACCAGACAAGAAACTGCCCGAGCCACGTTGGCCAGCCTAACCACTGAGATAGATTGGCACCCAGTGCACTGACTAGGCTGGGGTGGCGAATGACCACATAAGCCGTGGCGGCGACCGCAGCAACTTTGGCCATGCGCGGCAGCGTTGCGAAGCGCCCGCTTGTGGCAACGATCCCTTGACGCACACCCATGCGAGCGGCCTGCGCCTCGACGCCACCCACACGAGCAGCACGAGCGGCTCTTCCAGTGCGTAGCACTTTCACGGCACTGGCCATTACCAGCAGATCAACACCCGCCCAGCCCAGATCGCTTGCGCCTATTGCCTCGCCACGCCGCCACTGGCTTTCCAGATCACGTAGGCCGCTAGTAAAAAAGTCGCCTACGCCGGAAACTAAGCGTTCGCCCTGCAGCCACGCTACGTTGCCTTCGTCATCCACGACAAACTGGTTGAGCAGCCCATGGCCGTTGCTGTCGAGTAACGCGATACCCATCTGGCCACGCCGCAAAGGGGTTAGCTCGGCCATGGCCACCTCTACGTCTGCGTCACCCAGCTCATCGGAATCCGATGGCTCATCGCCCCACCAGCGGCTGACTTGCTGATAACGCTCCCCTATCCAGTGCTGAGCGCGCAGCGTCGTCACGTCGTGATCGCGGAAGTAGCTGATAGGCAGCACGGCATCCGCTCCGAAGCGCACCAGCACCTGTTGGAATTGGGGCGATAACCCATAGTCGAGAAGCGTGCTTCGAGCGATATCACCGTGACGCATTATCGCCAACGCGGCGCTCATCCATAGCGCTTGATCAGACGCATAGTGCAGAAACAGTGCGTTGATCTCAGCAGACTCTTCTTGAAGCGTGGGCTCAAGAGCGGGCAGTGCCCGCTCTACTTCCAAGCGTACCAACGTCTCTTCAAACGGCTCATGGGAGGCCGTCTGCGAAAGCAGCCCAGCCAGTATCATGGCGACTAATACGATGAACAGCCAAGGCCGTTTGAGCATTTACCCTAAGGACTCCGCCGTCACATTGGCCGCCGCAGGCTGCGTCGAGTAGTGGCGGTTGATCGCACTCAGCACGCCTTTCATGGATGCGCTAGTGATGCTTTCATCGGTACCTACGCCAAATACGGATTTGCCATCAATGCGTACTTCCACGTACGCGATCGCTTCGGCATCCGCCCCTTGGCCGCGGGAGTGTTCATGATAGTCAATGATTTCGACCTCTTGGCCGCTCGCCACCAGCGCCTTGATGAACGCGGCCAGCGGGCCGTTGCCTTCACCGGTCAGGGTCTGGCGTTGGCCGCCGTTTTCGACAATGGCCTCTAGCGCGACTTTGGGGCTATCTGGCTCGGAGGAAAGACGGTGATTCACCAGTGCCAGCGATGACCGCTGCTCTAAATACTCATCGGCAAAGGCTTGGTAGATCATTTGTGAGGTGATCTCTTTACCGGTGCGGTCCGCCACTTCCTGCACCACTTGGCTGAACTCGATGGAAAGCCTGCGGGGCAGCTCGATACCGTGCTCCTGTTCTAACAGGTAAGAGATGCCGCCTTTGCCTGACTGGCTGTTCACGCGGATAACTGCTTCGTAGCTGCGGCCTACGTCCAGAGGGTCGATGGGTAAGTAGGGAACGTCCCACGGCGCTTCTGGATGGGCGCGACGGTCTGCCATGCCTTTTTTGATGGCATCCTGATGCGAGCCTGAGAACGCGGTAAAGACCAAATCGCCCACATACGGGTGGCGCGGGTGGACGGGCAGCTGATTGCAGTACTCGGCTTCGCGCATGATCGGAGTGATATTGGAAAAATCGAGCTGGGGGTTCACCCCTTGGGTATACATGTTCATCGCCAGCGTGACGATATCTACGTTGCCAGTACGCTCGCCGTTGCCAAATAGCGTGCCCTCGACTCGATCTGCCCCCGCCATCAACGTGAGTTCGGCCGCCGCGACGCCAGTGCCGCGGTCGTTGTGCGGATGAACGCTGACGATCAAGGTATCGCGCTTTTTGACATGGCGACAGAACCACTCAATCTGATCAGCGTAGTTGTTGGGCGTAGCGACTTCGACCGTGGCTGGAAGGTTGACGATCATTTTGTTGTCGACGCTGGGGCCAAAGGTGTCCATCACCGCTTCGACGATCTCCACCGCGAAATCCATCTCGGTGGTGGTAAATAGCTCGGGTGAGTACTGGAAGGTCCAGTTCGTTTCCGGGTTGGCCGCCATCAAATCGCGAATCTGCGCGGTGGCATCAACGGCAATTTGAATACACTCGGTTTTGTCGACGTTAAACACCACCCGACGAAACATCGGGTCGGTGGCGTTATAAACATGCACGATGGCGTTTTTGACGCCCTTCAATGCTTCAAAGGTGCGCTCAATCAGGTGCGGACGCGCTTGGGTCAGCACTTGAATGGTCACGTCCTCGGGAATCTTATCCTGCTCGATCAGCGAGCGAACAAAATCGAAGTCGGTTTGCGATGCGGAGGGGAAACCCACCTCAATCTCTTTAAAACCAATCTTCAACAGCATGTCGAACAGGCGCTGCTTGCGCTCTTGATCCATCGGGTCAATCAGCGACTGGTTGCCGTCCCGCAGGTCAACGCTGCACCAGATCGGCGGCGTTTCGATACGTTGGCTTGGCCACTGGCGGTCAGGCAGGTCCACGGCCACAAAAGGACGATACTTTTTAGAAGGGTCGGATAGCATCATAGCGGCGCTCCTGTCGTTAATCTGTTTTAGGGGAATCAGTAGGACTATTGGGGGGAGGCGAAGCTGTATTTCGCTCTGCCAACGCGGCCTCCATACGATCAAGCTGCGCTTTGAGTGAGTGAACGTCGCTACGCAGTGCCTGCAGCTGGGCAGGCTCCCCTTCGCCACTGTCAAAATCGAGCTGGGCACTCTCTTTCTGCATCACGTCCAGCACGATACCAATCATCATATTAAGAAAAATAAATGCCGTAAGGAAAATGAACGTCAAGTAGTAAATCCAGCTCCAGGCATATACCTCCTGGGTGGCGTACATCACGTCCGTCCAGTCTTCAAATGTGGCGATACGAAACAGCGTTAACATGGCAACGGAAATGTTGCCCCACAAAAACTCATCAATGTTGTTGAAGAGGAAACTACCCAGCGCCGCATAGATATAGAAAATAATAAACATGAGCAGCACCACGTAGCCCATGCGGGGAACCGATTTCACTAGCGCGCCCAGCAACATCTGCAGCTCTGGAATCATCGACACCAGGCGCAGCACGCGGAAAATGCGTAGCAGCCGCGCCAGCAGCACCATCTCTGAATCATCCATAGGAATCAGGCTGGCAGTCACAATTAAGAAGTCAAAAACGTTCCAGCCCTTCTTAAAAAAGCTGACTAAGTTGCGCTCGGCTGCCATTCTGATCAAAATCTCGACCAGGAAAAATACTGTGACTGCGACATCCAGGTAGAGCAACCACTGCTCAATTCGGGAGGTTTCTTCGTAGGTTTTCGCGCCAATGACCAACGCAGAAATGACGATAATGGAAATCACCAGTCCTTCAAAAAGCTTGTTGCTACGCAGCTTTTCAAAGCGGGCTTGCCAGGTATTGAAAGGTTCACTCATGGAACAAGGAGTCTCTAAACGGTTAACGTCAACACTTTATACTAAAATCACACACCTTCCATACAAGTGATATCCTGTTGTTTCACTTGATGTATCTTCGCCTCCAGGGCAACCCTCGTTGCTCTGGCGATTTTTTTGATTTTTTGCGCTGGATGACCTCATGACACTGCTGTGGATCGCCTTACTGCCGTTACTGGGCGTACTGGTGCCGGCACTGACTGCCCAACGCGGCCGCACTTGGTGCTCGCTCGCAACGGGCATACTGCCAGCAACAGCACTGCTACTTACACTGCTGCAAATACCTGCCCTGATGGAGGGTGAAGCGCTGCGTTTTGCTGCCACCTGGATGCCCGCACTCGGCCTGGAGCTTGCGTTTCGTCTCGATGGCCTGTCGCTGCTCTTCAACCTACTCATTTTGGGCATTGGGCTATTGATTCTATTGTATGCCCATTTTTACTTGGCAAGCGATGAGCCTTTTGGACGCTTTTACGCCTTCTTGATGCTGTTTATGGCCTCGATGGTCGGCATCTCGATGTCCGATAACCTTATCCTGCTCTGGCTATTTTGGGAGTTGACCAGTCTCTCCTCCTTCCTGCTGATTGGCTTTTGGTCCTATCGCAGCGATGCCCGTAAAGGCGCACGCATGGCGCTTACGGTAACAGGTGCAGGCGGCCTAGCACTGCTAGCAGGCTTACTGCTGCTGGGCGATATGGCCGGTAGCTATCGGATGGATGACGTGCTGGCCAGCGGCGCCACCATCGTGGCTGATCCGCTTTATCCGCTCATGCTCGGGCTTGTGCTACTGGGTGCGTTCACCAAATCTGCTCAGTTTCCGTTCCAGTTCTGGCTTCCCCATGCCATGGCGGCTCCCACGCCCGTTTCTGCCTACCTGCACTCGGCCACCATGGTGAAAGCGGGTATTTTCTTAATGGCGCGGTTGCACCCCGCCATTGCGGATAGCGCATTGTGGAGCGTGGTCGTGCCGCTGGTAGGTACCATCACGCTGCTTTACGGCGCGTGGTTTGCGCTGTTCAAAACCGACTTGAAAGGCATTCTGGCGTTTTCGACCGTCAGCCACCTGGGCTTAATCACCGTTCTGCTAGGGATTGGCAGCCCCATGGCTGTGTTAGCTGCGCTGTTTCATATTCTGAACCACGCTACCTTTAAAGCGGCGCTGTTCATGAGCGCGGGCATCATCGACCACGAAACCGGCACCCGGGAGCTGAAGCAGCTTGGCGGACTCAGAAAGGCGATGCCCGTCACCGCACTGCTGACCACCTTGGCCGCTGCCGCTATGGCGGGGGTGCCGCTGTTTAACGGTTTCCTCTCGAAAGAGATGTTCTTTACCGAAACGCTCGCCACCCCGGTACTCGGCGGTTTGAGCTGGGTGCTGCCCGCCCTGGCGACGCTGGGCGGCATTCTCTCAGTGGCATACTCACTGCGGCTGGTTCATGCGGTGTTCTACAAGCCCGCTCGCGAGCAAACGCCGAAAGCTCCCCACGAGCCGCCCCACCTGATGCGCTTGCCCGTGGAGCTGCTGGTAGCGCTATGTGTACTGGTGGGTTTATTCCCTGCCTTTTTCGCGACGGGCATTCTAGAGTTAGCCACCCAGGCCGTTCTGGGCGAACCCTTGTCGTTCCATCTCGCCATCTGGCACGGCGTGAATTTGCCGCTAATGATGAGCTTGCTAGCCTTTGCAGCGGGCATTGCCATGTACTGGCGTCATGCTGATCTGCGCCGCTTTGTGCAGCCCTTCGCCAGTGTGGATGCGCGCCGCGTATTCGAGCGGTTTATCATTACCGTGGGCTACCGGGCCGAGCAGGTCATCACCAAGCTGGAAGGCAACTCGCTACAGCGCTATATGGGATGGTTGCTGGGTGCTGCCCTGCTGATGGGGCTGATCGGCCTTGCCAGCGTGCAAGAATTGACCGGCACCAAAGGCAACCAGTCGATAGATGGCGTGGTGCTGCTAGGCGCGGGCATGCTAATTTTTGGTGGTATTGCTACCGCAGCGACTCATCGCTACCGCTTAATTTCGCTGCTGATGCTGTCGGTAGTAGGTCTGTTTGTGGCCCTCACCTTCGCACGCTTCTCGGCCCCTGATCTCGCTTTGACCCAGCTATCGGTAGAAGTCGTCACGATGATTCTGCTGATGCTGGCGCTATTCTTCTTGCCACAAAAAACCCCCACCGAATCGAGCCCGTTGCGCAACGTGCGCGATATTCTGCTAGCCGGTGCGCTGGGGCTGGTGGTCGCCAGCTTGAACTACGCGGTGATGACCCGCGAAACGCTATCGATCTCCAACTTCTTCGTGGAGAACAGCAAACCCGGTGGTGGCGGCTATAACGTGGTCAACGTGATTCTGGTCGACTTCCGTGGCTTCGATACCCTGGGTGAAATTACCGTGCTGGCCATTGCAGGCCTGGCTATCTTCAAGCTGCTCAACCGCTTGCGTCTGTTCATGCCCCACAGCGACGGCGAAGGCCGTGTCTGGTCGCCGGATCGCTACCCGGCCATTCTGACGTCTATCTCAATGACGCTACTACCACTGGCGCTGCTGGTCTCGGCCTTCATCTTCCTGCGCGGCCATAACCAGCCCGGCGGTGGCTTCATTGCCGGTTTGATTACCGCTGTTGCTTTGATTCTGCTGTATATGGCGCGGGGCGTTGAGTGGGCGCAAGAGCGCCTGAATTTCCCCTTCCAGCCGGTCGCCGTGGTGGGTGTAGCCATTGCCACGCTCACCGGCCTAGGCAGCTGGCTATTGGGCTATCCCTTCCTGACCTCATCGTTTGGGTATTTCAGCCTGCCGCTGATTGGCACGTTCGAGCTTGCCACGGCCCTGCTGTTTGACCTGGGTGTGTACCTTGCCGTAGTAGGTGCCACGCTGATGATTCTGGCCAACCTGGGTAAGGTGACGACACCACACCGCCCGGTGACCGACCCGAAAACGTCAGACACCCACGATACGCCGAATGAAAAGGAATCCCACTAATGGAAATGCTCTACGCCATTACCACGGGCATCTTAACCTCCTGCGGGCTCTACCTGACGCTGCGTGGAAGAACGTTCCCAGTCGTTGTGGGCCTGACGCTGCTCTCCTACGCGGTCAACCTGTTCCTGTTCTCCATGGGCGGGCTGACGACGGATGGTGCTGCGCTGGTGAACGAAGGCTCTCAGTTTGCCGACCCGCTGCCCCAGGCGCTGGTCCTCACCGCCATCGTTATCGGCTTTGCCATGACGGCGTTCGTGGTCATTCTTGCCATGCGGGCGCGCAGCGAAGTGGGTAACGACCACGTGGATGGTAAAAAGGAAGACCGCGAATGATTCAGCATCTAATTGTGTTGCCCGTGGTACTACCCCTGGTCGCGGGTATTTTATTGCTTTACCAACGCCAGGGGCTGGTGCACTACAAGCGCGCTGTGAGCGTTATTGCCACCCTTCTACTACTGGTGGTGTCGATTGCCCTGGTGCGCCAAGCCGCCAGCGGTGAGATCACCTTTTACGCCCTAGGCGACTGGCAGCCACCGTTTGGCGTCGTGCTGGTGCTCGACCGCCTCTCCGCGCTGATGGTGCTGCTCACGTCCCTTCTTGCCGTGGGAGCCGTGGTGTTTGCCTGCGGCGGCGACGACGAGAAAGGCAGCAACTTCCACGGCCTTTTCCAGTGGCAATTGCTCGGTATCAACGGCGCGTTTTTGACCGGTGATTTGTTCAACCTATTCGTCTTCTTCGAAGTGCTGCTGCTGGCTTCCTACGCGCTGCTGCTGCACGGCGGCGGCAAAGCGCGCATTCAGTCAAGCGTTCACTATGTGGTGCTTAACCTGGCAGGTTCGTCGCTCTTCTTGATTGCCGTAGGCATTCTGTATGGGGCCACCGGCACGCTCAATATGGCGGATATGGGCTATAAACTTGCTAGCCTGCCCGCCGAGCGTGAGGGCTTAGTGACCGCAGGCGCGTTGATGCTATTGGTAGTGTTTGGCCTTAAAGCTGCCATTTTGCCGCTCTATTTCTGGCTCCCCCGCGCCTATGCAGCGGCTCCCGCCCCGGTGGCGGCGTTGTTTGCGATCATGACCAAGGTGGGCATCTACGCCATTCTGCGGGTCTATTCGCTGATTTTTGGCGAACAGGCTGGCGGACTTGTGGCGCTAGAGCAGCCTTGGGTGTGGTGGTTAGCGCTGGCCACCCTCGCGGCCGCTGGCGTTGGCGTGATGGCCGCTCGCGATTTGCGCCTGCTGGTAGCCTACTTGGTGCTGATTTCGGTCGGCACGCTGCTGGCGGGCGTCGGCATGCGCTCAGCAGAGGCCACCTCTGCCCTGCTCTACTACCTAATTCATACCACGCTGGTCACCGGTGGCCTGTTCTTGCTGGCTGAGATGATTGGCCTGCAGCGAGGCAAGCCGGGTACGCGCATCGTCAAAGGGCGTCCGCTGGTACAGGGTAACGCCCTGGCGATCACCTTTTTCATTGGTGCGATTGCTGTGGTGGGAATGCCGCCACTGTCAGGGGCGCTGGGTAAAGCGATGGTGCTAGTAGCCGCAGAAGGCACTCAGCGCGTGTGGCTATGGCCACTGCTGCTGCTCGCCAGCCTAGCATCACTCATCGCGCTCTCCCGTGCGGGCTCTACGCTGTTTTGGCGCAGCCACCGGGGTAGCCCAAGCGGTAGCCCGCTATCCCGTTACCAATGGTTCGGCATGCTCTGGCTACTCAGCGCTGCGCCTTTACTGGTGGCGTTCGCCGGGCCGGTGAGCAGCTATACCCAAGCCACCGGCGAGCAACTCGCTAACCCGCAACAACTGATCGAAACGCTGCTGCCCGATGCAGGAGAGACGCCATGATTACCCCCCGCAAATGGCTGCCCACCCCAGTTCTTTCGATACTGCTGCTGTTGGTGTGGCTGCTGCTGGTGCGCAGCTACGCCTTTGGCCAGTTCGTTCTGGGGGGTGCGCTGGCTATTCTGATCCCTTTGTTAACCCACCGCTTTTGGGATGCTCGGCCACGGATCAGCAAGCCTATGATGCTGTTGCGTTTTGGCCTGCGGGTATTGGGCGATATCGTCACCGCCAACTTTGAGGTCGCGTACCTGATCGCTAACCCATGGCGCAAGCTAAAGCCTCACTTCATCGAGTATCCGCTAATGTTGGAGGAGCGTTTTACCATCACGCTGCTGGCCAGCACGATCAGCCTGACCCCAGGCACCGTTTCGGCCAACCTGCGAATGGATGGCAAATCCCTGCTAATCCATGCGTTGAACGTGGATGATGAAGAAGCGCTCATTGAGCAAATACGCGAACGCTACGAACGGCCGCTCAAGGAGATTTACGAATGCTGAGTATTGCGCTCTACATCACCTTAGCGCTGGTGGTGATGGCCCTGCTAATGAACCTCTATCGCCTAACGGTTGGCCCCGATCTCCCTGACCGAGTGCTGGCGCTGGACACCATGTACGTGAATTCCATCGCGCTGATTGTGTTGCTCGGCTTATGGCTCAACAGCAAGACTTACTTTGAGTCTGCACTGTTGATCGCCATGCTTGGCTTTATCAGTACGGTAGCCGTGTGCAAGTACATTCTACGCGGGGATATTATTGAATGAGCCCGATTAATGAGGTGCGTTTATGCCATTCTTAGTTGAAGCGCTGATTTCCCTACTGTTAATAGCGGGAGGCGTGTTTGTGTTTATCGGCTCGCTAGGCATGGCCCACCTGCGCGATTTCTATATGCGCCTACACGGCCCTACTAAAGCTACTACGTTGGGCATCGGCTGCATGCTGATTGCCTCCATGGGGTATTTTTGGAGCGTCGATGGTAAGCCGGATATCCAAGAGCTGCTGATTACGCTGTTCCTGTTTATTACCGCCCCAGTAAGCGCTCACCTGCTGGCCAAAACCGGCTTGCATATGCAGTTAAAGCACACCCAAAAAACCCAGGGCAAACCGGTCGAGTTGCGCTCTGAAGAGGTCGGCGAAAAGCCGGTACCTCACCCGGACAAAGGGCACGGCTAAGCTTCGCTGCTCTATTGACTCAAGCGCTGGCAATCGCCAGCGCTTTTTTATTGGCCGCTAGGCTAAACCGCTGAGTCAACACTAAAAGAGTCAGCCTCACGCACGAGTCACTCTCAAGAGAAAGTAGTGGCGGATGCCACTTTCCGGTAAGCTCTTGCCGATTGATTTTTTGTGGTGAGGTACATCTATGTGGAGCCTACTCAGGCTATCTGCACTTTCATTATCTGCCTTGGTACTCGTAGGCTGCTCCGACCCGAAAGTCGATACGAGCTCCATGCCTGCAGCGGTGGTCTCAATCGAGAAAGTGCGTGAGTCGCTGCCCACCTATAAGCGCGACGAGTTTGATACCGCGCTGAAGATCATAGCCATGTCATCGTTTAACGGTATCGATCTCTTTAACCCCCAACGCATGAACGCTGCTGAAATTGCTGAATCGGCTAATGCCTATATGCACGGGCTAACAGGCGACGAAATTATTGAGCGCGCTGACAAGATGCTGCGCCAGCGGCGTGCACGAGAGCGGGAGCAAGCACTGCGCACGCTTAACCGGCTAGAAGCCAAACAGGACAGCGCCCAGCGCGCCCAAGAGCATTTAGCGCAAATCAGCATTGATAATGCGCGTTACTACATCAGCACCAGCCCCTACGGCGCACTGGAACCGGTGATTGAGCTAACGGTGACGAACGGCTCTGACCACGCGGTTGCAGAGCTCATGCTGCACGGCGTACTGAAAAGCCCTAACCGCGAGGTGGCCTGGGTGGATGAAACGTTCTACTACGTTATTTCCGGCGGCCTAGCGCCAGGGGAAAGCGCCACCTGGAGCCTCGCCCCTAACCGTTTTGGCCCCTGGGGCAACGATCAAATACCGCGTAATGCCGCACTGACCCTAACACTGCTCGGGGTTAACAATAGCGAAGGTGAACCGCTATGGGATGCCCCCGCGTTAACCGATAACGAGGCAGAGCGGCTTGAGGAACTGCGCGCTGAATATGGCGGAGTAAACCCGCAAACAGCGGCGAATTAAGCAAACGGCGGTGCTTAGCACCGCCGTTTGCGTACTAGGTGAGTTAAATCAAGTCGGCTTCACCGTAGCCCAGCAGATACAGCACACCATCCAGCCCTGCCACGGAGATCGCCTGACGCGCTTCGGCACGCACTAGGGGTTTAGCGCGGAACGCCACGCCTAGGCCAGCTTTCGCCAACATCTTCAGGTCGTTCGCCCCATCACCTACGGCGACGGTTTGCGCTAAGGCCACCCCTTCCCGCTCGGCAATTTGCTGCAGTAGCGCGGCTTTACGCTCGGCATCGACAATCGGTTCATGGACCGCACCGGTGACTTTGCCATTCTCAATCACCAGCTCGTTGGCGTGGATTTCATCAAACCCAAGCCGCTCCTGCAGGTAACGGGCAAAGTAGGTAAAACCGCCGGATAAAATAACCGTACGGAACCCCAAGCGTTTCAGGTTCGCCATCAGACGCTCAACGCCATCCATCAGCGGCAGTTCAGTAGCAATATTCGCCAATACCGACTCATCCAGGCCTTCCAGCTTGCTCATGCGCTCGCGGAAGCTGGCCTTAAAATCCAGCTCGCCGCGCATGGCGCGCTCGGTGACTTCCGCCACCTCGTCGCCTACCCCGTGACGGCGCGCCAGCTCATCAATCACTTCCGCTTTAATCAACGTGGAGTCCATATCAAAACAGACCAAACGGGGTGCGGCACCGCCCCGCTGGTTCCGTTGGACCACCATATCCACACCGAGGGTTTCACTCAGCTCCAGCGCCGCATGGCGAAGGGAGGTTAATTCACTGGATGCGCCGCTCAAGTGCAGCTCCACACAGTCGATAGGCTCGCCTTTTTCCGTATCGGCAAGCCGCTGACGGTGCTCTTCCTGCAGGCCAAACTGCGCCATCAGCCCGGCCATGTGCGACTCAATATCCGCCGTTAAGCGCGGTGCCAATACGGTTAACAGAACATCCCCGCGTGCCATCCGTTACTCCCCTGCTTCTAATCGATCAACTTTTTGGAAACCACGCGGCAGCTTGCTGCCCCTTCTGCCACGCTCCCCGCGATAATACGCGAGATCATCGGCCTTGAGGGTTAGTTTGCGCTTGCCTGCATGAATGATCAGCTCGCTGCCTTCGGCCACCACGGCAATATCTCGCACAAACTCCTCCCTTCGTGCGGCCCGCGGGCCGGGAATATCGAGCATTTTATTGCCCTTGCCTTTGGCCATTTCAGGCAGTTGATCAAGAGGAAATAGCAGTAAGCGACCTTCATTAGACACCGAAGCCACCCACAGCCCTTCGCCCTCCGGCACCTCAATGGGCGGCATGACGCTGCAGCCTTTCGGCACGCTGAGCACGGTTTTACCCGCTTTGTTTTTGCCGGTGAGCGCTTCGAGCTGGGCCACAAACCCATAGCCGCCGTCGCTGGCCAGCAGATAGCGCTTGGTGGGCGGCGCGAGCATCAGACCCGCCATCTGCGCCCCCGCTGCCACGTTCACCCGACCGGTCACCGGCTCGCCCTGGCCACGGGCGCTGGGTAAATTGTGTGCCGCCAGGGTATAGGCGCGGCCAGTATCATCCAGCAGCACCAGCGGCTGGTTAGTTTTCCCCCGGGCCGCAAGGCGGAAGCTATCCCCCGCTTTGTAGGAGAGCCCTTCGGGGTCGATATCGTGGCCTTTGGCAGCACGAATCCAGCCTTTATCCGACAGCACTACGGTAATCGGGTCGGCACCTAGCAACTCCACCTCGGAGAGCGCTTTAGCCTCGCTGCGCTCCACCAGCGGCGAGCGGCGGTCGTCGCCGTGCTCTTTACCGGCCGCGCGGATCTCTTTTTCGATCAGCGTGGTGAGCTTGGCTTCGCTACTTAGCAGGCCTTGCAGGGTTTTACGCTCTTTCTCCAGCTCATCCTGCTCGCCGCGAATCTTCATCTCTTCCAGCTTGGCAAGATGGCGCAGACGCAGTTCAAGGATCGCTTCGGCCTGGCGCTCGGTCAGGCCAAAAGCGCTCATCAGGGCAGGCTTGGGCTCATCCTCCTCACGGATGATACGAATCACTTCATCGATATTCAGGTAGACCGTTAACAGGCCTTCCAGAATATGCAGGCGGTCCTCCACCTTGCCCAAACGGTGCTCAAGGCGGCGGCGCACGGTGGCACGGCGAAAACGCAGCCACTCACCCAGCATATCGGTCAGCGGCATCACCCGTGGGCGGCCATCCAGGCCGATCACGTTCATGTTCACCCGCACGTTCTTTTCCAGATCCGTGGTGGCGAACAGGTGCGCCATCAGCGCTTCGACATCCACACGGCTCGAACGTGGCTCAATTACCAAGCGGGTCGGCTCTTCATGGGTCGACTCATCGCGCAGGTCGGCCACCATAGGCAACTTTTTCGCCTGCATTTGCGCGGCGATCTGCTCCAACACCTTGGCACCGCTGACCTGATAGGGCACGGCGGTAATGACAATATTGGCGTCTTCACGTACATAGCGGGCGCGCAACTTGACCGAGCCACGGCCGGTCTCGTAGAGCTTACGCAGGTCCTCTTTTGGCGTGATGATTTCTGCATCCGTCGGAAAATCCGGGGCGGGCACGAACGCCATTAAATCAGCCGTGGTGGCCCCAGGGTGACGCAGCAGGTGACAAGTGGCTTCCACCACTTCCGAAACGTTATGGGGCGGAATATCGGTGGCCATGCCCACGGCAATACCGGTGCCGCCATTAAGCAGCACGTGGGGCAACCGCGCGGGCAGCACCACCGGCTCCTGCATGGTGCCATCGAAGTTGGGCGCCCACTCCACGGTGCCCTGGCCCAGCTCACTGAGCAGCACCTCGGCAAATTTGGAGAGCTTGGCCTCGGTGTAGCGCATCGCCGCGAAGGATTTCGGGTCGTCGGGGCTACCCCAGTTACCCTGGCCATCCACTAGCGGGTAGCGGTAGCTGAACGACTGCGCCATCAGCACCATGGCTTCGTAACAGGCGCTATCCCCGTGGGGGTGGAACTTACCCAGCACATCACCGACGGTACGCGCCGACTTTTTGTACTTGGCATTGGCGTGCAGCGCCAGCTCGCGCATGGCGTAAATGATGCGCCGCTGCACGGGTTTCATGCCATCGCCAATGTTGGGTAAGGCGCGGTCTAAAATGACGTACATTGAGTAGTCGAGATACGCTTTTTCGGTGTAGTCGCGCAGGGACAGACGCTCGACGTCGCCCTCCGCTACCTGAATATCCATGGTCATCGGGGTTATACCTCAATGTCTGCGAGGTTGCCGTAATCTTCCAGCCACTTTTTGCGGTCGCTGGCACGCTTTTTAGCCAGCAGCATATCCATCATTTCCAGGGTGCCATCTCCCTCTTCCAGGGTGAGCTGCACCAGGCGGCGGGTTTCCACGGCCATGGTGGTTTCGCGTAGCTGCAGCGGGCTCATCTCCCCCAGGCCTTTAAAGCGCTGGACGTTGGGAGTACCCCGCTTTTTCGCCAGCTGTTTCAAAATCGCGGCTTTCTCGCTCTCATCCAGGGCGTAATGCACCTCTTTGCCAAGATCGATCCGGTAGAGCGGCGGCATAGCGACAAACACATGCCCTGCATCAACCAGGGCGGGGAAGTGTTTTACAAACAGCGCGCACAGCAGCGTAGCGATGTGCAGACCATCGGAGTCGGCATCCGCCAGAATGCAGATTTTGTGATAACGCAGCTTCTCAAGGTTGGCGCTGCCGGGGTCGGCACCAATCGCCACGGCAATATCGTGGACTTCCTGGGAGCCGTAGATATCGTGGGAGTCCACTTCCCAGGTATTGAGGATCTTACCGCGCAGCGGCAGGATGGCCTGGGTGTCGCGGTTACGCGCCTGCTTGGCGCTGCCGCCTGCGGAGTCGCCCTCCACCAGGAACAGCTCGCTCAGCGCCGGGTCTTGGCCAGAGCAGTCCGCCAGCTTGCCCGGCAGCGCCGGACCGGAGGTCACTTTCTTACGCGCGACTTTCTTCGACTTCTTCTGGCGCTGCTGGGCTGCGCTGATCACCAGTTCGGCAAGCTGTTCGGCCTGCTCGACATGATGGTTCAGCCACAGTGAGAAGGCGTCTTTGACCACGCCTGAGACAAATCCAGCAATGGTGCGTGAGGAAAGCCGCTCTTTCGTTTGACCGGCAAACTGAGGGTCGAGCATTTTCACCGAGAGCACGAAGGAAGCCCGCTCCCACAGGTCGTCGGCGGTCAGCTTGATGCCGCGGGGCAGCAGGCTGCGGTATTCACAGAATTCTCGCAGGGCGTCTAACAGCCCAGAACGAAAGCCGTTAACGTGGGTGCCGCCCTGGGGCGTAGGGATCAGGTTGACGTAGCTCTCCAGCAGCGCCTCACCGCCTTCAGGCAACCACTGAATGGCCCAGTCCACGCCGTGCTCATCGTCGCTGAAGTGGCCAACGAACGGCTCTTTGGGCAGTACTTCGTAGCCATCGGTGGCTTCGGCCAAGTAGTCGCGCAGGCCATCAGCGTAGGCCCACTCGGTTTTGGTGCCATCCGGCTCTACCAGCGTGACCGCCAAACCGGGACAAAGCACCGCTTTGGCGCGCAGCAGGTGTTTCAGTTTGGAAAGTGCCAGCTTCGGGCTGTCAAAATAACTCTCATCTGGCCAGAAGCGTACCAGAGTGCCAGTAGCGCGCTTGGGGGCTTTGCCGATTTCATGCAGCTCTTCGACCTTTTCGCCGTGCTCGAAGGCAATGGCATGGCGAGCACCGTCGCGAGTCACTTCGACTTCTAAACGCCGTGACAGCGCATTGACCACCGACACGCCCACGCCGTGAAGGCCGCCAGAAAACCGATAGCTCGAAGAGGAGAACTTACCACCCGCATGGAGCTTGGTAAGAATGAGCTCGACCCCTGAAACACCGTGCTCCGGATGCAGGTCGATGGGCATGCCCCGGCCGTTGTCTTGCACTTCAATGGCACCGTCACTATGAAGTACCACGCTGATGTTTGAAGCGTGCCCGGCGAGCGCCTCATCGACACTATTGTCGATGACCTCTTGGGCGAGGTGGTTAGGCCGCGAGGTATCGGTATACATACCGGGACGCTTACGTACCGGATCGAGCCCTGATAGGACCTCGATAGAGCTCGCGCCGTACTGGGAGGCATCAAACTGGGTCATGTAACGTCGGTTCCTGAAAAAACGTACTGAACAAAAGCGTACTGGCAGCCTCAACGGGTGCCGTGAAAAAGCAGCGCCCAGGACTCTCACCAAGTGAGGCCGCGAAGAAAAGCACACAGGATAGCGGAAAAGCAAAAAGCTGTATATCCAGCCATATGAATTGAGCACTCTACTCCTGCTCTGCGGCCCAAAACGCTTCAATCAATCCACGGCTGGAAGCATCCATACGGCTGATACTCTTTTCACCGTCGATAATGGCCTGGGTGTCAGTGGCAATTTGCTTGCCAAGTTCAACCCCCCACTGGTCGAAGGGATTGATATCCCAAATCACTGCTTGCACGAACACTTTGTGTTCATAAAGCGCTATCAACGACCCTAGCGTGGCGGGCGTGAGCTTATCCAGCAGCACCGTTGAAGAGGGCTGATTACCCCGGTAGCGCTTGTGTTCGGGGCGAGGGCCATCCTCTTCCAGCGCATCGTCGCCCAACATCAGCACACGGGACTGGGCAAAACAGTTGGCCAGCGCCAAGCGATGCTGAGACTTCAAATGGCGGCGGGTATCCAGATTTTCGACCTCATCGTAACGCTTAAGCGGCGCGATAAAATCGCACACCACGGGCTGAGTGCCCTGATGAAGCAGCTGATAAAACGCATGCTGGGCATTAGGGCCCAGCTGGCCCCACAGCACCGGGCAGGTGGAGTAGTTCACCGCTTGGCCCTGGCGCGTCACCGATTTGCCATTGGACTCCATCTCCAACTGCTCAAGATAGGCGGCAAAGTACTCAAGCCGCCCGTCGTAGGGCAGAATCGAGTGGGCGCGAATATCCAAAAAGTTAACGTTCCAGATACCTGCCAAGCCCAGTAACACCGGCAGATTGTCCTCCAGCGGTGCATCGCGGAAGTGGCTATCCATGGCATGGGCGCCCGCCAACAGTTCGCGGAAGTTCTCCATGCCAATGACCAGCGCAATCGGCAGCCCAATGGTGCCCCACAGCGAGTAGCGCCCGCCGACCCACTCCCAAAACATCAGTTGGTGGTCCGGGGTAATCCCCCACTCGCTCATCTTGCCAGGGCTGGCGGATACACCAATAAAGTGCTGGCGCACAATCAGCTCTGCGCTGATCGGTTTGGCATGGGGGCTGACTTCTGGCAGGTCGGCGTGCTGTGTAAGCCGTCCGATTAGCCAGTCGCGGGCCGTGTTGGCGTTGGAGAGCGTATCAATGGTGGTGAACGACTTGGACGACAGCACAAACAGCGTGGTTTCAGGGTTGAACCGGCTGAGGTAGTCCGCCAATTGGGAGCCATCCATGGTGGAGGCAAAATGCACCTCCACCGGGTGAATATCGCTGGGGCGATAGTCCGCGAGGGCATGGGTCACCATCAGCGGCCCTAAATCCGACCCGCCCACGCCTAAATTCACCACGTGACGAATAGGCTTGCCGGTGGCCCCGCGCCACTGGCCCGCATGTAGCCGCTGAACTAGGCGCTCCATTTGCGCCAAGCTGTCATGCACGGCCCCGACGATATCTTCGCCTTCCACTTCCAGGCTCGCATCCGCAGGTAGGCGCAAGGCAGTATGCAACGCTGGGCGGTTCTCACTGACGTTCACCCGTTTACCGCTCAGCAGCGCCTCGATGGCCCCTGGAACTCCCGCCTCTTGGGCCAGCGCTAGCAGGTGCTCCAGCGTATCGTCGTCCCAACGCTGCTTGGAAAGGTCAAGGGTGAGCCCCGCCACCTGACGAGTAAAATGCTTCCAACGGCCAGGGTCGTCCCCAAACAGGTTTTTCAAGTGGACGTGTTTAAGTACTTGAGCGTGCTGCTGTAACGTTTGCCAAGCGGGTAGCGTATCGGGAGTTGCTGTTGCTGAAGCCATGTGCCTTCTCCTGTGGCGTCGTTCCGTGAGGCAGGAATCTGTGTTGATCAGGCCTGTTCTGCGTTAACAAGGGCGCGTAAACTACGCAGCCTCATTAACCATCCTGGCTTGCCCATGAGTGATGCATCTTACCGCGACGCTATCTTTTCAACACCCCTAGACAAGGTGGCTAGGTTCTCCTTTGACGAGCAGGTCGTCGCGTGCTTCCCCGATATGATCCGCCGCTCGGTGCCCGGCTACGGCCAAATTCTGGGTATGCTGAGCCTGATTGCCAAACGCCATCTGCGCCACGGCGCCCACGTATACGATCTGGGCTGCTCGCTGGGCGCATCCGGCCTCGCCCTGGCAGGAGCGTTGCCCGCCGATGCGTTCCGCTATACCGGTATCGACCTTTCACCGGCCATGGCGGCCCGAGCGAAGCAGACCTTTCTTGATGAGTGCCCCGACCACGCCATGCAAGTGGAAGAAGCCGATATTCGTACCTACGAGTATGCGCCTTCGGGGATGATCATTCTCAACTTTACGCTGCAGTTTTTGCCCCCGGCAGATCGTGATGCGCTGCTCAAGCGGCTTTACAACACGCTTGAGCCCGGCGGCGTGCTGATTCTTTCGGAAAAAACCGTCGATGCCGACGAGCGCGACAACGCTTGGCGGGTTGAGCGCTACCACGATTTTAAGCGCGCCAATGGCTACAGCGACATGGAGATCAGCCAAAAGCGCACCGCGCTTGAGAACGTACTGATTCCCGATACGCTGGATGCCCTGCACGAGCGATTGTCGCTGGCGGGCTTCCCCCGCTCCATGACCTGGTTCCAGTACCTGAACTTCACCTCGCTGATCGCCTTTAAGGAGAGTTAAAGTGGCGCTACTCCCCGACGATCATCGCGTGCTGTATCAAGCGTTTTTAGATCAGGCCACTCAAGATGCCTCGCTCACGCCCTGGCTTGCCAAGCTCCCCGAGCAGCTCGCCAGCGGGCTGGACCGCCAGCGCCACGGCGATCTATCTGCCTGGGAAAAAGCCGTGACCAAACTGCCGCCGCTGCCAAAAGAGCGCCGTGTGGATCTAAACAGCGACACGCTAACGGTAGACATCGATCTCACCGACAGCCAGCAGCGCCAGTGCTTCAACCTGCTGCGCAAGCTGGCCCCGTGGCGTAAAGGGCCATTCAACCTGGGTGGTATCGAAATCGACACCGAGTGGCGCTCTGACTGGAAATGGCAACGCGTCGCGCCGCATCTCGCGCCGTTGAAGTACCGCAAAGTGCTGGACGTGGGCGGCGGCAGCGGCTATCACGCCTGGCGGATGGCAGGTGCAGGCGCGGCTTTCGTGTTGGTGATTGACCCTTCCCCGCGCTTTTATTGGCAGTTCCAAGCGGTGCGCCACTTCGTCGGCAACGCCGATGACGGCCGTACACAGTTTCTGCCGGTGGGTATCGAAGATGTGCCCGAGAACCTAGGCTTCTTCGACACGGTGTTCTCCATGGGCGTGCTGTACCACCGCCCCTCGCCCCTTGAGCACCTGCAACAGCTAAAAGGTGCACTGGCCCCTGGCGGTGAGCTAGTGCTGGAGACGCTGGTAGTGGAAGGCGACGAGCAGACCGTATTCGTACCCGGCGAGCGCTACGCCGCCATGCCCAACGTCTACTTTTTGCCCTCCTCCAAAGCGCTGTGCCACTGGCTAGAGCGCTGCGGCTTTACCAACGTGCGAGTGGTGGATGAAGCGGTGACGACACTCGATGAGCAGCGCTCCACCGAGTGGATGACCTACCAGTCGCTGGCGGACTTCCTCGATCCGGATGACCGCAGCCGCACCATAGAAGGCTACCCCGCCCCACGCCGTGCGGTGATTCTGGCAAATAAGCCGGAATAGTGAGTAATGGCCGCCCAGCATTTTTAAACCAGTACTTTTAAATCAGCACTTTTAAATCAGCGCCTTAAAATCACTAGCCAGCGACCCAGGTTCATCACGCTGGCCAGTGACGCCGCCACATAGGTAAAGGCGCAGGCGGTGAGTACGTGGCGGGCACCGGCCATATCGGCAGGCGGCACGTACTCTTTCAACAACGGCAACGCACGATTGAAGCTGGCATCGAACTCCACCGGCAGCGTGACGAGATGTACCAGCGCGGCGGTGCCGAAGCTAATCACCGCCATGACGACTATCATCGCAAGCCCACCGGGTAGCCGCGTCAGCAGGAACAGAAACGGCGCAGCCATCATCAAAACGGCTGCGGGCCAGCAGCGGCGCATAACCCTCATGGTGCTGAATGGCATGGCCCACCTCATGGGCAGCA
This sequence comes from Vreelandella lionensis, assembly GCF_044543515.1. Lineage (NCBI taxonomy): Bacteria > Pseudomonadati > Pseudomonadota > Gammaproteobacteria > Oceanospirillales > Halomonadaceae > Vreelandella > Vreelandella lionensis. Next base: position 28,717 of record NZ_JBITWC010000021.1, on the reverse strand, counting down.
ACGGTGACTGCCGTGAGCAAACGGCCATCGTAGTAATCGGGCGTTAAGCGCACGCAACGGGCTTCGGGGTCGTAGTGGTCGCCCTGCTCGGTGCGTTCTACTCGCACTCCCTCCACACCCATACGGCGCAGCAGATGTTCGGCCAATTACGCACCGGTACCTGGGTAATCATCACGCCCTCGGGTATGGCGCTTTAATACCCATTTTGCCCATAGGTTGGGCAGCACAAAAATAGCCAACGCCAGCACAATTAAGAGGATGAGCATCACAACACCGGAACCCGCCAAGTAAGAGAGACATCAACGCTCATTTTTACCACGAAAGGCGGGGGAACACAGCTTAGGCAGGCTCGTTACGATGGGCTTCGACGTCGCGCTGAACCGCTTGCAGCCCGCGTGCGGAGATATCGCCTTTAGCGTGGGCATGCTCTGCCATCAAAATGCTATCTACGGCCAAGACCAGCTCACAATCGGTATGGGCTAACTCATCGCGCAGACGCTGAATGGCGGCTTCCCGCTGGGGGTCGCTGTCGACGCGGCGAATATAAATCGCTTTGATCCGATCCGGATAAGCTTTAACGACCTCCGTGTAGACTTCTGGATCATGCTGGCCGCTATCGCCAATCAAAATACACGGCATGTCGTCATACAGCGCCAGCATGCGGTCGATCAGGTCACGCTTATGATCCTCCGCTCGACGGGGCCACGGCTTACGCCATGAGATCCCCCACTCCCGTAAAAACAGAATAGGGCCCGCTGGAATTCGGTTGATTTGGAAGAAAGCTTCCAACATTTCATAAATCGCCCACGGGCCACGGGAGACATAAAGAATCGGCCGCTCGGCCTTTTCGGTCTGCCCACGGTAAAGCGCCTGATAGAGCGATGCTACACCGGGAAACGCCGTCCGTCGGTGAGGCTTGCGCACAAACAGTCGGTAAAGCATTTTGAGCTTTTCCGCCACGCCGGTGAACATCACCGTATCGTCGATATCGCTGATGACCAGTAGGTCCGCTTCCGGGGGCGGTACATACACTTCTACGCTGGTACGAATCGGAGGGTGCCCCTCAGCATGTACCAAAATATCAGCGCGATGCCAGGAAACATCGACCGGTAAAGAAGCAGAGATGGGGATATGAGCATCGAAGTAGCCATCACGGTCGGTGGCCATGCACAGCTCGTTATCCCCCACGCGGATTTCCACTTTGGCGTCAGCCAGCCCACGACGGAAAATACGCCGGGCAACATCGGCTGTATCACGCAACATGCCCCGCCTGGGGATGGCGCGGCCGAGTGCAGCTTGGCGGAACACTCGGCCCATCACAAATATTTCCCGCTGGGAACCGTAACCGCGGTAGGGATGCACCATCATCCCGCTGCGGCCACTGGCCCGCTTCATCGGTTTTGCAACAACGCGGGCAAGCCTTTTGGCAAAGCTTGCCCACTGGTGGTACCACGCCATTAAGCGTGCTGGCCTGAGTGACGCCCTTCCTGCAGCTCTTCCAGCAGCTTGGCGTTGAAAGCATCCAGGTCTTTAGGAGTTCGGCTGGTCACGAGGCCGCTATCGACCACCACTGGCTCATCCACCCAATTTACACCGGCATTACGCAGGTCTTGGGCAACGCTTGGCACGGAGGTCATTTTGCGCCCATCGACCACGCCTGCGTTGATCAAAATCCAGGGGGCATGGCAAATGGCGGCAACCGGCTTGCCCGCTTGGAAGAACGCTTTGACGAAGCTCAAGGCGTCTTCGTTCAGGCGCAGCTCGTCAGGGTTGAACAGGCCGCCGGGGAGTACCAGGGCGTGGTAGTCGGACTCGCTAACGTCTGCCAGTGCCTTGTCGGCCTCGTAGGTATCGCCCCAGTCGGTTTCTGCCCAAGCGCGAATGCCCTTGCCTTCCGGCGAGACAATATGCACTTCGACTCCCTCTTTTTGGAGCGCCGCGCGAGGTACGCTCAGCTCGGACTCTTCAAAACCGTCGGTGGCTAAAATAGCAACACGTTTACCATTCAGTGCTTGATTCATCGTGCTCTCCTTTTCGTGATGATCTTTTCGTGATGAGGTTACGTCTACAACGCCTCTCCAGTGTGGCGCATCTTATACAATCGTCAAGCGTAGAGACCGAATCAGACCAGTCGCTACGCGCTTAAGCGTTGTACAACACGCGGCCTAGCTGGCTCACATCATACCCCCTTAGCGTACTCGCACGCTGGGCAAACCGGGGCTCTCTGGCAAATTCAAACAAGGCTTGAACGGCAGGCTCAAAGTAGCTGCGACGATGCATCACCAGATCAAACGACTCCTCCACCAGCGGGATAAAGTCCAGCTGCTGGCGTTGCGCGGCAGACTCCATCCCTAGCCCAACATCGGCTTCACCTTGGGCAATGGTCAGCGCTAAATCGTCTTCGCTGAGCGCGGGATGGGCCGACCATCTCAGCGCTTCGGGCGCAACGCCCGCCTGCTGCAGCAAGCAGTTCATGAGCTGCGCGGCCCCTGCGCCCGGCTGGCGGTGGGCAAGCATGGCTTTGCGCTTGGCAATGTCGCCCACCGTCCGAATGTCCAATGGATTCCCCGGCGCCAAGAGCAGCCCCTGGCGGCGCGTGGCCCAGTGCAGCACGATCAGATCGCGCACTCCGCCCAGGCCCAACGCAGCAGGTTCGTTATAGCGCCCGGAAGCCGCGTCGAGCAGATGGATCCCCGCTAGCATCGCCCTGCCCTCCAGCAAGCGGCGCACGCCGTCGCCACTGCCCTGACACAACGAGGCCAAGTCACTCCCGCTCTCTCGTACTGCCCACTCCAGCAGCGGGTCTTGGCTGCCCGCCAATACCGGCGGAGGCGGCTGCCGCTGCGCCTGGTCGCCTTCCAAGTGGCTAAGCACCCACATATCAATATGCTGTCGAGGAAACAGCAGCTTTCCCGTCGCACGGCTGCAGGGGATATGGCCCTGACGCACCAGGTCGTACACCTTGCGCTCTTTCAAACGCAGATAGTCCGCCACCTCAGCGGTGGTCAAATAGTCGTTTGGCATCGCTCACCCTGCATTTAACTGCGTATGGCTGCATATATTTCAGTAGCCAATGCATAACATCAAGTAAACGTACACTATGCAGCCTAACGAAAACGCTGAGCTCTCGCGATTCTCCCGTGGCCACCGCACTGGCGTGTGCGCGGCCCGACGCTTCTACATCAGGTACTTATGTCAGCAAGTGATAACCCTTTTTATATGGCGCTCGCGCTGATTCTGGGCATGGACTCAGATTTGATCGACATCGTGGTGCTCTCTTTACAGGTGTCGCTGGTCGCCGTGCTAATCGCCAGCGCCTTGGCGCTGCCAGTGGGAGCGGCGCTCGCCCTATGGCGTTTTCCTGGACGTAACGGACTGATCGTCGTACTCAATGCATTAATGGGGCTACCGCCGGTCGTGGCGGGGCTATGTGTCTATTTGCTGCTCTCCCGGGCAGGGCCATTAGGCTCGTTTGGGCTGCTGTTCACGCCCAGCGCCATGGTGATTGCTCAAGTCATCCTGGTGTTTCCGATTATCGCTGCGCTGACGCGCCAGCAGGTGGAAGCCCTGCACCATGAGTACGCCGAGCAGCTACGTTCGTTGGGGCTGACCCAGCTACGCATGATGCCCACCCTACTGTGGGATGCGCGCTTTGGCCTGCTGACGGTGATTCTAGCGGGCTTTGGCCGGGCCAGCGCCGAAGTGGGCGCGGTGATGATCGTCGGCGGCAATATCGACGGCGTGACTCGGGTGATGACCACCAGCATCGTGCTGGAGACCAGCAAGGGGGACCTTCCCCTGGCGCTCGGGTTGGGCATCGTACTGCTGACGCTGGTCACCCTCATCAATGCGCTGGCCCATGCGGTCAGTGAAGCGGCCAAGAGGCGGTTAGGATGAATGCACCGCTCACTACCCCCTCTTTCACCCCACTGGCCGATGTGCCAGCCCTGCACTTTCAGCAGGCGAGCTTTACCCATCGTGGACACGCCTTGTTGGTGCCCACCACCCTCACGCTGTCTGGCTGTCAGCGCACGTTGATCATGGGGCCTAACGGGGCGGGTAAAAGTCTGTTCATGCGTTTGGCTCACGGTCTACTCCGCCCTAGCAGCGGCCACGTTAGCTGGGAAGGCGCACCTCCTGTTCAGGCCATGGTGTTTCAGCGGCCGGTGCTGCTGCGTCGCTCGGTCATCGATAATCTGATCTACGCCCTGGCCGTCAAACGCGTACCTCGCCGAGAGCGCAAAGCGCTCGCCTGGCAGGCGCTGGAGAAGTTCGGCTTAGCAGCTCTGGCCAAGCGCCCCGCGCGGGTGCTGTCTGGCGGCGAGCAGCAGCGGCTCACCCTGGCCCGCGCTTGGCTGTTAACCCCTTCCGTGCTGTTTTTGGATGAACCCACCTCCGCCCTTGATCCCGCCGCCATTAAGGCGGTGGAAGATGCAGTGAACGAGTTTCACCAAAGCGGCACGCGCATCGTCATGACGACCCACGACCTGCATCAGGCGAAGCGGCTCGCCGACGATGTGCTGTTTATGTACAGCGGTCAGGTGCTGGAGCACACCAGTGCCGAGCGATTTTTCGACACCCCGTCCTCCTCGCAGGCCAGGGCGTTTATCCGGGGCGAACTGGTTTGGTGACCCCCACTCAGCGTTGAACAAGACCCAAAGGAGCAGACCGTGAAGACAACGACCACGCTTATCACCGCCAGCGTATGCACGACCGCCTTGGCCTGGAGTGCTTCGCTACTCGCGGATGACGACTTCATTACACTCGCCTCCACGACGTCCACCGAGAACTCAGGGCTGTTCGATGCCATTATCCCCACGTTCACCGAGGCCACCGGCATCGACGTGCGCGTGGTAGCCGTCGGCACCGGGCAAGCATTTGAGATCGGCCGCCGTGGTGATGCTGACAGCCTGCTGGTACACGATACGGCAGGCGAGGAGCAGTTCGTGGCGGACGGTTACGCCACGGAGCGTTTAGACGTCATGTATAACGACTTCGTGATCGTAGGCCCCAGCGACGACCCGGCAGGCATTAGCGACAGCGAGAGCGTGGCAGACGCCTTTGCGCGTATCGCCGAGAGCGGGTCACCATTTGCCTCACGAGGCGATGACAGCGGCACGAACCGCGCCGAACTGCGTTTGTGGGAAGATGCAGGTGTAACACCCCAAGGCGAATGGTACCGCGAGCTGGGTAGTGGCATGGGCCCGACCCTAAACACCGCTGCGGGTATGGACGCCTACACCTTTACCGACCGCGCCACCTGGGTAGCATTCGATAATCCGCAAAACCTCACGCTGCTGTTCGAAGGTGACGAAGCGCTGTTTAACCAGTACGGCAGCCTGCTGCTCTCGGAAGAGCGTCATCCGCACTTGAAGCACGATTTAGCCGCCCAGTGGCACCAGTGGCTCGTTTCTGAAGAGGGTCAGCAGGCGATTGCTGACTTCGAGGTAGGTGGCCAACAGCTGTTTTTCCCTAACGCCAAGTAGTCCTTTGCAGAAGAGCCTTTGGCGGTGTTGGAATACACCGCCACTGAGGCAAACGCAACAAGGCCTGCTGCACCAAGTGCAGCAGGCCTTTGTTTTATGACTATGGTTTTAGGACTATGATTTAGATAACGCGACGTCAGCTCAGCGGCTCAGCAATTCGCGAACATCCTTTGCTTCCCAATGGGGGAAGTGCTTGCGTACCAGCGCGTTCAGGTCGCGCTCAAAGGCAGCCCAATCGGTGGTAGCGGCCTGTTCACGGGCGTTAGCCACGCCGCGAATCATACCGGCACCTACCGTCACGTTGGTCAAACGGTCAATCACGATAAAACTGCCGGTACCCGGGCTAGTACGGTAGTCGTCTACCGGAATGGACGCCGTTAACTCCACCTCGCAGCGAGCGATGGCGTTCAGGCCCAGCGAATCGGTAGCGTGTTTTTCCAGCGTATTGACATCGATCTGGTACTCAATGGCACTCACCTGCCCCGCTAAGTCGCGGGTGGCTAGCTTGATGTCGTACAGTTTGCCGGGCGTGAGAGCGTCTTCATGCATCCACACGATATCAGCGTTGAACACGTTAGAGAGCGGAATTTCAGCATCGGCGCTCACGATCCAGTCGCCGCGGGAGATATCAATTTCATCCTCCAGAGTGACGGTAATCGCTTGGCCGGGGTAGGCAGCGTCTAAATCGCCATCGAAGGTCACCACGCGAGCCACGCGAGACGTTTTACCGGAAGGCAGCGCTTTGATCGCTTGGCCTGGGCGCAACACACCGGCTGAGAGCGTGCCGCAGTAGCCGCGGAAGTCCAGGTTGGGGCGGTTGACGTACTGCACCGGCAAACGCAGATCGGTGAGGTTTTGATCGCGGCTGATTTCGACGCTCTCCAGCAGTTCGATCAGCGTTTTGCCCTCGTAGCGCTGGCCGTCCTCGAAGTACCAGGGCGTTTGCTCGCTGCGGTTGACCACGTTGTCGCCGTTGAGCGCCGACATCGGCACGAAACGGATATCCGGGGCCTGCAGGTTGGTAGCGAACGCGCGATACTCTTCGACGATCTCGTTAAAGCGCGCTTCTGAGAAGCCCACTAAATCCATCTTATTGACCGCAATGACCAAGTGCTGAATGCCCAGTAGGTCGGCAATGAAACTGTGGCGGCGTGTCTGGGTCTGCACGCCGTAGCGCGCGTCGATCAGAATAATCGCCAAGCTTGCGGTGGAGGCACCGGTCGCCATGTTACGGGTGTACTGCTCATGCCCAGGGGTATCGGCAATAATGAACTTGCGCTTTTCTGTGGAAAAGAAGCGGTAAGCCACATCAATGGTAATGCCCTGCTCCCGCTCGGACTGTAGGCCGTCCACTAGCAAAGCAAGATCCACCGCATCCCCAGTGGTGCCGCTGGTTTTAGATGCCTTGGTAATCGCTGCCAACTGATCTTCAAAGATCATTTTGGAGTCGTGAAGCAGCCGCCCGATCAGGGTGGATTTACCATCGTCGACGCTGCCGCAGGTAATAAAGCGCAGCAGGTCTTTGTTTTCGTGCTCGTGCAGGTATTGCTCGATGTTATCGGCAATTAACGTTGACTGGTGCGCCATTAGAAGTACCCCTCACGCTTTTTCTTCTCCATGGAGCCGGCCTGATCGTGGTCGATGGCACGGCCGCTGCGCTCACTGGTTTTGGTCAACAGCATCTCTTGGATAATTTCCGGCAGCGTTGCTGCTGTGGATTCCACCGCGCCGGTGAGCGGGTAGCAGCCCAGGGTTCTAAAACGCACCCACTTCTCCTCCGGCACCTCGCCTGGGGCCAATGGAAGGCGGTCATCGTCTACCATGATCTGCATACCGTCGCGCTCAACCACCGGACGTTTGGCGGAGTAGTACAGCGGCACAATCGGAATCGACTCAAGGTAGATGTACTGCCAAATATCCAGCTCGGTCCAGTTGGAAAGCGGGAAGACGCGAATCGATTCGCCTTTATTGACCTTGGCGTTATACACGTTCCAAAGCTCAGGGCGCTGATTTTTGGGATCCCAACGGTGGTACTTGTCGCGGAAGGAGTAGACGCGCTCTTTGGCACGGGAGGCTTCTTCGTCACGACGCGCACCGCCGAAGGCAGCATCAAACCCATACTTATCCAGCGCCTGCTTGAGCGCCTGGGTTTTCATAATGTCAGTGTACTTCGCGCTACCGTGATCAAAGGGGTTGATGTTAGCTGCCCGCCCCTCTTCGTTGGTGTGCACAATCAGCTCCATGCCCGCCTCTTCCGCCATACGATTGCGGAAAGCGATCATTTCGCGAAATTTCCAGGTGGTGTCCACGTGCATCAACGGGAACGGCGGCGTGCCAGGGTAAAAGGCTTTACGCGCTAGGTGCAGCATCACCGAGGAGTCTTTACCGATGGAGTACATCATCACCGGGTTGCGAAACTCTGCCGCTACTTCCCGGATAATATGGATCGATTCAGCTTCGAGCTGCTTCAGGTGGGTCAGTCGGGCGGCATCCGGTGCGATGGGCACCTCTTGCGTCGCCGCCGACGGCGCAGAAAACTGGTTCATTACCTACTCCCTCACAAAACGGTGCTTGCTTTTATGGGTAGGGTAACGCTATGCCAATAATAACCCAAAAGAATTAATAACTATCTTTTTATACCTATAACGCCTAACAGGCTCTTTAGACAACCACACGCTCAATCCAGGTCTGCCACTCGTGAGCGTTGAAGTCGACCACGCGATAGCCAGGGCGTGAGGCTTCATCGATGGCAAACTGCTCCGCTCCCGGCAAAAACTGATCGGCCATGGCGGGGCAACCGTAGACACCAATATCGGTGCCAGCTGCTTGATGATGCTGGGCGTAGGCTTGGTGAGCATGGCCAAACAGGATCATTTTCACCTGCGGATAAGCACTGAGTAACTGCCAAAAAGCGTCGCGGTCTTGCAAGCCAATGGCATCCATCCAGGCAGCACCTACGTCCACAGGCGGGTGGTGCATGGCAATAAGAGTTGGCCGGTCGTCTTGCTCGAGCCGTTCTGCCAAAGCGCTCAAGGCCTCACTCCCCAGCTCGCCGTGGGGTTTGCCCACTACCTGGGTGTTGAGCAGCAGTAAGCGCCATTGCTCCAAGTCCACTTCCTCTAGCAGCGGATGTTCGGCGGCCATCAGCTCTGGCTGGTCATGGTTGCCAGCAATCCAGAACCACGGGCATGGCAGCGCCGAAAGCGCCTCGCAAGCAAGGGCGTAGGAAGCGGCGGTTTCATCCTGACTGATATCACCCGTGAACACGACGATATCGGGTCGTTCAGTAATCACAGCCTCCAGCACACGCTGAAACTGCTGCCAGGGAATTCCCGCCCGGGAGCGTGCCTGCTTATCGGCATAAAGATGGGAATCAGTGATTTGAATCAGCCTCATGACAGTAGCTCCATTAACAACATTCCATCAACGCAATTCGGGCATGTCCACGGCATGGCCGTGGGCCAGCCCGTGGGCCAACCACTCACCCAGGAAGCAGTTGAGCTGCAGCTTTTCATCCGGCTGGTGCATGCGGGCATTGGGGTAGCGATAGCGGCCGCTAAAATGGCGCTCTCGCTGAAAGTCGATCACTTCCGCCATACGCACATCATGGTAGAGATGTACACGCATGCGCGGGCCTTCGATCACTGCGTCCAGCGGCCCGCTCTGGGTCACTTCTACCAGGGTGGTATAGGGCGCTTCCTGCAGTATCGCTAAATGCAGGTCACCAAAATGCTGATGGTCGCTGCGTAGTGCGATATCACGGCGCTGACCGCTCTCCATATCCCCTACAAGGCGCAGCAGGCGCAGATAGTTAGCGCTGCATTCGCCCTGCAGAGTTTTTAAATCGGTGACATAGGCGGCTCTTGCCATGATGACTCCTTACTGGGTTCGCTTGGTATCCTTGTTGAAAAGCGCTGCTCGTTGAGAGGCAGCACGCAATGATGCCCGCTGCCCTGCCAACCAGTGCAGCCCAATCAAACACATGGCGTTGTCGAGTCTTCCCTGCTCTAGGAGTTCCCAAGCGTTGGTAAACGTTACAATATGCACGCGAATATCTTCGTGCTCATCTTCTACCCCATACACACCGCCTAAGCCGTGAGTATTCACCAACCCGCAAAAGAGCGTCACACGTTCGTTGCAGGCACCCGGGCTTGGGTAGTAGGTATGCAGCTTGGTTAATTGCCCCACTTGGCAACCCGCTTCTTCCATGGCTTCTCGACGGGCTACGTCTTCCAGGGATTCATCCTTATCTGCCAAGCCTGCCACGAGTTCTAATTTCCAGGGGGAGGTCGGGTCGTCAATTGCCCCAGCGCGAAACTGTTCGATGAGTACCAGGGCATCACGGGGCGGGTCGTACAGTAGCACACCCACTGCATCGAAACGGTTATGCACTTCTCGGCGCATAGTAGCGCTCCAGCCGCCTTCAAACAGCCGGTGGCGCAACTCCAGGGCTTCTAGGCGAAAAAAACCTTGATAAAGGGTATCGCGTTGGATGAGTTCGACATCATCACGACCAAGCGTAGGGCCCATACGGCACTCCCGATGATAACAATCGAACTATTATCAATGCTGTTCACCGGGAATGCCAATGCGGTGATTAACCGCGTACTTCAACTGGGGAGTTTTAACTCACGGCTGCTTTAAAGCTGGTTCATTAGCGTTTCCGCATCTCGGCGTAGCGCTTCATCTGACACTTGGCGATTCTCTCGGGCCGTGCCGTTCACCGCGCGCTGGGCATGCTCCCGTGCCGCCTGAGTATTGCCCTCTTCTTTTAAAAACGCCGCGTAGTAGTAGTTCACGTCGATGCCGTCGGGGCGAAGCTCAAGCGCGCGCTGGAACATGCGCTCGGCAGTATCGCTGTTACCAAATCCCAGCGGGCGGCCTGGGGCACGGTCATATAATGCGCCCAACGTGACATAGGCCGAGCCGTTGCCACCAGTGGGGTCAATCTCAATGGCACGCTCCAGCACATCGCGGGCGTCACCGGCCGTACCCAAAGCCCCCAAACCGCCGCGCTCGCGGGCATAAGAGGCCAGCACAATGCCCTGCCAAATCAGCACCTCGGCTTCATTGGGATGCTGGCTTGCCAGCTGTTCGGCTTCGCTGGCGAGCGCTTTTAGCGTCTCTTCCCGTTGGTTGGCAGGCATCTCCGTTACCGTGTGCTCCCAGCGGTTTTTCAGCGAGAAGACTTCCCCTTCAAATGCTGAGGCGTTGAGGGGTGCCAGAGCCAGCGTACTGCCAAAGGCTGCGGCGATTAATAGGCGGGAAAATGTAATAGCGCGCATAGTCACTCCAGATTTGTTGTTGTAACGGCTGTATTTATAAGCCTCTTCAAGCCAAGCATCGGCTTACCTAGTCAATGTAACGAACGTTTGAATGATTCGCCAGAGAATCGCGTCTTTGTTATAAAACGTTCCCATAGCGTAAGCTTGATACCTTCCGGGAGAGCCCTTTAGGAGAGCATTCACCCATGAAAGGTCGCAACATGACCCGCTGGCGGGATCCGGCCAAAGATCCTCGCCAAGAGCCTAAAAGCAATTTGATTACTGCAGAAGGTGCCGCCCGTCTGCGCGGCATTTTGGATCACCTTTCGCGGGTAAAACGCCCTGAGCTATCAGCGAAAGTGGGCGAAGCCGCCGCGCTTGGAGACCGCAGTGAAAACGCGGATTACACCTATAACAAAAAGGAGCTAAACCGGGTCATTGCCCGCATCCGCTATTTAACCAAACGGCTTGATGAACTGCAGGTGGTGGATCGTCTGCCCGCTAACACCGATAAAATCTTTTTTGGCGCGTACGTAAGCTTGGAGGATGAGGAGGGAGAAGCCCTGCAGCTTCGGATCGTGGGCCATGATGAGCTCGATACCCAAAAGCGCTGGATTAGCATCGATGCTCCCATGGCGAAGGCACTGCTGGGCAAAGAGGTCGACGACGACGTTACGGTGCTCACCCCCAATGGCGAAACGTTTTACACCGTGACAGCCATTCACTATGGCAAACCTGCCGCCCAGTCAACGTGATCAGCCGCAAAGGGCCGTGATGCTGAGCGATAGAGCTACTCTTCTAGTGCGTAATCGATCGTAGTCACAACGCGGATGCGCTTAATATGGGGCGTATAGCTATCCAAATCATCGATGGAGAAGTAGCCCTGGGTTGCTTGACGAATACCACCGACGCCGCTGCCAGAATCTTCCGCAAACTGCTGGGCGGCATTACGAGCATCGGCGGTGGCTTCGGCGATCATTTCCGGCTTGATGGCATCCAGGCCGGTAAACAGGAACTCAGTGCGATACTCATAGCTGGGCGAGAGCAGCACACCTTGGCGCACCAGTGCGGTGGTTTCAGGTACGGCAGCGATCACCCCACTCACGCTATCGGTGCGCAGTAGCAGCGTGGCTTCCGCCCGGTAGCGCTCATCGGGGCGCTCGCCTCCATAGGTTTGGCTGAACTGGTCGGTAATACGGGGCGGCGTAACGCTAACCTGTTCAGCTTCAAAACCACGCGCTTCTAAAAATTCGCGAATGAGCTGCTCGTGTTGGGATAGCTGCCCCTCAAGATCTGAAAGCGAATTAGCATTGACCGTGTAGTTCAGCGGCCACAGCACCATATCCGCTTCAACCTGCCGCTCCGCCAATCCACGAACGGTGACGCTTCTTGAGGACTGCTGCCACACTTCCGCAGCACTCTTTAGATAGCTACCACTCCACACCAAGCCGAGCGCTAATAGCCCACCCAGTAATAAAGCGCTGCCTAACACCGCCACGTTACGACCACTGCTTGTCATCGTCTTTCCCTCGCCATCTAAAGCTCTCTCTTCGCAGCATAGTTGCAAAATTACTGCATGAGGCTATTTGAAGGCGCGGTAAACTCGAAAACGGCGGTTATCAGACAGCGTCTCAAACTCACCCAAGGCGTGCTGCAACCGCTCGGGGTAAGGCAGGAACGCATTGGCTACCAAAATGAGCTGCCCTTTTGCACAAAGGTGCTCAGCCGCTTCGTCGATCAAACGCGTGCTAGGCCCATAGCTGATATCACGCTCCTGATGAAACGGCGGGTTGCTAATAATCACATCAAACCGCTCACCCTCCAGCGCGGAGTAAACGTTGCTCTCCAGCACCGTGCCTTTCAGCTCATTTTCATGAAGGGTGCGGCGGCAGGCTTCGGCGGCGAAGGCGCTGACATCGACAGCCGTGACCACATGGCCACGTTTAGCCAGCCAGGCGCTGATAATGCCGTCGCCGCAGCCCATATCCAGCACTTTCAGCGTTTTTTTCGGTAGTGCTTCTTCTAGGGCTTGCAGCAGTAACTGCGTTCCTTCGTCGACTTTGCCATGGCCAAACACGCCAGGATGGCTCACTAAGCGCATATCCAGGGCATCAAAGGTTTGCCAGGCACTATCGGGCGCTTCCCTTTTCACCGTGCGGGTGGCAAACAGCGAGCAGCGGCGGGCGTTATCGAGCTTGTCGCAGCTCATGCCCAGCTCGTCTAGCATCTTGGGAACACGTTTGATGCCCCCTTGGTGCTCACCGACGATATCGAGCGGCGTATTGTCAGGCAGCACGTGGCAAAGCCACTCAAGCCACCACTTGCCTAGCTGGTGGGCTTTGGGCCAGAACAGCACCACCTGCCCCTCGGGTAAGTAGTCGAAGGGCTCGAAAGGGCTAACGGCTAGGCGCTCACTGGCCTGCCACTGCTGCCGCAGGGCGACGTTGTCGCTCACCATCGCGGTGGAGTGGGTCAGTAGCCATGTCTCTTCCGGGGGCGCGACAGGCCATAACCGGGCGGCCTGCCCATAGTAACGTTCAAGCAGTTGGCAGGCGGGCAGTTGTGCACTCATACATCAGCCTCAGGTTTGGTAACGGTATAAAGTAAATAGCGGCCTAAGCGCCAATGAGGGTCTTGCTGGCAGTACTGCTTTTCAAGCGCCAGCAGTGTTGCTTGATCGCTTGCCTTCTCTGGGGCCTGGCGCACGTAATCCTGAAAAATACGGATGCCCGCAACGCTCTCGATATGTAAGCCGTTCTGGCCCACCCACTGGCAAATCTCATCATGGGTAACTGGGGAGATCGGCGTTAAGCGCTGGCGCTTGCCCTTGCCTTCTAACTGGTCACTCAAGGCTTTTTGATAGTTGCCCTTCACCACGTTAGAAAAGCGCAGCGCGTCGCGGTTAAACACCATCAGGCTGAGTTGACCACCAGGCGCCAGCAGCGTTGCCAGGGTTTGCAGCGCTTGCTCGGGATTACCCACCCACTCTAATACCGCGTGGCAGGTGATCAGCGGCCAGGGGCCGGGCGCTTGGCTCGGCAGTGCCTGTAGAGGAGCTTTTACATAGCGAAGCTGCCCCGGTAGCCATACCGCAGCGGCTTCCTGCTCAGCGTGCCACGCCTTAGCGTGGGCCAGCATATCGTGGGAAGGCTCTGCCATGCTGACAGTGTGACCGCGTGCCGCGAACCAACCGGAGAGCTGCCCCAACCCACCGCCGACATCCAGCACGGGCTGGGCCTTTAAGTGCAGCATTTGCGGCAGAAGATAATCCAGCATCGCGAGGCGCAGCTCGCCCCGGGGTGCTTGGTAGAGCGAGCGAGAGAACTTATCAGCCAAGCCATCAAAGTAGCGGTCGCCAGCGTCGGTTAATTCGTAGGTTGGGTGCATGCATGTAGGCCTAAAGGGTGACAGCTAACACAATATTAAAGCCGCGTAGTTTACCTTGCTTGTATCGTTAACGCTTGCCAAGCCATACCCATCAGGCAGCGAGGTGGCGGATCCTTCACTCGGTCTATTGCCTTTCTTGCCAGGAGTGATTAGTGTAAAAATCAAAATGGGAACGTTACCATTGTAAAAAGAGCCATCAAATCATCTATGCCGCCTACTACTCGCGCTACGCTAATCGAAGTCGCCAATGTAGCGAATACCTCAAAAACGAGCGTTTCCCGCTACTTTGGGCCGGAACGCCACAAGCTTTCGCCTGCCCTTCAAGCACGCATCAAGCAGGCCGCTGATGCTCTTCACTATCAGCCCAATTTAATGGCACGCGGCCTTAAAGGTGGAGGGTCCCGTCTTTTGGGTATGCTAGTAGCCGATATACGCAACCCGTTTTCCGTGGCCATCGTCCACGGTGTCGAGGTGGCGGCACGTAAACACGGCTATGCACTGATTGTCTGCAATACGGATAACGACCCCGACCTAGAGCAACGCCATTTGGCTTCTCTAGCGGCCTACCAGGTAGAGGGGCTGGTTGTAAACGCAGCGGGACAACCTCAACAACTACTGCAAACCATTATGCACAGTGGTTTACCGCTGGTATTGATCGACCGTGAAGTAGGCGAAATCAGCGCCCCGGTGATTGGCCTTGATAATGCGCTTGCCATTGATACGGCACTCAACCACCTATCCCATCAGGGCTATCGCTGCGTGCTTTACGTTAGTGAGGCCCCAGAGCAAGCCAGCGCCCGTCAAGAACGCCTGCAACGCTACCAGCAGCAAAGCGCCTCGTTAGGGCTGGATAGCACCATATTAACCAGCCTTGACGAGCAAGAGGCGATCCCGGCACTCCGCGACTTTATCCAAAAAAACCGGGGGGCCCCCTGTGCCGTGCTGTGTGCCAATGGCAATGCCACACTTGCCATGACGCGCTGCTTTCAACATTTAGAGGTCGCCATGGGAGAGGTAGGTTTGATAGGCATAGATGAGCTCGACTGGTGCGAACTGGTACCCCCAGGCATCACTACTCTCGCCCAGCCAACCGATGCCATCGGCAGCGCGGCAGTCACATACCTACTCCATCAAACCCTCCCTTCCAAGGCCGCGAAGGAAGTGCAACACCATCACCCGCCAGTACTTATTCCACGGGGCAGCACTCAGTTGATAGACCCCTCTGCTCACTTGTCACCCTAATAACGATACCGCCACTATCAAATAAGTTTTGAGGCTACTAATGACACACTCTGTTTCTTCACCCAGCGTACTTACTTTTGGCGAAGCCATGGCAATGTTTGTGGCAAACACCACAGGCACCCTGGCGGATATTGAGCATTTTCAGCGCCGTTTGGCGGGTGCGGATAATAACGTCGCGATTGGCCTTGCTCGGCTGGGTTTCCATGTCAGTTGGTTAAGCCGGGTAGGCAACGACGGTTTTGGTCAGTTTATTCGCCAAGCACTGGAAGCCGAGGGTATCGATGGCCGACATATCCATACCGACTCCCAGCACCCTACCGGCCTGCTATTCAAAGAGCGCGCCAGCGGAGGAGCCGACCCAAAAGTCACCTATTTCAGGCGAGGCAGCGCCGCCAGCCATCTTTCTCCTAACGATGCCGACGGCGTAGATTTCGATGCACTCCGGCATGTCCATGCCACCGGCATCACACCCGCCCTTTCAGACAGCGCCTGCCAGCTAACCCGTCATATCATGGAGCAGGCGCGCCTTCGGGGAGCCACGATCTCCTTTGATCCGAATCTTCGCCCTTCCCTATGGCCCAGTGAAACGAAGATGCGCGACACGCTTAATGAACTTGCCTCATTAGCGGACTGGGTACTTCCCGGGTTATCGGAAGGCCAGCTACTCACTGGCCGGAAAACGCCCTACGACATAGCAGGCTACTATCTGGATCAAGGCGCTTCAGCGGTCATCATCAAGCTGGGGCCGGAAGGCAGCTACTACCGCGGCACCCTAGCCGACCACGAGGAAAGCTTTACCGTTGAGGGCTGCCATGTAGCGGAAGTGGTGGATACCGTAGGCGCAGGCGATGGCTTCGCGGTGGGTGTTATTAGCGCGCTGCTCGACGGCTGCTCGGCCCGCCAAGCCGCCCAACGGGGCAATCTGATTGGAGCGCAAGCCATTCAAGTGATTGGCGATATGGAAGGCCTCCCCCACCGCCCGCAACTTCAAGCCCTAGAGGCAGAACAGACCTTTTAATACCAGCGGCTTACATCACCCAAGGAGATAACAATGAAAAAACGCCTAATCGTGCAAGGCCAACTCAGTGATGCTCAGTTAGCCACCCTTGAGCATCTATTCGAAATCACCCAGCTATCTAAAGCGATGTCGCTGGACGCTCCCGACAATCGCCATTACCTAGCAGAAGCCCATGGCATTATCGGTTCTGGCCTCGCGATTACCCCCGAATTACTGGATGCAGCGCCCAAGCTTGAAGCCATCTCGACCATCTCGGTGGGCTACGACAACATCCCTGTCGATGAACTGACCCGTCGCGGCATCATGCTGTGCAACACACCCGATGTACTCACCGAAACCACCGCTGATACTGGCTTTACACTGATCATGGCCACCGCAAGGCGGGTCGTTGAGTTAGCAGAGTGGATCAAGGCCGATCAGTGGCAGGCCAGTGTTGGCCCTGCGCTATACGGCAGCGATGTGCATGGCAAAACGCTGGGCATGGTGGGTTTTGGCCGCATAGGGCAGGCCGTTGCCAGGCGCGGCGCTCTGGGTTTTGGCATGAAGGTACTCTACTCCAACGCTTCACCCAAGCCTGCAATAGAACAACAACTCGGAGCTACGCGCCGTGAACTGGATGAATTACTGGCCGAGTCTGATTTTGTCTGCGTTACCGTCCCGCTGACCGCCGAGACTGAACGACTGATCGGTGCCCAACAGTTCGCGCTGATGAAGCGCACCGCTATCTTTATCAATATTGCCCGTGGCAAGGTGGTTGATGAAAGCGCCTTGATCAATGCCCTAGAAAACGGGGTGATCAAAGCCGCGGGCCTGGATGTCTTTGAGCAGGAGCCGCTCTCCGCTTCATCGCCACTGCCTCACATGCCTAATGTGGTCGCCCTCCCTCACATCGGCTCTGCCACCCATGAAACCCGCGAGGCCATGGCCCAGCGTGCGGTCGATAACATACGCTTGGCACTACAGGGTGAGCCGCCGATCAGCCTTGTGAACGAAGAGGTGAATCAATGAGTTCAGGCCACAGCACACTCTCGCACTTCTGCCTTCTATTCGACTGCGACGGCACCCTAGTGGATAGCGAAATACTTCTTGCTGACGTAATGGGTGAGATCTTCCCCGAGTTTGGCCTGCCCTTCTCGGCACAGCATTATATGGAGGAGTTTCGTGGCGTGCGCTTCCATACCATCGTTCACACGTTGGAGCATCGTTTCCACAAGTTAACAGAGGAAGCGCTTACCCAGCTTGAGGCAGGAATGCGGACTCGTATGGAAGCACGCATGCGCGCCGAGCTGGTGGCCATCCCAGGCATACCGGATGCGCTCACGCAGTTAAAGAGCTACCCCAAAGCGGTGGTGTCCAACGGCCCTGAGCGCAAAATCCGCTGCGCGCTAGAAAGCACACAGCTGGAAGACCACTTTCAAGGCCAGTTATTCAGCGCTTACACCCTCAATGTCTGGAAGCCAGACCCAGAGTTGTACCGTAAAGCAGCGGCTGCCATGGGCTTTGCCCCACAGCACTGTATTGTCATTGATGATGCGGCGGTGGGTGTAGAAGCAGGCTTGGCAGCGGGTATGCAGGTTATCCACCTCAACCACTTTCCCAATGAAGAGAGCACACCTGAGGGCGCGGTGGGTATCCACCACGCCCACGAGCTGCCAGCGGTCATTGTGGGGCTAATGGAATCAAGCCGTTAACTGTCGCACCGCCAGCTCTACGCCACGCAGTTCAGCCAAGCCGCGCATACGCCCGTAAAGTGGGTAGCCCGGTGCCGTATTGCGCTGCTGATCATCGAGGATGTGGTGCCCATGATCCGGGCGCAGCGGTAAGCGCGCCCCACCTTCCCTTTGGCGCCGACGCTCTTCATCAACCAAAGCGTGAATGACCGCCACCATATCCACATCGCCTGCCAGGTGCGGCGCCTCATGAAACGAACGCTCGTCCGTAGCTTCCCGCTGCGTAGCGCGTAAATGGACAAAATGGATATGCTTAGCGAAACGTCGCGCCATCGCCACCAGGTCGTTCTCTTTGCGAACCCCATAGGAGCCAGTGCAGAAGGTAATGCCATTCGCCGCGCTTGGCACCGACTGCAGAATCCACTCCACGTCATCGGCACAGGACACAACTCTCGGCAGACCTAGCAACGGGCGGGGCGGGTCATCGGGATGGATGGCCATACGGATGCCCACCTCTTCCGCTACCGGAATCACGGCCTTTAAAAAATACCCCAGGTTCTCCCGAAGCTTCGTAGCATCAATATCCGTATACGCTTCTAATACGGTACGGAACTGCTCCAGCGTGTAGTGCTCTTCAGCCCCTGGAAGCCCGGCAATCAGCGTATTAATCAGTTTATTCCGTCCGGCCTCATCCAGCCCTTCCAAGTAACGGGCAGCCTGCTCTCTCTCCTCGTCACTATACGCCTCTTCAGCACTAGGCCGTTGAAGCAGGTATAGGTCAAACGCGGCAAAAGCGACCTGATCAAAACGCAGCGCCAAAGCACCATCGGGCAATGCATAGGTCAGGTCGGTGCGCGTCCAGTCGAGTACCGGCATGAAGTTGTAACAGACCGTATCGATACCGCAAGCCGCTAGGTTACGAAGGGTTTGACAGTATGTGTCGATCAGGGCATCGCGTTCAGGCAACCCCTTTTTAATGGCTTCATGCACCGGCACACTTTCAACCACCGACCAGCTCAATCCGGCAGCTTCAATCAGCTCTTTACGCTCACGGATGGCGGCTACCGGCCATACTTGGTCATTGGGCACATCGTGCAAAGCCGTGACGATTCCCGTTGCGCCTGCCTGACGAATTTCCGCTAGGCGTATGGCATCCTTTGGGCCGAACCAGCGCCACGTATGCTCCATAACGAACTCCTTTATCAGCTACGCTCAAGCACTGCCAGCGCCCCAGCAAGCCCATCTTGTATCAGTGTTTGGTAAAATGTATGAACAGCCTTGGTAAAGGCGCTATCAGCGGCCAGACCACTGGGTACGATATCATCCATAGCTAAAAACGCCGTTACCAGGGCAGCGGCATCTAAACCATGCTTGCAGTGCAGCTCAGCAAAGCGCTTAGCCATTGGGTCATCGAGGGTGTAGCCATTCCCCAGCAAATCCTCTCCAACGGTATAACGAATCCAAGCCGCCATGCCCAGCGCTACACAGGGTGATGCTTGGCCGGCATTGGCCCGCGCCAGCGTACCGGTTAACCACCGCTGAGGCAGCTTCTGGCTGCCATCCATAGCAATTTGCTGCAAGCGGTGCCGCAAGCTGTCATTCCCAAAGCGTTCGAGTAACGAGTCGGCGTAGCCGGTTAAATCAACCCCATCGGGCATGTCGAGTGTCGGCGCCGCCTCTTCAAGCATATAGCGGCGTAATAAAGCGCGTAGGTCAAACTGGTTAACTCCGTCAAAAACCGTTTCAATGCCTGCCAACGCACCAAGATAGGCAAGCAGTGAATGGCTACCATTGAGCATACGCAGCTTCATGGTTTCAAAAGGCGCCACATCGGCGACCATTTCGACTCCCTCTGCTTCCCAGCTCGGTCTTCCCATAGGAAAGCAGTCTTCCACCACCCATTGGGAGAACGCCTCGCACACCACGGCATTTGCGTCGTTCACACCCAGCGCAGCCAAGCGTTCAAAATCAGCGTCTGTCATAGCGGGAACGATGCGATCTACCATGCTGCAGGGAAAAGCAACGTCATTGGCAATCCAGCGGGCCAGCGCGGGGTCGCGATGCTCGGCCAGTTGCACCACCGCTTGGCGGGTGCGCTTACCGTTGTCGGGCATGTTATCGCAAGAGAGCACCGTAAAAGGGGCAATGCCTGCCTCATGCCGTCGGGCTAACGCTTCCACCAGCAGTCCTGGCGCTGTGCGCGGCTGCCGGGGCGAGGCAATGTCGCCAGCGATCATAGGGTCGTCACTTCTTAAGTCACCGCTAGCAGGGTTTAGAAAGTACCCCTTTTCCGTGACGGTCAAAGTGACGATACGCGTATCGGCGGAGGCCATTCGCGCCAGGAGCGCCTCCCTGTCACGCCCCCAGTTGCCTGCGCTATCACGGCCGGTAAAAAGTGCCTCTTCGATGACTCCTATCTCACGTAGCGCAAAGTGTTGGCTATCGGCGTACTCCGCGACATGATAACGGTACCCTGCCGCGACCAGGTCATCGACCAACCCAATGCTGGAACGCAGGTTGGCACTACATACGCCCCAATCGACATCGCCACTACGCTGGCGGTAACGCTCCAAATACACCGCCTGATGAGCGCGATGAAACGCGCCTAACCCCAGATGAACAATTCCGATCCGACCACTCCCTGGCTTAGCTTCGATACACTGTGATGTCATCAACGATTACTCCCCCATCAACAGGTTGGGCAACCAAAGTGAAATGGCGGGTACATAAGTGACCAGCAATAGGACTGCCAGGTTGCAGAGCAAGAACGGCACGATCGCCCTGGCGACAGTCAACATGGGTATTTTACCAATGCCTGCTACTACAAATAGGCACACGCCTACCGGCGGCGTGGTAAGGCCGATCATCAAGTTCAATACCGCAATCACCGCAAAATGGACGGGATCAACACCGACACCGGTGGCCACTCCCACCAAGGCAGGGAAAAGAATGATCAGCGCAGCAATGGTTTCCATAAACGCGCCAACAAACAGCAGGATAAGATTCAGTATCAACAGGACAATCAGCGGATTATCGCTGATAGAGAGAATTAGCGTGGCAATCATCTGAGGGATTTGTTCGCTCGTCAGAATCCAGCCAAACAAATTCGCTAAACCTACCATCAGTAGTAGCGCCGAGGAGGTCAGCACCGTATCGGACAAAATCGCTGGCAGCTTTTTCCAAGACAGCCCCTTGTAGACATACATACCAACCACTAGCGCATACAGGCAGGCAACAATGGATGCCTCGGTAGGGGTAAAGAAGCCACCGATAATGCCGTAAAGAATAATCACGGTCATTAACAGCGCCCAAAATGCCGTTTTCGCTTCACGTAGCAGTTGCATGAACGGCACTCGCTGCTCTTTTGGATACCCACGGCGAACGGCCAAAATATAGACCGTCACCATCATAGCGACGCCCATCAGCAAGCCGGGGATAGCCCCCGCCAAAAACATGCGCCCTACGGAAATACCGCTCAGCGAACCCGCAATAATCATCGGTACGCTGGGAGGAATAATCGGACCTACGGTAGACGAGGCTGCCGTCACGGCGGCCGCGAATGGTTTGTCATAGCCCGAACGCGCCATACCGGGAATCATCACTGAACCGATACTGGCTGAGTCGGCAACCGCTGTGCCGGAGATACCGCCGAAAATCATCGAACCCGCCACGTTAGCCAAGCCTAGTCCGCCCCGGATATGGCCTAGCAAAGCGTTGGAGAAGCGCACAATATGTTCCGTAATATTGCCCACGTTCATTAGGTTACCGGCGAGTACAAAGCCTGGAATACAGAGCAGTACGAAAGTATCGATACCGGCAAACATACGCTGTGGAACAATCGTCAGGGAAATACCTTCCAGCAGAAGGTAGGACAGGGACGCCATTCCTAACGCAAACGCAATGGGCATACCCACTGCTAGCAGGATTAGAAAAACACTAAAAAGTATAATAACTTCCATGCTTACGACTCCTG
Organism: Vreelandella lionensis; assembly: GCF_044543515.1. Taxonomy (NCBI): domain Bacteria; kingdom Pseudomonadati; phylum Pseudomonadota; class Gammaproteobacteria; order Oceanospirillales; family Halomonadaceae; genus Vreelandella; species Vreelandella lionensis. Next base: position 6,677 of record NZ_JBITWC010000021.1, on the reverse strand, counting down.
TAGGGAGGCAGAGGAGCGACACATTGCGATAATTCCCTCAAGACACCCTAGTAAGCTATAAACCAGGAGTAGTGCAAAGGTGACTACCGTTGAGAAAAAGATATAGAGCATGGGAATACCAAGCGTGGGGGAGGTTTGCCAGGCGCCGTTCTGTGCATACTTCCATGCGTAAGGTAGAACAAGGAAAGCAAATACCCCTGTTAGCAAACAGATCAGTACTTGGAAAGCCGCCTTCATACGTGGCCCCAACAAGTGATGGAAAAGCTCAACACTAATATTACGGTTTTGGCGTAAAACGACTCCGACCGATAACGCCACCATATAAATAAATAGATAGCGCGAGAGCTCTTCGGTCCAGGAAATCGAGAAGGGCAAAAAAAGCCGCGAACTAATTTGTAGTAACACCGTCGCGGCAATGGCGACAAGGGCCGTCACGGCGAGTGCCAGAAAGCAAGTATCAACCCAGCCAATTACACGTCCAATCGGCCCCTGCAACTTTGGCACCGTCGACATTGAGTCCAGACGCTCCAACGCTGATTGCTCGAGCGCTTCTTGATCCGAGTTCATCACCGTATCCTCATGGGCAAGCTTTTTTGTCGTGAAAAGATGGGCTAACTCATCGCCAGCCCATCTTTAATTACCAGCCGCTTTATAAGTCTTGAATAGCGTCGAAAAGCTCACGCTGCTCGTCTGTCAGAGCCTCTAGGACAGCCGGACGGGCCTTCTCGGCAAACGCAGCAACGTCGACGTCTACGAACTCCATGCCACGCTCTTGGAGTGCTTGCTCAAGGCGTTTCTGATCTTCAACAAAAAGATCGGCTTGATACTCCTGCATCGTCTGGGCAGCGTCACGGACAACTTGCTGCAGCTCTTCCGGCATATTTTCAAGCTGATTACGCCCAATCACTACATAAATCCAGCTACGCACATGACCAGTCATGTTGACGTAATCCTGCACTTCATTAAAGCTGGCACTTTCGATCAGGCTAAGCGGGTTCTCTTGGCCTTCTATGGTGTTTTGCTGCAGTGCTGTAAATACTTCGCTAAATGCCATCGGCGTAGGACGCGCCCCTAAGGCTTGCCAGGTATCCACGAAGAGCGGCACGTTCGGCACACGAAGGCGTAATCCGTCCAGGTCATCCGGATGGCGGATAGGCCGGTTGGAGGTCAACTCCCGTGGGCCGCGTTCAAACCAGGCGAGAGGAACCAAGTTAGTGCGCTCAGTGATTTGAGCTTCAATCTCAGCGCCAATATCACCGTTCACCGCAGCATGTAAATGCTCGGAATCCCGGAAGGCATAAGGCACAGCCATCATGGCCGCTTTAGGTGCCCAGTTTTGTAAGCTTTCGCCCGTGATGGTCATATCCGCCGTGCCTAGCTGGATACTATTAATCACGTCCATTTCGTTGCCTAGCTGCTCGCTAGGGTACAGGCGTACTTCAATACGCCCGTCAGAGTTAGCTTCAACTTCCTCTTTAAACTTCTCGGCGGCCTGGTGCCAAATGTTCTGCTCATTAGCCAAGTGACCAAAGCGCAAGGTAAAATCCGCCGCCATGAGCGAATGACTGCCGAGGATGGCAGCTCCAAGGACAGCACTGGACAGTAATTTCTTGATCATTTTTTCTCTCCTGCACACTCGTTTTGTAGTTTATTGATGATGCGTGGGTTGGCGTGAATACCCTTAAGCACCGATGCTAATCAGTACTTTTCGGGCCTCTTCAGGACGGTGGTCAAGCATATCAATGGCGTTAGGCATATCGCTTAGCGGAAGCCGGTGACTGACAAGCGCCAGCGGATCCAGTCTGCCGTTCTCCATTAACCTGAGCACCTCCGGAAACTTGCGATTATTGAGCCGTGAGCCGACAAGGGTTAGCTCTTTCTTGATGACTTCCAGCTGTACCAGCTCGCTGGGCTGAACACTAAACCCTAATAAGCCAATACGCCCAGCCGGAGAAGCCAAACGCAGCATTTGCGGGAGCAGTGCAGGCACGCAGGCCGCATCGGCAATTAGCGGTACGCCTTCGCCTTGGGTCAGCGCCAGCACCTCTTTTTCCACTTCCTGCTCGCGGCTATTGAGAACGTGCGTAGCCCCTAGCTCCTTGGCGGCGGTCAAGCGCTCATTGATCACGTCGGTAACGATGATCTCTTCAATGCCTAGAGCCCGGGCCATTTGCAGGATGGTCATGCCGATCACGCCCGCGCCCAGAATCAAGAGCCGGTCGCCAGGGTGCGGCTGCATGCGGTCCAGCACGTTAGCAGCAATGGTGTAAGGCTCGACCAGCGCGGCTGCGTCCAGGCCAATATGCTCAGGCAGCTTGTGCACGTTCGCCACTGGCACGGAAACAAACTCCTCAAAGCCACCATTGCGGTGCACACCGATCACCTCCAGGGCGCTGCACACGTTGGGGCGATTCATCCGGCAGGGGTAGCAGGTACCGCAGCTAATCACCGGGTCGACACAGACGCGATCACCTACCGCCACATCGGTAACGCTCTCGCCCACCGCATCGATAACACCAGCAAATTCATGGCCGGTGATGCGCGGGAAACGCACAAAGGCATTGTCACCGTGGATGATATGCATGTCGGAGCCACAGATACCGGCAAATGCCACGCGCACCAGCACTTCACCCGCCCCGGCAGTAGGTTCTTCAACTTCGGCAACCCGGTAGTCATGGGGTGCGTTGACCTGAAATGCTTTCATGGATGCAAAACTCCTTACCAGTGCCAGAGGGTGCCGTCTTCCAACCGGTTGACCGGCAGGCTGGCACGCTTATAGGGGTACTGCTTGGTTAAATCCTCGTCGATATCAACGCCATGCCCGGGGTTTTCACCCACAATGAAATGCCCATCTTCAAAATGGTAATCATGGGGGAATACGTCATCCGTGGCGCTGGTATGGGGCATATACTCCTGAATACCAAAGTTGGGTACCCAGGTGTCGAAGTGGATAGCGGCCCCCAGACAAACCGGTGAAAGATCCGTCGGCCCGTGGAAACCAGTACGCACATGATAAAGACCGGCCAGGTCGGCAATACGGCGCACATGGGTAATACCGCCAGCATGGGTCAACGTGGCGCGGATATAGTCGATCCACTGGTTTTCAATCAGCGTTTTGGCATCAAAGAGGCTGTTAAACACTTCGCCTACCGCCAGCGGCGTGGTGGTGTGCTGGCGAATGAGGCCAAAGGCTTCCTGGTTCTCGGCAGGCACACAATCCTCCAGCCAGAACAGGTTATAGGGTTCTACTTCCTTGCCTAAACGGGCAGCTTCAATGGGAGTAAGACGGTGGTGAACATCGTGGAGGACGTGCAAGTCGTCACCGAAACGCTCTCTTACCGCAGCAAACAGTTTCGGTACATGGTTTAAATATTTGCTGGTACTCCACACATGCTCTGCAGGCAAGTCGGAATCCGCTGGCTCGTAGCGCTCCCCCTCTTTTTTGGCAACACCGTAGATGCTGGCAATCCCCGGGACACCCGCTTGAACGCGTACGGCCTTGTAGCCCTCATCTACATGGCGGGCAACCTCATCCAGGCACGCTTCAATATCACGCCCTGTTGCATGGCCATACACCATAACGCGCTCTCGGCTTTTCCCACCCAGAAGCTGGTACAGCGGCATCCCCGCAAGCTTGGCTTTGATATCCCAAAGTGCTATGTCAACGGCAGCAATAGCGCTCATGGTGACAGGCCCACGCCGCCAGTACGCGCCGCGGTACAGATAGTGCCAGATATCCTCGATACGATGGGGGTCCCGACCAATTAACATTGGAATGACATGCTCTTCCAAATACGCCACAACGGCCATCTCACGGCCATTTAGTGTTGCATCGCCAATTCCATAGACACCTTGGTCAGTAACAATTTTCAACGTGACGAAATTACGTCCCGGTGACGTAACAATGGTATAGGCACGCTCAATCTTCATTGGATCGCCTCCTGCATTACTGGGTTGTCTTGTACATCGAACATATCTGGGAAACGGCGGATCAAGTCAGGCATGGAGACGAGAATTTCTCGCAAATGAAGCATCATTGCTTCTTCAGCACGCTTAACGTCACGTGCTTCAATGGCCGCAATAATATGGTTGTGCTGATCGACAAGCCGCTCCAGAGGAGTGCTATGTGGGACGCTGAGATAGCGCACACGATCCAATTGAGCTCTTACCTCTTCAATGACTTTCCAGGCAGCCTGCTGCCTTACACCGAGTGACAGCGTGCGATGAAAGGCTTCGTCAAGATGATAGAAGCGGTCGTAATCGTGGGGCTCAAGACAGCGGCGCTGGCGCTCAAGTAAGTCATGCAGCTCTTTGAGCACGCTAGGCTCAATGCCTTTCTTGGCTGCCAACTTCACCACTGCAACTTCAATCGCTTCACGGACGAAACGGGCCTCAAGTACCGCCTGCTGGGAAATCTTGACAACGTAGGTGCCACGCTGAGGTTTTACCTCCACCAACCCCGCCTCCGAAAGCCGGATAAATGCCTCCCGTACAGGCTGGCGGCTAACCGAAAAGGTATCGGCAATCTCTTTTTCGGATAGCGCCCGACCAGGTGCCAGCACCATCTGAATAATTGACTGCCTTAAAACTTGGTATAAGCGCTGGCGTACCGGGTCACTGTCGCGGGTTTCCTGCCATAGCGTTTGTAGGGTCGCGTGCATAACACCTAAATCCGTAAATGAGAGTCTGTGACGAATTGCTACCACGACTGATATGACTAGTATGGTAGTATGGCAAAAGAAGCGAAAGCCTTCCGAGCCTATACTTTAGTTGCGGATCAATAGTGATACCCCTTCAGGAGCGACCATGAAGCGTCAGCGCTACTCAGGCTATAACCATAAAAAAGCTCTCAACATTTCAGACTTAGAGCTTATCGCCAAAAAGCGCCTTCCCAATTTTGTGTTCGAGTACCTGCATGGCGGCAGTGACGACGAGCACACACTGCGCCATAACAGGGAAGTCTTCGACCAATACCTCTTTAAACCCAAGAGCCTGACCAAAATCGGCCCTCGGGACTTGGCCACGTCACTGCTGGGAAAGCGGTATAGCCTGCCTATGGTGATTGGCCCCACCGGGTTCAATGGCATGCTGACGAAACATGGTGATATCAAGCTGGCGAGCGCTGCCCGCAGCCGAGATATCCCTTTTGTGCTAAGCAATGTATCGACAACCGCCCTGGAGGACATCACAGCACTGGAAGGGTTATCTGCGTGGATGCAGATCTACTTCTATCGTGACCGGGCTTTTGTGCGCTCTCTCGTTGAGCGTTGCCGACAGGCGGATGTTGAAGCCATCGTGATCACGACAGACAGTGCCATATATGGAAACCGGGAGTGGGATGTACGCAATTTTAGACGCCCGATGCAGCCTAATTTAACCAATTTGCTGCATATGCTATCCAAGCCGAAGTGGATGCTGGATGTGCTCTATCCAGACGGCCCTCCAACTTTCAAAAACCTGGATGCGCTCCTGCCGCCCAACCAACGCAGCGCCCAGGGAGCCTCCGTCATCATTGGTCAGCAGCTCGACCCCTCCCTTAACTGGGAAGATATCGTATGGCTCCGCGACTTATGGCCTGGAAAGCTGATTATCAAAGGTATTTTGGATCCCGAAGAGGCTGGCAAAGCCGCTCAACTGGGTGCCGATGCGATTGTGCTATCTAACCACGGTGGTAGGCAGCTAAACCATGCCATCTCTCCGATGGATATTCTGCCAGCTGTCAAAGCTGCCGTCGGGGAACGCTGCCAACTGTTTGTTGATAGTGGTTTTAGGCGGGGCACCGATATTGTAAAAGCATTGGCGCTTGGCGCCGACGCTGTATGGCTAGGCCGCGCCACTCTCTACGGGCTAGCAGCCGGAGGACAAGCAGGCGCCGAACATGCACTGGACATTCTGAACGCCGAAATTGATCGGGCGGTTGGACTCTTGGGTTACGACCGGCTCGATCAGTTAACAGAAACGTGCCTAGTAAAGAAAGAGCGTTAAACGCCCGCTTACTGGCTTGAACCATTGGCACAATAAGCACTAACACCAACACCCACAGCAGCGCTTACACCGCCGTGGGTGGCGGTCAGGGCGGGCTTAGAATTGCTCCCACTCTTCAGTCGCCGCTTTATTCCGGGGCAGCGCTTTCACCGTTGGCCTTTCATCCCGCTGCTCTGGGGGGTGACCCAACGCCACTGGCGGCAGCTCCCCGCTCCGGGATGTTCTAAAGGCATTCACGCTGTTGGTTAGTGCGGCAGCTTCGCCACTTAACGTATCTGCCACGCGGCGGTAACTCTCCATATCCGATGCGCTAGCCTGAGTCGTGCTGTCAATCTCAGCAATGGCTAGGCCAATTTGCGCAACACCGTCGCTCTGTTCTCTAGCCGCTCGGCTAATCTCTTCCATTAAGTCGTTCACGCGCTGGCTGGCATTGCGGATACGCTGGGTGGCCGCCTGGGTTTCCCGGGTATGGGCCACGCTGGTTTTGACCTCCTCCCCTCCCTCAGCTTCTTAAGAAGCTGCCGCCCGCGGCGGATAAGGAAGGGCATTCCCTGGTTGTCGCCTTCCAGGTTCCTGCTTCGCTGTCCGTTGCCTTCCATGCCTTGGCATTGCCGGTCTTACACAAACTCAACAGGCGTCAATTCCCGAGGGCCCCTCGGTATTTGCTGCAACTCTCGGCACCGGCGAGTAGC
>NZ_JBITWC010000020.1:0-87909 GCF_044543515.1 Vreelandella lionensis | reverse complement strand
GTGACCATCTCCAGTTCGTGCTGTTGGGGGGAAGGGTCTTTGAGCATATCGGCCACCACTAAAAACGATACGCTTATCAAAGCAAAACCCTGGCCGAAGGGCCAGGGCTTTGTCAGCAGTCTGACGGGCAGCCCCTTGGGGCTGCCCGTTTTGCGTTTCAATGCAAAGTGTTGACCTGATATTTACCGATTGCTAGTGGCCAGCGTAGCGTCTTGATCCAGCGCACCAGGCACCGGCTCATCCACGCTAAAGGTGGCGCGGCTGAGGCGGCGTACGCGCTTCATAAATAGCGCAATACAGATCAGCGTGCCGAGTGCGGCCACGATATAGCTGGTTTGTAGCGGCAGGTTAAAGCCAATCGGCGCGTAAGCGAGGTAGGTGAAGGTTGCCATGGTCATAAACACCGCAGGAATCGAGGTGATCAGGTAGGGCTTGCGCGATAGCACCAGATACATCGTGCCGGTCCAGAGCGCAATCACGGCGGTAGTTTGGTTGGCCCAGGAGAAGTAGCGCCACAGCAGCGTGAAGTCCATATGGGTGAGCGCGTAAGACGCCACAAACAGCGGCAGCGCAATCAGGATGCGCTTAACGATAGGCTTCTGCTCTACTTTTAAATAGTCGGCAATAATCATCCGAGCGCTGCGGAAGGCGGTATCGCCGGAGGTGATGGGCAGCACAATGACACCCAGCACGGCCAGGGTGCCACCAACGGCGCCCAGCATGGTGGTAGAGACTTCGCTCACAACAGCGGCAGGGCCGCCTGCTGCCAATACATCGGAAAGCGACTGTTCACCTTGGAACAGGCTCATGGCTGCCGCTGCCCAAATCATGGCAATCACGCCTTCGGCGATCATCATGCCGTAGAAGATTTTGCGTCCGTTGGTTTCGTTTTCAGTAGTGCGCGAAATGATTGGCGTCTGTGTGGCGTGGAAGCCGGACAGCGCACCGCAGGAGATGGTCAGGAACAGCAGCGGGAAGATCGGTGCGTTATCCGGGTGCATGTTCTGGAACGAGAGCTCCGGGATAGGCGCGCCGGTTACCACCAAACCAATGCCGATGCCAGCGGCGCTGAACAGCAACAGCGCGCCGAAGTAGGGGTAAATACGCCCAATCACTTTATCAATCGGCAGCAGCGTGGCAATCAGGTAGTAGGCAAAAATCGCCAGGATGATAAGCGTCAGCGACAGCGATGTCATGTTAGCGAGCAGGGCCGCCGGAGAGGTAACGAACACGGTGCCGACCAATAGCAGCAGCAAAATCGCAAAGCCATTCACCACGTGCTTCATCGTTTTGCCCAGGAATTTGCCCGCCAACTGGGGCAGGTGAGCGCCGTGGTTACGGATGGAGATCATGCCGGTTAGGTAGTCGTGAACCGCGCCTGCAAAAATACAGCCAATCACGATCCACACAAACGCCACCGGACCATAGAGAGCACCCAGGATAGGGCCGAAAATCGGGCCTACACCGGCAATGTTAAGCAACTGGATAAGCGAGTTGCGCGTGGTGTTCATCGGCACATAGTCGATGTCGTCGCGCATACTGAACGCCGGTGTTTGACGCTTACGGTCAGCGACAAACACGCGCTCGACAAACTTGCCGTAGGTAAAGTAACCCACGACTAATAACACTATCGAGAGAATGAACGTAATCATGTAAAGCACTCAACTGGTCAGGGAGGGTGTCAAGCGGACAGCCATGCAGCAAGCCGCGCTTATTTAGCCGGGGTGAATGTACAGAGACGTACCGGTTAGTGCTTTACGACTTTAGTGGCTGATTAACAAAGAAAAACGGGCAACCGTTTGGCTGCCCGAAGTGAAAATGCCATCAAATTGAGGATTAAGAGGAGATAACGCCGCAAGCCATGCGGGCGCCGCCACCGCCCAGGTGGGGTTCATCAGCGTGGGTGTCGCCACCGGCGTGAATCATTAGGCTGCGGCCCGGCATGTTTTCCATGCTCAAGCGTGGGGCTAGTACCGGCAGGTTGGCTTCACCATCCTCATTCACGGTCAGCACCGGTAGGTCGCCCAAGTGGCCTTCACCGTAAGGCCCCTGGTGGGTGCCGGTCTCGTCAGGATCGTAGTGTCCGCCAGCGGAAAGCGCGGCGGTCATCTCGCCGCTGTCGTTCTCGGCGGGCTCACAGCTGGCGTTTTGGTGAACGTGAAAGCCATAAACGCCTGGTTCCAGGCCGGTTAACGAAGGGGTGAGCAGCACGCCATGCTCGGTATGCTCAACGGCCACCGTACCGATAGACTCCTCCACACCGTCTGCGCTGACCTTATGCATTTCAACATTAAGCGGTTCATTGGCCTGTACCGTGGTGGCCAGCAGCACACCCGCCGCGATACCGGTAAGGGGTAGTGAATAGCGCATAATAATTGCTCCTTTCCTTATCCGTGGAAGCCCTCACAAAGGGCACTCTGTAACAGTAGTTGGCCTACCGTCACTCTGCCAATGGCGAAGAAATCCCGCCTAGCGTGCTGGCAACGGATGACATCGGCGCGCCAAGCCGCGACAATAGCCCGCTATTCCACATCTCTGTTTTATGCGCCTGTTTTACGCCCCTGTTTCATGTCCAAATGCTCTGCCTATGTATCAAGGAGTTCCATGCAGCCACTTAACATCCTTTATCAGGATGAGCATCTTGTAGCGGTGCATAAGCCGTCAGGCCTGTTAGTGCACCGCTCAGCGCTGGCGCGTGGGGAAACCGAGTTCCTGCTTCAGCGCCTGCGCGACCAGCTCGGCAAACGGGTCTACCCGGTGCACCGGCTGGACCGGCCTACCTCCGGCGTGATGGTGTTTGGCCTCTCCTCCGAGGCCGCCGCCCTGCTGAGCGAAAGGTTTAGCGAACGCCAGGTAGAGAAGCGCTACCTAGCGGTGGTGCGGGGCAAAGCGCCGGAGCAGGAGCGGTTGGATTACCCGTTACGGGAGGAGGACGGCACGCGCCCCAAGGCAGAAATGCCCGCCATGCCCGCGATGACCGATATTCGCCGCTTGGATAGCGTAGAGCTGCCGGTACGGGTAGACCGCTACCCGGTGGCGCGCTACTCGCTGGTGGAAGCACGGCCGCTGACCGGGCGACGGCACCAAATTCGCCGCCACTTATCCCGCCGTGGCTACCCGATCATTGGCGACGCCAAGCACGGCAAAAGTATCCATAACCGCTTTTTTGCCGAGCAGCTGGCCGCCCCGCGGCTGCTGCTTGCCGCGACCTATTTAGCGTTTGATCACCCGCTGCTGGATAAGCGCATTCAGCTCAGCTGCGCCGTGGATGAGACGATGAAAAATCTGTTCGAGCAGTTTGGCTGGCAGGGGCATTTACCTCTAGATAGCGTGCGAACGCCGCCCATTGCCACGCCTTCTGCCCTGCAAGCACTGTGAGCCTGCCCATGTCATTGAATGAATCCACGACGTCTTCTAGCGATTATGACTTCCGCTTTGGCGGTATTCGGCGCCTTTACGGCCAGCGTGCGGCGCAGGCATTTCGCCGTGCCCATGTGGTGGTGGTCGGGGTCGGCGGCGTGGGCAGCTGGACGGTCGAAGCGCTCGCCCGCTCGGGCATCGGCAAGCTTACGCTGATTGATCTGGACGACGTGTGTGTCTCTAACGTCAACCGCCAGCTCCACGCGCTGGATGGCACGATTGGCCAGCCTAAAGTAGACGTGCTGGCCGAGCGCTGTCGCCTGATTGCCCCTGAGATCGAGATTGTCGCGGATACCGCCTTCGTCACGCCCACCAACCTGGCCGAGCGCATTCCTGAGGATGCCGACCACGTGGTGGATGCCATTGATAGCGTGATTGCCAAAGCGGCGCTAATCGCCTGGTGCAAGCGGCGCAAAATGCCGATTACCGTGACCGGCGCGGCGGGCGGGCAGACCGACCCGACGCGCATTCAAGTGGCGGATTTGACCCGCACCGAGCACGACCCGCTGCTCTCCAAAGTGCGCTCGCGGCTGCGTCGCGATTACGGCTTCTCCCGCAACCCCAAGCGGCGTTTCTCGGTGGAGTGCGTCTACTCCGACGAGCAGCTGGTCTACCCCAGTGCCGACGGCGAAGTGTGCCTGCAAAAGCCCGGCAGCAACGAGACTACACGGCTGGACTGCGCTTCCGGCTTTGGCGCGGCGACGTTTCTCACCGGCACTTTTGGCTTCGTGGCCGCCTCCAAAGTGCTGGAGCGCCTCGACAAAAAAGCGAATCAGCCCGCCGCCACTCAAGCCATTCAAGAGGAAAACGAATGACCACTCCCGTTCCCGGTATTTACCGCCACTACAAAGGCAGCCTGTACGAAGTGGTGGGCACCGCCCAGCACAGCGAAAGCGAAGAGCCGCTAGTGGTCTACCGCGCGCTCTACGGCGGCTACGGCCTCTGGGTGCGCCCGCTAGCGATGTTCATGGAGAGCGTGACGAAAGAGGGGAGCACCCAGCCGCGCTTTGCGTTGGAGAAGGCGTTTTAGCCCGTATCGATTGCGCCACTAGTGCTCTTATGGATTGCCGCCCCCTGTTTTCAGGGAGGCGGCATTTTTGTAGTTGTGATTGCTTATATTCCATAATTAGCTATCTTTATAACAATAATTGGCGCGTAGGCGTCAAGCATACATACTCACGTATCTAGGAGATAAGCATGAAGACCTTCGCCCTATCTCAAAGCACCGGTGCGGGGTCACCCGACGTGGCGGGCTTTTTTGATCCGCGCACCTTTAGCGTTCAATACATCGTCAGCGACCCCGCTACCAAACAGTGCGCGATTATTGACCCGGTGCTGGATTTCGACGAGAAATCTGGCGCAACGGCGACTTTCTGCGCTGATGCGTTGCTGACATATGTAGAGGAAGAGGGGCTAACGGTGGCGTGGATTCTGGATACGCACCCCCACGCGGACCACTTTTCAGCAGCCCAGTACTTAAAAGAAAAAACCGGCGCGCCGACGGCGATTGGCCAGTACGTCACCCAAGTGCAGGCCCTGTGGAAAGAGATTTATCACTGGCCGGAGATGCCCACCGATGGCCGCCAGTGGGTCACGCTGTTTGTCGAGGGCGACACGTTTGCCATCGGTGAACTCAGCGCTCGCGTGCTGCACTCGCCTGGTCATACGCTGGCTTCTATCACCTACGTAATCGGTGATGCCGCCTTTGTGCATGACACCCTTTTTCAGCCTGATTTTGGGACGGCGCGAGCCGATTTTCCCGGTGGGGATGCCAAATCTCTATGGAACTCCATCCAGCAGATTCTCGCGCTACCGGGCAATACACGGCTGTTCACTGGCCACGACTATATGCCCGACGACCGTGAGCCGCAGTGGGAGAGCAGCGTCAATGAGCAGCGAGCCAACAACCCGCACTTGGTAGGCAAAAGCGAGGAGGAGTACATCGCACTGCGCCACAAGCGGGATAGCGAGCTGCCCATGCCCAAGCTGATTTTGCACGCGCTGCAGGTGAATATCCGCGGTGGTCGTCTTCCAGAGCCTGAAGCCAACGGCAAGCGCTATCTGAAAATCCCCCTGGATGCCCTGGAAGGTGCGGCCTGGGATTGATGCTATCCAAACCAATAGGAGGTGTGGTCATGCAAACGAAGCCATTGGAGCCAGGCGTTGAGATCACCTCAGCGCTGACGGTGGATGAGTTGGAGGAGGTAAAAGCGCGTGGTTTTCACGCGGTGGTGTGTAACCGCATCGAAGGTGAGAGCGAGGACTTTCCAGACGAGGCGCGCTACCGCGAAAAAGCCGAGCAGCTTGGCCTTGCCTGGGTGCATATCCCCGTGAAGCCAGGCGAGTACAGCGAAGCTGATATCCGCGCCTTTGCTGAAGCGCTCCAACAGCTGCCGCGCCCTCTCTTGGCGTTTTGCCGCTCAGGTAAGCGGGCCACGCACCTGTGGGCCTACGCCAAGCGTCAGCACGAGCAGTGCGAATTGGCGGAGCTGTTTACGGCGGCCCATGCGGCAGGGGTTGACTTGGAAGACCAGCGCCAAGGTCTTGAACGGAGTGCCGAATAAAAATCGAAGATGAGTGAAACCCTACTACGAAGGCCCCGTATCAGCAGGTACCTATTATGAGACTGCATCATGATCATTGAGCGCTGGGTGCCGCTAATCGGCTGGTTGCGAACCTATCACCGGGGCTTGCTCACGCGGGATGTACTTGCCGCGGTGATCGTCACGCTGATGCTGGTGCCGCAAGCGCTGGCCTACGCCATGCTGGCAGGGTTGCCGCCGGAAATGGGGCTCTATGCCAGCATGCTGCCGCTGGTGCTGTACGCCATCTTTGGCACCAGCGCGAGTTTGGCGGTAGGGCCGGTGGCGGTGGCAGCACTCATGACGGCCTCGGCGCTGAGCAGTTTTGCCGTGCCGGGTAGCCCGGAATATATCGGTGCGGCACTGGTGCTGGCCGCCCTCTCTGGGCTGATTCTTATCGCGATGGGCGTGCTTCGGCTGGGCTTTTTAGTCAACTTTCTCAGCCATCCGGTGATCTCCGGGTTTGTGACCGCCTCGGGAATGTTGATCGCGATCAGCCAGTTGAAGCACATTTTTGGGGTCGAAGCATCCGGCCATAACGTGGTGGAACTGCTGAGAGCGCTATTGGGTCAGTGGCAGCAGGTGAATGTCATAACGCTGCTGATTGGCCTTGGCGTTTGGGCGTATCTATGGGTGTGTCGCAAGCGCCTGAATGGTTGGCTGACCAAGCTGGGAATGCCAGCTAGTTGGGCAGGGTTAATGGTCAAAGCTGCGCCTATTTCGGCCGTGGTAGTGACCACGCTGTTCGCCTGGGGCTTCCAACTAGAGCAGCGCGGGGTCGATGTGGTGGGCTTTGTGCCCAGTGGCCTGCCTGCTATTACGCTGCCGAGCTTGCATCAATCGCTGTGGCTCGGCCTGCTGCCGGCGGCGCTGCTGATCAGTTTGGTAGGGTTTGTAGAGTCGGTGTCCGTGGCGCAGACCCTGGCCGCCAAGCGCCGCCAGCGTATCGACCCCAACCAAGAGCTAATTGCGCTCGGCATGGCCAACCTTGGCGCTGGCGTTAGTAGTGGCTCGCCGGTGTCGGGCGGTTTTTCGCGCTCGGTGGTGAATTTTGAAGCCGGGGCAGCGACGCCGCTGGCGGGGGCTTTTACCGCGCTTGGGATTGTGTTGGCGACGCTGCTACTCACTGACTTACTGGTCTTTTTACCCACCGCCACGCTGGCCGCCACGATTATCGTGGCCGTGGGGACGTTGATTGATTTGCCTGCGGTAAAGCGAACCTGGCAATACTCCCGAAGCGACGGGGTGGCGATGGTCGCTACTTTGCTGCTGACGCTTCTTCATAGCGTGGAAGTGGGCATTATCAGCGGGGTGGTGCTCTCGCTTGGGTTACACCTTTACCGCACCAGCCAGCCCCATAGTGCGGTGGTAGGGCGGGTGCCGGGCACCGAGCATTTCCGTAACGTGAAGCGCCATCAGGTAGAAACCGACGAGCATGTCGCCATGCTGCGCATCGATGAAAGCCTCTATTTTGCCAACGCCCGCTATCTCGAAGATACCGTCATGGCGCTGGCCGCCCGCTCGCCGTCGATCAAGCACATTGTGCTCACCTGTCAGGCAGTGAATGTCATCGATGCTTCGGCCCTGGAGAGCCTGGAGGCGATCAACGGTCGGCTGAAAGACGCCGGTGCCATGCTCCACTTGGCCGAGGTGAAAGGGCCGGTGATGGATCGCCTAACGCACACGGCGTTTTACCACGAGCTCACCGGCCAAGTGTTCTTTACCACCTATGACGCTTGGCAAGCGTTGGCGCATCCGGCCAGTGCTGAGGTGGTGTCGGTGTGAAGTGGTGCTTTTACTCCCAGGCCGGGAACGGATCGGGCAACTGCTGCCATGTCTCCATCCCTTCTAATAGTTCGGCCTCGCTGAGTAAACAGTCGTCCAGCGCTTCACGCATTTTGGTCTCATCTAGGTTCTGGCCGATAAACACCAGTTCTTGGCGCATATCGCCAAACGGCTCTTGCCACTTCTCCATAATGAATTGGCGATACTCTGGGTCCTCAGGCCAGTCGGCTTCAGGAATGGCTTTCCAGAACACGCCCGCCGGGCCGTGATGGGCAATGCCACCTGCCTGGCTCCACTGGCCCGCATAGCGAGGGCGAGTCGCCAGCCAGAAGAAGCCTTTCGAGCGCAGCAGGCCTTTGCCAAACCATTCGGCGTTTAACAAGTCGTGAAACTTTTGAGGGTGAAAAGGGCGGCGAGCGTGGTAGGCGAAGCTGCCAATGCCGTACTCTTCGGTTTCGGGTATGTGTTCGCCACGTAGCTCTTTCAGCCAGCCTGGCGCTTGCTGAGCACGTTCAAAGTTGAATTTTCCGGTATCCAGCACTTTCTCCAACGATACGCCGCCTTGGCGAATGGGTACTAGCTCTGCCTCGGGGTTGAGCGAACGTAGAATCGCTTTGAGGGCGTCCAGCTCTTTTTCAGTGATCAAATCGGTCTTGCTAATTAGCAGGACATCACAAAACTCAATTTGGTCGACCAATAAGTCAGCAACATTGCGCTCATCCTCTTCGCTCAGGCTTTCTCTTACTTCTTCAAGGCTTTTCGCTTCCTGGTACTGTGTGAGGAAGTTAGCGCCATCCACCACCGTCACTAGGGTGTCTAGCCGAGCGACTTGGGAAAGGCTCTGACCGCTTTCATCTTCAAAGGTGAAGGTTTCGGCCACGGGAAGTGGTTCGGATACACCGGTAGACTCGATCACGAGATAATCAAACTTGCCCTCACGAGCGAGCTGGCCGACCTCAATCAGGAGATCTTCACGTAGAGTGCAGCAAATGCAGCCATTGCTCATCTCTATGAGGCGTTCCTCACTGCGGTTGAGTGCTATATCGCTGTCCAGCATCGACTCGCCAGGACCGCCTCGTACTAACGCACCGTCAATGTTCACTTCGCTCATATCGTTAACGATCACCGCCACCCGGCGGCCTTCACGGTTCGCCAGGATATGATTGAGCACGGTGGTTTTACCGGCACCTAAAAAGCCGGAAAGCACCGTCACGGGTAGGGGAGGGAACGCAGACATAATAATAGCACCTTCAGGCAAGAGTGTTATGTGATAATATAACAATAAAGGGGCGGTGAAAATATGTCTCTGCCGGGATAGAGAGTGATCAGGTGTGTGCTCAGCGTTTGTATTGGGTAGGACAGTAGCCGCGTATGATATCAGGCGAGCGAAGCGCTCTATGTTTGGTGGTGCGGCCTGTCACTCGCTGTCGCCACAAGCGAAATGACCCTGGTTTAAGCTGATAGCGCATGATGTCTATGACCTCTGGTTCACCTAGACCAAACTGCCTTTCGATGGCGTCAAAAGGCGTGCGATCTTCCCAGGCCATTTCGATGACCCGTGACTGTTCATCCTCAGGTAGACAGCGAAAGCGTTTTATAACGGCGTTGGGCATAGAGGCACCTGGACAGTTAGTGAGTATAGAGAAGTGTCGCCTATATAACTCTACCACTATCATACATGGCAGAGATAGCTGTGGAGGGTGTGTGGCACTATCTGCAATGAGACGTCGCTACTTAGCCGCCAGCAGTGCGCGAAATAGCCCATTCATGAGTACAGGTTCATCGTGGCGAATGCGGAAGCCCGCCTGTTGTAATAGTGGTGTTGCTTGGCGAGTAATATCGGTAGCGAGAAATGAGGTCAGCACATTTAAGGTTCGGCGGCTCAGGCCAGCAGCTTGAGCGTCTGGCTGAAATTTATCCATGACGCATAGCTGCCCACCGGGTTTGAGAACGCGATAGGCCTCAGCGAGCCCCAGCTCAGGGTTTGGCATCACCGCCAAAATAAAGTGCATGACGACGACATCAAAGTGTTCATCTGGATACTCTAACGTGGTGGCATCCATGACTCGGCAGGAGACATCGCGTTGATAGCGCTCGGCCCGTGCGCGGGCACGTTTGACCATGGCAGGGGTTAGATCAGTAAGATGTATCTCCAGCTCATGAGGTAGAAAGTGTAGATCTAAGCCTGTGCCAGCACCTACCAATAAAACTCGCATGCCGGGTTCCCAGTCTACTTGGCCAAGTGCCACACGGCGTGGCTTGCGCAGGGCTCGCGATACCACGACATCATACAGAGGGGCATAGACACTATAGCGAAGGCGATTCCAGGTGGTAGTGTTTAGCATAGGCCCTCACGATAGCGGGAGTGATAAAGCAATAGTGGCGTAATGGTATGTACCTATAGCATGAACCGCCAAGAACCACCAAGATACTACAAGTGGCGGCACAGCTGTGGTTAGGGTGGTGGTGATAGGGGCTTTGCTGTAGAGGAGAAACGTGCGGCAAATAGAAGAGAAAGGCACCCGACGAGCTACTCCTCTGCCGAGGAATTTTGATGGAAACGCGTCGCTAAGCTTTCAAGGATATCAAGAATTAGTTGCCGATCTTGGTACGTTAAAGGCGCTAATAGCATTTTTATTCTTTTAGTTTGATCGTCCACATGAACGCTTGCTTGACCTAATAACTCCCCTGCATCGCAATTGAATATCTCGGCTAATTCAAATAAGCGTATGGTGTTAGGGATGACCCGACCGCGTTCAATTCTTGAAACGGCTTCATTGCCAACCCCTAATCGTTCAGCGACTTCTTCCTGGTTCAATTGGCTGCGTATTCGCTGTTTGGCGATAGCCCGGCCGATGTTACTAGCTAGCCGTTCCTGTTCAATTTTATTCACACTATCCTCCATGTAGACCTGAATGGTTGGGTAACGACCTATTGACATGAAGGACTATTTAGGTTGAATATCGCCCTGAAAGGTTGAGGATGTGATCCCTGTGCTGTTTTTTTGTCCTTGGCTGGCTGGATGAACAAAAAAGCATGGCTAAATATAATTAAATCAATCATTTAAAATAAATTTGTTGGCAGTTCCGTAAAGGTTTAGATAGTGAATTTTATCTGTTGATAAAGTTATATCGCGGCGACTGTGGCTCAATAATTAACGCGTTGTGGTTAGCATCATTAATCCGGGCGCTGAAGAACGTCCGTGGGAGTGATGGCTAATGCAAAGTTATAGAAGCAAGAGCAGGGAGGGTTGATGCAAGACGTTTTGCTTTGTCGTGCTAACGACAATCGCTGCATGGCTCAAGGATGATCACATAGCGGTCAATTCGGCTTTGAAAGCGTTTGGCTTGCCAGCGTGGCTCACTCATCAAAACCGAAGGCGCTTATTATCATGTCTCCCACGATGGCACCAGAAATTTTCCGACAACTTGCAAGTGGTTTATCAAGTATCAATAAGGGTGGTTTTTTCCACCATTTAGCCCAGTCACTGGCCGCTCTACTCAAAGTTGATCATGCGCTGGTGGCAAGCATTGATGCTGATCGGCGCTTGGCAACGCCGCTTGCTATGTGGTCACAGGGTGAATTCATTGATGCGTCTCCTTATATATTGAAAAACACCCCCTGTGAGCAGGTTGAGCAATCCTCCTGTTTTCATATCCTTGAAAAAGTACGTACCCATTTTCCTGGGGATGTGCGCTTGGCAAGGTTGTCGGTTGAGGGGTATTTGGAGGTTCCTATGGCGGATGCTTTAGGCAACTGCCAAGGAATCATCGTATTAATGCACTCCCGCCCCTTAGCGCTACCAAGATATGCAAATGAAGTCATGCAAATTGTTGCTTCGCTTGCTGGCCTGGAGCTATCGCGCCAATTGATTGGAGAGCAGGCGAATGAGCGAATTGCGAATAAGCAACGCGCCTTGAGGCTACTCAGTAGAGGGAATGACGCGCGTCTTCATGCGAGTGATGAAACAGCGCTACTCCATGCTGCCTGCCGAGTGGCGGTAGAAGTAGGAGGCTATACTGCTGCGTGGGTTAGCCAAATAGAGCCTTATGTTGAAAAAGAGAGCGTTGGAGCGGTTCAGGCGTGTGTCGATGTTGAAGGTGATGCTCTCGGCTGGCTAAGCCCCAAACAACTGCTCATCGCAGGCTACAGCCGCGAGATGGTGAGTCAAGCATTAGAGCGTCAAACCCCCGTTATTTTTACTCGACAAAGCAGCACAGGGTCGCCAGGTATTGATGACACACTGTCTGCCTTAGGCGTCAATGGGCTAATTGTTCTGCCCCTTATCTATCGCGGCCAGTCGCTTGGAGTATTCAGCTTTTATCAGGCAGATGATCTAGCCATTACCTCAAGAGAGGTACGCTTGCTCAGCGAGCTAGCTGACGATATTGCTTTTGGTATTGACAGTTTACGCCATCGAAAGGCGGAGCATCGTATCCAACATGCAGTAACACAAGTGGCAACGGCGGTTTCTGCTCAGCACGGACAAGCGTTTTTAACTCAGCTAACCGATCATATGGCCAATGCTCTGGCGGCTGAAGTAGGGTTTATCTCTACTTTAGATGAGCATAATCCCAATATCGCTAACGTGCTGTCCATTTTTGTCAATGGTCAGCGTCAGCCTACCTTTAGCTATCATCTGGCAGGCGTTCCCTGCCAAGATGTACTTACAAAACGTGAATGCGTTGTACATGAAGGTGCTGGTCTTTGCTTGCCCGTAGAAAGCGATGGCGCGCTGGATTGGGTGAACACTTATGTTGGCCGTCGCTTGGACGATGCCAAGGGTAATCCTATTGGAATTATTGGCGTTATGTTTAAAACGCCTCTATTTGACACGCAAATTGTACGCACAGTCCTGCAGATTTTTGCGGCGCGTGCGGCTGGGGAACTTGGGCGCCAAAAAGATGAAGCACGCATTCGTCAGCTAGCGTTTTGTGATGCGGGCACGCAGTTGCCCAATCGCGCCGATTTTATGCAGCACTTAGAAGAGCGCGTGACAGACGTGGCTGCCATACCATTTGCATTACTGCTATTGGATCTTAATCATTTTAAAGAGATTAATGACACTGCAGGACATGATATAGGCGACCTAGTATTAAAAGAGGTGGCTAGGCGCTTCCGCGATGCACTACCCCGAAGCGACTATCTCGCACGCCTCGGTGGGGATGAGTTCGTGGTGGTATGCCAGGAAACACGCGATGAAGGCAGCGCATTACTCACGGCTGAGCGGCTATGGACGAGTTTAAATAAACCAATTGTTATAGAGCAGCACTCCGCAGAGCTGTCTGTCAGCGTTGGTGTGTCACTCTATCCAGCGCATGGACTGACAGTTCATGCGCTATTAAAACACGCCGATATTGCCATGTACCAAGCGAAACGGCATAAGTTAGTAACGCGCACTTTTGAGCCTTGGATGGGGCAGGCGGTAGCCGAGCAGCTGCATATCGCCAAGCGACTGGCGATTGCGTTAGCGAATCGATCGCTTTACCTGCACTTTCAACCCCAAGTAGATATGCGCACAGGTGAGCTGATTGGTGCCGAAGCCCTATGCCGCTGGTGGGATGAGGAGCTGGGAGAGGTGTCTCCGGGACAGTTTATCCCGCTTGCCGAAGAGCGCGGGATGATAGTGGCGTTAGGCACTTGCGTGATTGATGAGGCATGCCGGCAGCTAGGGGATTGGCAATGCCAAGGGCTTGTGCTGAAAGGGCAGCTGGCGATTAATATTGCCGCTGACCAGTTCGACGATAATGATTTAGTCTCAACGCTGCTAACTAGCTGTCGGCTAAATGGCGTGGCGCCTGAAGCTCTTAGTGTCGAAATTACCGAAAGTGGCATCATGACTCATCCAGAGGATGCCATTGCGACGACAGAGATATTGAGAAGCCACGGCATGGGGCTATCGATAGATGATTTTGGCACTGGCTACTCATCGCTTGCCTACCTGAAGCGCTTTTCGGCAGACAAAATTAAAATTGACATTTCGTTTATTCGCGACATGCTGACCAGCGACAATGATCGCACAATCGTAGCCACCATTATTGCCATGGCGAATACATTGGGCTTACAAACCATTGCCGAAGGTATCGAGTGCAAGGCGCAAAGTGAAGCATTATTAGCTATGGGCTGCACCCAAGCACAAGGCTACTATTATGACCGGCCACTTACCGCCGAGCAGTTTGCTCAGCGCTGGCTAATGTAGCAGCATTAGTTCAATTTTTGCGATTCCTTGTGTGTACTCTATTTACGCAGTCTTATATCTGTCATAAATAATTGTAACCTATTGTTATTTTTATGGCGGTTTTTAGATAATGGTTATCAATATGTTTAAAACCTTATAGCTTTTAAAATTTTCCTTGGGAAAGTTGAAGGAGAGCTAGGATTTATAGCTAGCTAAGTATTAAACTATAGAGGCAGCCTCCTCTGCGCTCTGACCTCAAAAAAATACTTAAAAAAAGGTGTTTTTATGCCTAATTCTTCTGCTCCCCTGCGCAATCCTTCGGCACAAGTTGTACAATCGTTCTTGAAAAGCCAGTATGTGCTTTGTATTTATGCAAAAGATATGCCTTATGCATTACAAGCTGAAGTAGTCGATCTTGATGTCGAGAGTGGCTTGCTGACACTAAATTTAGAGTACTATGGGCAAAGTATCGATAATTATTTAAATAATGGACTGATAAATTTTGACATTGAAGCTTTGCATCCGCTTGATGGAACAATAAAAAACTCAGCGTTAGCGCGCGATATCTACAGTATCAGCAATGTCGCTGCTAAGGTGCTTAAAGTGGATAGTGGCACTTATCGCTTAGAATGCCAGTTACCTAACTCTGTATTTTTGATGGAACAGCGAGGTGCTGTACGCATACCTTTTATATTAGGGATGCGAGCTAGAGTAAGTGTTGAAGTGTTTGCTAGTGGCTTAGTGGTTGCTGGCAATTTGAGGAATCTTTCCGTCGGTGGCTGTTTAGTAGATGTAGCTATTGAAGATGCTGTTCCGTTGATAGTAGGACAGCAAGTGCCAGGAGTGACTATTGAGTTTCCTAGCGGTGCGAGTTTTTTTACGGAAGGAATTGTGCGGCATATGCGACCCTTTGGTAATCATGGATATGCTGCATTAGGAATAGAGTTTTCTAATCTCGAACCACATCAAGCCGAAGAGCTCTACTATTTTGTTAATGAAGTAGAAAGGGAAGCCGCCTTTCGGTCGGGCGCTAATGGCCGTTTCACTGACCACTCTCCACTTTTCGTGCCTGGTGCAAGAGAGAAAAAAATGCTACAGCGGGAAGAGAAAGATCAAAAAAATCGCCAGCGGCAATCTCCTATGCAGCGCGGTATTCTAGAGTTAGCACACCAACTGCAATATGCTTTGATGTATATCAAAAGCCGGAATCACTTTCCCGAACAAGTGATATATGACTGTGCGGACTCTATCCTCTATCTCGTTCGTGAGGATCGTAAAGCGCTGCTATATGCACTTACTTTCCTTCACAATGAGCCAGAGTGGGTTAGGCATGCTGTGCGTGTTGCCGCGCAAATGGCAGATATTATGCTTATTCGCGATGCTCACTCTACCCAAGTACGAGAGGTGATGGTAGGCACGCTATTGCACACCATGGGTAAGCCTTTGTTAGTGAGCGAGGAACTGCCATCGCTTAAGTCTAATATGACACCTCGACAGAAAACGTTACTAAAGCAGCATCCAAATGTTTTATGGGATAAACTTGTATCATTGAACTGGAAACCTAGCCCAGTATGTAAAGATATACTATTAAATGCCAATGAGCGATTAGATGGCTCGGGTTACCCCTCGGGATTGAAAGGCCCTCAATTATCTGAAAACGTGATTTTACTGTCAGTAATAAAAATAATTAATAAGCTTACCTATGAACGTAATGGAATAAAGCCACGTACCCCTCTTGATGCTTATCGTTTAGTAAGTGATAGCTATCAGAGCTATGATAAGGCAACATTGGTTGAATTTATTCAGTGTTATGGACTTTATCCTATCGGGAGTCTGGCTAAGTTTTCCGGTGGTTTTTTGGCTTGGATTATTGATATTGACAGTAAAGGAATGCCAGTTAAGGTGAACGTAGTGAAGAATCTTGCCTTTATGGATACCAATATTGATAGCATTTTGGATGCAGGGGACTTTTCCCAGATAGGAAGGTTAGAAGGCGTTGTTGATCCTAATGATTATGGTGTAAAATTTCTTAAGTTATGATTTCTAAACCGCCCTGGCTATTCAGGGCGGTTTTTTAGGTAATTCATTGTAGTCTGGATAATATTGCCTCAGAGGCAATATTATTGTTTATAAGTAACCAGTTGGCTCATTAAAACTCCTCCCAGCTCGGCTCTTCGCTATGTTTTACCAGTGTGTGGCCAAGACTGTGCTTTTGGACAGGCAGTGAGTGAGCAGCCGTAAAGGGCTTGGGTGCTGTGGTGGGCTGCGCTACATTTAATTTGAACGTGGCGATTAAATCTGCGAGGCGGTTCGCTTCATCTTGCAGAGAAGCCGCTGCGGTACTGGTTTCTGAAACTAAAGAGACGTTCTGCTGAGTCGCAGAGTCCATTTGCGTAATAGCCGTCGTTACCTGGTTGATACCGCTTTCTTGCTCATTAACCGCCAAGGCGATCTCTCTCATTAGCTCGGAGACTTGTTGCACTGCCGCGACAGTGCTTTCCATACCTTCACCGCTAAGCTCTGACTGCCGAGTGCCCTCTTTAATACGTGTAGCGATGCCATCAATAATACTGCGAATTTGCCCGGATGATTCGGACGTTTTCGTGGCCAGTTTACGAACTTCTCCCGCGACGACCGCAAAACCCCGGCCATGTTCGCCAGCACGGGCAGCCTCAACGGAAGCGTTCAGAGCCAGAATATTGGTTTGAAACGCAATGCTTTCAATCACCTGGATAATATCTTGGACGCGCTGAGAGTGCTCCTCCATATCTTTCATGAGTGCGGTGGTTTGCTCTACCTCTTTGCGTGCATCACTGGCTTTTGATGAAGCAGTAGAGGTTAATCCGCTGGCAGTGCTGGCGGTTTGGTTATTATGGCTAACCGTTGAGGACATCTCCTCCATGCTAGAGGCGGTTTCTTGCAATGCGCTGGCCTGCTCTTCGGTACGAGAAGCTAGGTCTTCGCTGCCGCTAGCGATTTCACGGGCGCTGTGAGCCACCATTTGGCTCGTTTGGTTTAGCGTTACCATCATATCGGTAAGCTTAATCTGCATCGCTTGCATGGCTTGATACAGCTTACCGATTTCGTTGCGACCTTCATCTTCAATATGGCTGGTCAGGTCCCCTTGTGAAATATTCTCGCAGATGGTGACTGCACGGCTAAGCGGCGACACAATGAATCGGCGTAAACCAATCTGTAGGCCTACCATTAGGAGTAACGAAATCAGCAAAACGGCAGCAACTGTCCAAATAATACGCTGATTGGCTGCTTGAGCTTCAGCCTGCATGTCATCTGCCAGGCTTTCTGCAAAGCGAGCAAACTCACGAGCAGCGTCGGTAAGTGGGCCTGCTTCTGCATCAAGGCGCTGCTCTTGCATAGCAATTTGTGTGGGATCGCCCTCAGCCATCGCTTGCTGAAGCGCTGGCGTTACCAATTCTTCAAAGCGGGTAATGACTTCTATGTAGTACGGGTAGCGCTCCTGCCCTTCGGTGACATCGTAGGAGTGTAGCTCTTCAAAGCGCTTTATAGTCCGCTCTAAGCTACGCTGGGCTTGCACCAGGGAAGTATCTGTATCGGGGTTATTTTCGCTGCTGTAGTCAACAAATCTGGCCATGCGCAGCCGCAACTCCATGAGGTTTACTTCCATGCGGTTTGCTGCGGCCACCTGCTCGGCGCTAAGTTCAGCGAGCTCATTAATATCACTTACTCCATGAGGTTTACTTCCATGCGGTTTGCTGCGGCCACCTGCTCGGCGCTAAGTTCAGCGAGCTCATTAATATCACTTAAGCTGTTTCGTGCAGATGAAATGGCGAGAGTCCCAATGGCTAACACCATCACAATAAGCAGCACCATGGCGGCAGTTAGACTATTTTGGATGCGAATGTTTTTCATGTATTCCCCTCGTTAGCAAAGATATAAGGTTACTAGGGCAGTAACTCAACAGGTGATGGAGGCAACCTGCTAAAGCGGAGGCTGGTCATGCTATTTTTATAATTTATTGAAGCACGCCGGTCATCACGCATAGCAAGATAGCAATGATTAATAATAGTTTTTTTCATTGCTTATGATTTAGGATTGTAACGCTACCGTTGGCTAATGTCTTTCCATCATCATTCTTTTTTATGACATCAATCAGAAAAAAAATTTGATTATTCTAGTGAATAACATAGAATTTTTCGTTTTTGTTACGTGGTTTTTATTTACAAAATTTTGTTTTGCGTGATGAGCTGTTTCAAAACGTGCATTTTTAATGCTGGCTAATATTGTCGTTTAACAAAAGATATTATATTTATTTGGCTTGTATAGTATTTGTTGAGGGAAGATCGCTAAACTGCTGTTTAGTCTTCACTATTAACTATCTCTGATTTAGTGATCGGAGGGTGTCAAAGACTGGCGAAGGTAGGGAGCTTTGATGACGCTTAATTTCACCGATACAAGCATGGCCGAGGCAGAGCAGCGGCGCTGGTACGCCGTGGACGATGGTGTGATGGGCGGCGTGTCCCAAAGCGGCTTTCGCGTGGACGCTGGCGCTGGCTGCTTTTATGGCGAGGTGTCACTGGAAAACGGCGGCGGCTTTGCCTCGGTGCGCCGTGAACCCAACGGCTTTGAGCCGACCCTAGCACACAGCCAAGGAGTTACGCTTCGCGTGCGCGGCGATGGTCGCACCTATCAGCTACGGCTCAAAAGCAGCGCGCTGGACGAAGCAAGCGCCTATCGCATCGCCTTCACACCTACGGCTCATCAGTGGGAAACGCATCAATTCACCTGGGCACAGTTCGAGGCGGTGCGCCGGGGCACGCTGCTTTCCAGCGCACCGCCTCTCGACCCGGATTCTATTCACCAGCTCGGTTTCTTGATTGCCGACCGCACTGCCGGGCCGTTTCGCCTGGAGATAGCCTCCATTGCGCCGTATTCACAAGGCTGACACTGACAGGGCTGACAGTTACAGGACTAAGGTCGTCTCGTATGTAGTGTGCCGTTCACGGAATCTGAGAAGCTCTTTTTCGACGTGAGCCAGCGTGATGAAACACTCCCCCGCGTATCGCCTAGCGGCCACTGTGCTGCACGGTTTCGATGAGTACCGTGCGCGTTTCAAGCAGATCACCTCAGATGCCAGCCGCCGTTTTCGCGACGCCGCCTGGCGTGAAGCGCAGCAGGCCTCCGCCGCGCGGATCAACCTGTACGGTGAAAAAGTCGAGGAGACGCTCGACCGATTGCAGCCCGCCTTTGCCCAGGAGGTGCTGGCCCACTGTGAGACGTGGCGGGAAGCGCGGGGGCACTACGCTCAGTTGATCAGCCAGCGGCTGGATTACGAGCTGGCGGAAACCTTCTTTAATTCGCTGTTCTGCTCGGTGTTTCAGCATCGCCATATCCGCAACGACTGGATGTTTGTGTACAGCTCCCGGGAAGATGCCGCGCACCGTTCGGGCATCGAGCTGTGCCGCAGGCATTACGTCAACGGCGACTGGGCGGGGGCACTCGCTTGGGCGCTGAGTGAAGCCCCGTTTGAGTCCCCCTTTGCCAGTTTGGAACGCGATAGCCAGCTCGGCGCTAGCCTGCTGGAAGCCCAGCTTCCCGCCGCGATTTGGCAGGCGGAGGATGCCCAGGTGGAGCTGCTCAACAGTGTGTTCTACCGCAATAAAGGCGCGTACCTCGTTGGGCGTATGTTAGGCGGCGGCGAGCAGGTGCCGCTGGTGCTGCCCGTTCTGCATGGCGAAGGGTATGGCGAGCAGCAGGGCGGCGACCCCTGCCTGCATTTGGATACGGTCCTCACCGAAACCGATGAAGTGTCGATCATCTTCTCGTTCACCCGCGCCTATTTTCAGGTAGAGGTGCCGGTGCCGGGGGAGTTCGTCGCCTACCTAAAACAGCTCATGCCCCACAAGCCTGAGGGCGAGCTGTACGCCGCCATTGGCTTTTTCAAACACGGCAAAACCGAATTTTTCCGCGCGCTGAACCAGCAGGTGGCTAAACGCGAAGAGCAGTTTATGATCGCGCCGGGGGTGCGGGGCATGGTGATGGCGGTGTTTGTGCTGCCGAGCTTTCGCACCGTGTTCAAGATTATTAAGGATAAGTTCGACCCTGCCAAAGAGGTCACCCACGCCATCGTGCGGGAGAAGTACCGGCTGGTAAAACGCCACGACCGGGTGGGGCGGATGGCCGATACCCAGGAGTTCTCCAACTTTATCGTCCGCCAGGACCACTTCGAGCCGGAGTGTTTGGCCCACCTGCTAGAGGTCGCGCCCTCCACGGTGTCGCTGAAAGAGGATAAAGTGATCATTAAGCACTGTTACACCGAGCGAATGATGACGCCGCTGAATATCTATCTGGAGCAGTGCAGCGCCGATGAGCGAGTGATGGTGCTAAAAGATTACGGCAACGCCATCAAGCAGATGGCGGCGGCGAATATTTTTCCTGGCGATATGCTGCTGAAGAATTTTGGCGTCACTCGCCACGGGCGGGTGATTTTCTACGACTACGACGAGGTGAGCTATCTCACCGAGTGTCGCTTCCGCCATATTTCCAAATCCCAGGGGTACGACAGCTACATGGATGGCGGGGCTAGTTTATCTATTGGCCCCAACGATATCTTCCCCGAAGAGTTTGGCCCGTTTATGTTTGCCAACCCGGAACTGCGCGCACTGTTCACAGAGCAGCACCCGGAGCTGTTCGACCCGGACTACTGGCTAGCGCTACAGCGGGCAATTCTTGATGGGCGGGTGATTGACGTTTACCCGTATCGCAACAAGCAGCGGTTCGCGGGCACCGTGGGGCAACTGGTACATTAGGCGTTTACTGGACGACGTAAGCCGAGGATAGCATGACTTCAGCCCCGCACTTGGTGGTATTTACCGGCTCGGGAATCAGCGCGGAGAGCGGCATTCAAACCTTCCGCGCCAGCGATGGCCTCTGGGAGGATCACCCGGTGGAAGAGGTCGCCACGCCGCAAGGGTGGCGGCAAGACCCGGAGCGGGTGCTGGCGTTCTATAACCAGCGCCGGGAGCAGATTCGCCGTGCGAAGCCCAACGCCGCCCATAAAGCGCTGGCGGCGCTGGAGCAGGATGGCTTTCAGGTCAGCGTGATTACCCAGAATATCGACGACCTGCACGAGCGGGCAGGCTCGCGCCACGTGCTGCACCTGCACGGCGAGATTTTGAAGGCGCGCTCATCGGTGGATGCACGGCTGCGCTACCCGCTGTTAAAGGGGGGTATTGCCCTGGGCGATGTGTGCGATAAGGGCAGCCAGCTGCGCCCCGACGTGGTGTGGTTTGGCGAGGCGGTGCCGCTGTTCGAAGAGGCCTGCGAGCTAGTGAGCCAGGCGGATTTCCTGCTTGTGGTCGGCACCTCGCTGGCGGTGATGCCCGCCGCATCGCTGCTCACTTATATCGATTACGACACCCCTTGTGCGCTGGTGGACCCCGACGCCGATGAGCTTAGCCCCCCCGGCGTGCTGGCGATCAATACCACGGCGGGGGAAGGTGTGCCAGCGCTGGTTAACCAGTGGCGTAAGCAGGGGAATTTGATCTTACCTTGATTTAACGACTGGGGAGGTTCGCTTAACCCTAGGCGGGGGCGCTGTGAACCCCTCCATGGGCGCTACTTTCGCCATCTGACCGCCATGGATGGCGGGAATGCCGGTATTGTTGGGAACATTGGCCGGCCCTGGCGAAAGACCCCCACTACGGGTTGTTCGAACCGGCCGATAGCACACTAGAGGCGCTACTCTAAAAACCACGCTTTCATTACCCCGGTAATCTGGGTGAGCTCGGCATCTGTCGCGATATAGGCGGGCATGGTGTAAAGCCAGCGGCCAATGGGGCGCAGCCACACGCCCCGCGCTCGGGCAAACGCGGCAACGCCTTTCAGCGCCTCGCTGCTGTATGCTTCGATCACCGCCGTTGCGCCTAATACGCGCACGTCCGCTACGGCCGGATGTGCGCGCAGCGCTACGTCTTCTAATAGCTCGCGCTGTAACGTTTGGCTGAGCGCGGCAATTTTCTCCAGGTAGTGCTCCTCCTCGAACACCTTCAGGCTCTCCAGCGCCACGCGGCAGGCCAGCGGGTTGCCCATAAAGGTGGGGCCGTGCATGAAAGCGTGGTGCTCACTGTCGCCAATAAATGCCCCGTGAACCCGGTCGTTAGCCAGCGTGGCCGCATGGCCCAAGTAGCCGCCGGTCAGGCCTTTGGAGAGCACCATGATGTCTGGCGTGACGCCCGCGTGGTCGGCGGCAAACAGCTTGCCGGTGCGGCCAAAGCCGGTGGCGACTTCATCAAAAATCAGCAGCACGCCAAACTCATCGCACAGCGCCCGTGCGCCGCGCAGGTAGTGAGGCGAGGTCATGTTCAGCCCGCCCGCCGCTTGCAGCAGCGGCTCCATCAGGAGCGCAGCAATCTCATGGTGGTGGCGCGCTAGCACCTCCCGCAGCGCGGCGAGGTCCCGCTCTACCTGCTGCGGTGTCGCGTCGAAGGAGGCCGTGGGGGCTGGGGCAAAGTGGTGCTGGGGCAGCAGGCTGGCGAACAGACTGTGCATGCCCTCTTCGGGGTCGCACACCGCCATGCAGCCGGTGGTGTCGCCGTGGTACGCCTTCATGAGCGAGAGCATTTTGCGCTTACCGGGGTGGCCGCTCAGCACCTGATACTGCAGCGCCATCTTCATGGCCACTTCCATACCCACCGAGCCGCTATCGGAGAAGAACACATGGTTCAGCCCCGGCGGGGTAATGCGCACCAGCGCCCTTGCCAGCTGGTCGGCGGGGTCGTGGGTCAGGCCGCCCAGCATCACATGGCAAAGCTCCCCAGCCTGCTCGCGAATGGCGGCGACGAGGCGCGGATGGCCGTAGCCGTGAATCATGCACCACCAGGAGCAGGTGGCATCCAGCAGGCGCTCGCCGCTTTCCAGCGTAAAGTAACTGCCGCTGCCGCTGACTACCTTGGGCGCAGGCGTTTGGGTTTTGAGATGGGCGTAGGGGTGCCAAACGGGGGAGTTCATGGCGTCGCCTCCTGGGTGGCGAGGGGGAGCAGCGCATCAAGGGAGAGGTAGCGCTGCGCGGTGGCCGCATCCGCCGTGGTCAAATGAGGAATGATGCCCAAGCAAGGGGCGGGCAGGGCGCGTTTTAGCAGCGCCACATTGGCTGCAAAGCGCGGGCTGTCGTCGGCAAAGGCGGGGTCCACCACGCTGCCTACCCAGCCCGCCAGCGTGAAGCCATCGGCGGCGATGGCCTCGGCGGTGAGCCTTGCATGGTTCAGGCAACCCAGCTTCAGCCCAACCACCAGAATCACCGGCAGCCCGAGCGCGCAGGGCAGGTCGGAAAAGTCCTCCGCCTCGTTCAACGGCACTCGCCAGCCGCCTGCGCCTTCGATTAGCGTCAGATCCCGTGGCGTGCTGGTTAACGTCTCGCTGAGCGCCTGAGTAACCCTTGCCACGTTAAGCACCGCACCTGCTTCCAGAGCGGCAAGATGCGGCGCAATGGCGGGGGCAAAGGCCCAGGGGTTCACCGTTGGATACTCCACCGGCGGGAAGCTTTGCGCCTGTAGCGCCAGGGCGTCGCGGTTGCGTAGGCCGCTGGGCGTGGCCTCGCTGCCGGAGGCAATCGGTTTTAACCCCAGCGTGGTGAGCTGGCGCTGGCGGGCGGCGCCCAGCAGCGCGCTAGTGACCAGGGTTTTGCCCGCGTCGGTGTCGGTACCGGTGACGAAATAGCTGTTATTCATATTGCGCTTTCCAGTTGTAGCGTCAGGCAGTGGTAGCTCACCGGCAGCCCCTGTGGCGTGCGTAGCGACTCATAGCGGGCCTGGGCGGTGGCAAGCGCTTGGCGGTTCAGCCGAGCGTTGGGTCTGGCCACTTGGGCTCCCACGCCTTTGATGGAGGCCATCACGGCATTCAGGTCGGGGTAGAAAAAACGCCGTTGATCGCAGGCGTGCTGGGTGAGGCGCAGGCCGCTTTGTTGAATGGCCCGCTGTACGGCGCTGGCATCCGGCGTTTGCAACAGGGCCTCGGGGCGCTGCCAGGCGGTGGCGACTTCGCTCAGCGTGCCGGGCAGTAGCGTGGTGATGCGCGCCTGCCCGTCAGGGGCGAGCACCCGCGCCAACTCCTGCATCACCGCGCCGATATCCGGGCACCACTGAATCGCCAGGTTAGAGAACACGAGATCCACGCTTGCGTCGTCCAGCGGCAGCGCGGCGGCATCTCCCTGTTGCCAGCGTATGGCATCGCCATATTGCGCCTGGGCGTGGGCGAGCATACCCGGCGCCAGGTCAAGCCCGGTGATGGTGGCGTTTGGGTAGTGGGTCGTCAGCCGCTGGGTCCAGTAGCCGGTGCCGCAGCCAAGGTCGAGCACGTGCTGGGCACTCTCCGGCAGCGTTTGCCAGAGCGTTTCGCCAATGTCGCGCTGGGCGCTAGCGAGATCATCGTAGCGTGGTGCCGCCCGTGAAAAAGCCCGAGCGACACGCTCCTGCCAGCGGGGCAGTGGAAGCGAGGTGACCGGTGTGTTCATCGCGGCTCCTGTAGCGCGCGCGTGGCCTGCTCGGCCAGCCGTGCCGCCAGTGGGGCGGGTTGGGAGAGCATGGGGCAGTGCCCTGCGGCTTCCAGCCGAAGCGCTTGCTGGCGCGTGCTGCTTGGTAGCAGCGGGTCGTGAGCGCCTGCCAATCGGCGGATAGGGCAGGGAGGGCTGGCAAGCAGTGCCCGGTTATCCAGCGTTTCAAGCCACATGAGCCCTTGCGCGAGCGTGTCGGTATCGGCGTGGGGAGCCTCACCTAACTGGGCTCGTAGCTGGCGGTGGGCCTCGCGGGCATTGAGTTCGCCCTGGGCCTGCCAGCGCAGAAAGTGCCGCCACGTGGCAACAGGGTCTCGGTGGAAGGCGCGCTGAAAGCTGGCAAGCTCGTCACTCCTCACACCGCCCTCATTCTTCGCGTCACTACAAAAACGGCTGCCTGCGCCCAGCAGCAGCAGGGCCTTGGGCAGCGGCAGGTAATCAAGCAGCGCTGTGGCCAGCAGCCCACCCAGTGACCAGCCCACCCAGGCGGCATCGCTGGGTAGCTCGGGTGCCATCCGTTCGGCGAGCGCTTCAATGTGTGTGGGGGTAGGTAGCGCAGGAGATTCGCCGTAGCCGGGCCACTCCACTGCGCTGGGTTCGACATTGCCGGGCCAGTACTCCGAAAGCGTCTGCCATATACGGCGGTCGACGCCCCAGCCCGAGAGTAGGATGAGCTTCATCGCTGCTCCTCGTTCAGGCAGGCAGTGGCCACCTCCAGTAGCCGATCGATATCCCGTTGAGTATGGCGGGCGTTTAACGTGATACGCAGGCGCGCCTCGCCGTTGGGCACCGTGGGCGGTCGAATCGCCCCTACCTGGATAGCGTGCTCATCGAACGTGGCCGCCCATGCCAGGGTGCGCTGCTCGCTTCCCAGCAGCAGCGGTTGAATCGGCGTGTGGGAGTGGCCGAGGGGCAGCCCCAAGAGGGCTGCCTGCTGGCGGAAGTAGTCAATATGGCGAGCGAGCCGTTGGCGGTGCTCCGGCTCCCGCTGCACGATGGCAAGCGCTTCTAGCGTGGCGGCAGCTATCGCGGGCGGTTGGGCGGTGGTGTACACATAGCTGCGGGAAAACTGAATCAGGTGCTCGATGAGCGCAGCGTCGCCCGCCACAAACGCGCCTGAGGTGCCCAGCGCTTTGCCCAAGGTGCCGACCAAGATCGGCACGTCCTGGCTATCACATCCCTCCACGCAGCCTGCGCCGCTCTCCCCGAGCACGCCGAGCCCGTGGGCATCGTCGATCATCAGCCAGGCGCCGTGCTTCTGGCTGATGTTGGCAAGTTCGCCGACGTCAGCGATATCGCCATCCATACTAAACACGCCGTCGCTCACCACCAGCTTATGGGTGGCCGTGCTGCGCGCAAGCAAACGCTGTAAGTCGTGGACATCCCGATGGTGGTAGCGCCGGGAGCGGGCGCCGCTCAGCGCGCCACCATCAAGCAGCGAGGCATGGTTAAATCGGTCCTGAAATATCGCGGTGTTCGAATCCGCTAGCGCCTGCAGTACGCCCAGGTTTGCCATATAGCCCGTGGAGAACAGTAGCGCTCTTTCGCGTCCGGTCCACTCCGCCAGCGCTTCTTCCAAGGCATCGTGAATGCCCAGGTGCCCGCTGACTAAGTGAGACGCCCCTGCCCCTGCGCCAAAGCGTTTCGCGCCTTCGGCCTGGGCCGCCTGAACCCGTGGGTCTTGGGCAAGGCCCAGATAGTCGTTGCCTGCAAAGTCGAGTGCCCCATGGGCAGAGACGCGGCGGTTGCGCCAGCGCTGCTGGCGCTCGCGCTCATCGCGGGCTACCGCTAAGCGCTGGTGCCACACCTCAGACACTGGCATCCACCGCCAGCGCCGCAGCGAGCTCTGCCTGGGCGTTACGCTGCGCCTGTTGGGCCAGCCGCTCGGCGCGCTGTGTATCGTCTTCGCAGGTATCGCGGCGCTCGGGATGCAGGCCCAGCTTGGCAAACAGCGCACGGTCGCGCTCTGCCTGGGGGTTACTGGTGGTCAGCAGCTTGTCGCCGTAGAAAATGGAGTTGGCACCGGCCAAGAAGGCGAGCGCTTGGGTGGATTCGCTCATCTGCTCGCGGCCCGCCGAGAGGCGCACATGGCTTTGGGGCATCATGATGCGCGCCACGGCAATGGCGCGGATGAATTCCAGCGGGTCTAAATCCTCCACGTTCTCCAGTGGCGTTCCCGGCACTTTGACCAGCATGTTGATAGGCACGGATTCGGGGTGCGGAGAGAGCTTAGCCAGCTGCTGCAGCAGCGCGCTGCGATCCTGCGCGCCTTCGCCCATGCCCAAAATACCGCCAGAGCACACTTTCATACCGGCGTCGCGCACGGTGGCTAGGGTCTCTAAGCGGTCGCTGTAGGTGCGGGTGGTGATGATTTCGCCGTAGTAATCGGGGGAGGTGTCGAGGTTGTGGTTGTAGTAGTCCAGCCCGGCCGCCGCCAGCCGGGTGGCCTGCTCACCGTCGACCATACCCAGCGTCATGCAGGTCTCAAGCCCCAGCGCTTTCACTTGGCGCACCATCTCTTCCACCACCACTAAATCTTTATCCCGTGGGCTGCGCCACGCGGCCCCCATGCAGAAGCGGCTAGCGCCAGCCTCTTTGGCCGCCTGGGCCTGGGCCACTACCTTCTCGATTTCTAGCAGCTTCTCTTTTTCCAACTGGGTGTTGTAGTGGCCCGACTGCGGACAGTACTTGCAGTCTTCTGGGCAGGCCCCGGTTTTAATCGACAGCAGAGTAGACACCTGCACCGCGTTGGCATCGAAATGTGCCCGGTGCACCTGCTGGGCTTGAAACAGCAGGTCGTTAAAGGGCAGCGCAAACAGCGCGTTGATCTCGTCAAGCGTCCAGTCGTGGCGCGGCGCGGCATCCGCCGCGTGAGAAGCAGTCGAGGTAGCGGTCACGGGTAAACCTATATTCTTTTGAAAGTTGACAGGACTCTAGCGGGGCTGTGCTGAGGATGTCAACTTTTTGAAGAATGTTGGTTTACCATGGTGCTTGACTGTAGGGAGTATTCGTCAGGATGTATGGCCTGCTTTATACTCTGCGCCCTTTGACGACCCACTGGAGCGCAGATGCCTGACGCGACCTCGCTGCCCCCCGAGCACTATGCATTGACCGACCGCGACCCGGCCACCGGGCATCCGCGCCCGCCTCGGCGTGAATTCAAAGCGCGGGGCAGCTTCGTCAAACGCTGCGAAGGCTGCAACTTGCCCGAGCTGAACTGCCTCTGCCCGTATCAGGTCAAGGCGGAGAGCGACACTCAGGTATGGCTGTTGACCCACTCCATCGAGCACTACAAACCGACCAACACCGGGCGTTTGATTGGCGACGTGCTCACCAATACCCGCGTGTTTACCTGGTATCGCACCGCGCCGGACGACACGCTGGCGGCGCTGCTGGAAGACCCGCGCTACGCGCCGTTCGTGATTTTCCCGGACGACCAGCCGGATTACGCCGACCGCGTGGTGGATATTGACGCGGTGCATGCCGCCAAGCAGCAGGCGCGCATACCGGTATTCATCATTTTGGATGGCACGTGGCGTCAGGCGCGGCGCATGTTCCGCAAAAGCCCTTACCTGGATGTACTGCCGGTACTGCCGCTGCGCACCGAGCGGGAGACCCGCTACCGGCTGCGCAAGCCCGCCTCGAAAGCGCATCTGTGCACCGCCGAGGTGGCCATTGAGCTGCTGCGCCAAAGCGGTGATGAAACAGCGGCAAGCGTGCTGGATGACTACTTTGACGTGTTCAACGATAGCTATGCGGAAAGTCGCTACTATCGCAAGATTGCCGAGCCCACCCCTGCTATGCAGCGGCTGTTAGACAGGCAACAGTAGGAGCATTAAGGGGTTTGGCCTGGCAGCCAGCGTAACAGTACTTTGCGCACCCAGTACCAGCGGTTAATCAGCAGCGCGGCGAAAATCAGGCTGCAGCCCAGCAACTGAAGTAGAGTCATGGTTTCGCTAAACCACCACGCTGCCAGCAGCGCAGTCCATACTGCTTCTAACATCAAAATGACCGCTGCATGGCTTGGCGTGGTCATGCTCTGAGCTTTAATCTGCAAGAAGAAGCGCAGTGAACTCGCCAGCAGGACGCTGGCCATAAACCAGCCGAGAATCGATGTGTTCATGGTCAGCGGTTGGTGCTCCACCACCAGCGATAGCCCTGTCAGCACCACGCCAACAGAAATAAGCTGAAGCGTGGTGAGGGATAAGGCCGGAACGTTACGCACCACGCGGGTATTGACGTTGATCAGCAGTGCAAAACAGAGGGCGGCGCAGGCCATCAGCAACTGGCTGGCTTCGATATTAAAGCCTGCATTGAGCGATAGTAGGGCAAACCCGAGCAGCGCCACGGGTAGCGCGACCCAAGTGGAGCGAGGTGGGCGGTCGCCAAACAGCATTCGTGCCACTACAGGCACCAGGAGAATCCCCAGGCTGTTGATAAAGGCACTCTCGCCCAGATGGTCGGAGTAGTTAAGCCCCAGTACCCAAAAGGCGATCGCCGCGCTGAACAAAACGCCCACCAGCAGGCCGCGGCGCACCCGGCGTGCCGGCATACGCTTTAGGGTAGGCCAGGCAAACCCTAGCAGGATCAGCCCGGCTAATAAAAAGCGTGTGCCGATAAACAGCAAAGGCGGCATGCCTGCTAGTGCTTCTTTGGAAAAGATCCAACCGCCTGCGGCTAATACAGTGACTAGCAGGAGCAGCGCATCGGCTTGCCAGGGTGCCTGTCTAATCGTGTTCATACCGCATTGCCACCAAACAGAGCGCCGGCAATTCTAAAACCAGCTACCCAGGTGCCCACCGCCGAACCCAGCGTGGCGAGAATAAATACCAGCAGGGTGCGAGAGACGCGGTTTTTCCACCAGCCCTTCAGCTGCGTCACATCATGGCGCAGAGTGGAGAAGTCGCGCACCTTGGGCTTGCGCATATACAGCTCGACCCCCGCCGCTACAAAGCCTGCTCCAATGGTGGGGTTAAGTGATGTAAGCGGTGCAGCGAAGAAGGTGGCAATCACCGTGACCGGGTGAGCAAGCGCTGCAATCGTCGCACCGCCAGACAGGATGCCGTTGATCAAAAACCACTCGATGACCAACTGCCAGCCAAGGTCGGTATTGCGTGAAAAGCCCACCACAAATCCGGTAATGACCAGGGCGGTAATCAGCCAAGGGGCGGCTTTCCACAGTTTGGAGGGCGGCGGCGAGGCTTCAAGCGATTCGCGCTCGACTTTGGGGTTTTCCGGCAGCGGCGCTTCTAAGTGCTCACTGGTGCCTTTCAAGTGCCCGGCACCCAATACCAACAGTACATTTTGGTAGCGCCCTGGCGGCGCTTCTTCCGCCAAGCGTAGCGCCATGTAGCGGTCACGCTCACGAATTAAGGGCGTATAGAGCGCTTCCGATTCAGCGGCAAACTCGCTGAAGGTGGCCTCCAACATGTCGCCCTCTTTGAGCTTTTCGATGTCCTCTTTGGAGACATCCTGGCGAGAAAGCACGCTGCCAATCAGCCCTGAGAAGAGCGAGAAGCGCTGCCACCAAGGCACGTTGCGATAAATGCGTTTCAAAGTGATGCCGACATCTCGGTCTACCAGCAGTAGCGGCAGGTTGCGCGTACGGCACTCTTCAACGGCTGCACGCATCTCAGCCCCCGGCTGAATACCGGACTGCTCGGCGATCCGTTGCTGAAAGGCTCCGAGCGCCAGGCTCGCCGCCACCATGCCCGCTTTGCCTTGCTTGAACACCTGAAACAAGTCCTGCTCGCCCATGGCGTCTGGGTTGTCCATGCTGTGGTGACGGGCGTCACACAGCTCAATGGCGACGGCATCGAAGTGACCGCTGTCGATCAGTTGGCGAACGTCGTTGGCGCTCTCGGCAGAGACGTGGGCGGTGCCTAGCAGGGTGTAGTACGTGCCGCCCACCTGAATGGTTTTCAGCGGGCCGCTGGTAGCTGGGAGGGAACTGCTTTCCTGGGCCAGCGGTGTTGCATCATCTTGATTCATTAAAAAGTCTCAACAAAAAAAGTAACGAGTGATGCGCGTTTAACGGCGCCAAAAAGCCGGGGTAAACAGCACCAGTACCGTAAAAATTTCCAAGCGGCCCAGCAGCATGGCAAGCACTAAAATCCATTTGGCGAGGCTGGGCAGATCGCCATAGTGGCTGCTGGCTTCTCCTAAGGCGGGGCCAAGATTGTTCAGCGCCGAGCCTACGGAGGACCACGCCGTTACCTGATCGACTCCCGTCGCCATCACGCCCACCAGCATCAAAAAGAACAGCATCACATAGGCAGAGAAAAATCCCCACACGGCCTGGGCGATGCTATCGGGAACGCTCACTTTGCCGACTTTAACGGCAATCACGGCATTGGGGTGAATGAGCCGCATGACTTCGCGCATGCCCTGTTTCAAGATCAGGATAATACGGATGACCTTCATCCCCCCGGCGGTAGAGCCGGAGCATCCGCCGACAAAAGCGGCCACAAACAGCAGAAACGGTAGTGCGCCCGGCCACCCGGAAAAGTCCGCCACGGCGAAGCCTGCGGTGGTGGCCACTGAGACGACTTCAAACAGCGCATGGCGCAGCCCAACGATGTCATCGTAGGTATCGGTGAGCCACAGGGTAATCACGGTAATCGTGGTGAGCCCGGCTAAAAACAGCATAAGAAAGCGCGCTTCCGGGTCTTGGAAGTAGTGCAGTAAGCGCTTTTCTCGCCAGGCAATAAAGTGCAGGCTAAAGCTGAAGGCAGAGATCAGCATAAAGCTAATGCAAATAAGTTCGATGGCGGCGCTATTAAAGTAGCCAATGCTGGCATCGTGGGTTGAAAAGCCGCCGATGGCGACGGTGGAGAAGCTGTGCCCCAGCGCATCAAACCAACTCATCCCCGCCAGCATATAGGCCACCATGCAAGCAAACGTGAGCGTTGCGTAGATATACCAGAGCGCTTTAGCGGTTTCGGTAATTCGTGGGGTTAGCTTGGAGTCTTTCAATGGCCCAGGAATTTCGGTGCGGTAAAGGGCCATCCCCCCGACGCCCAGGGTGGGCAAAATGGCCACGGCCAGTACCACGATCCCCATACCGCCTAGCCACTGTAGCTGCTGGCGATAGTAGAGTACCGATTCCGGTAAAAAATCGATGCCGGTAATCACCGTGGCGCCGGTGGTCGTCAGGCCGGAAAACGACTCAAACACCGCATCGGTAATGCTCAGTGAGCCTTCGCCAAACAGCATGAGCGGCAGCGAACCAAATAGGGCCAGTACCGTCCAGAACATCGCGGCGATAATAAAGCCGTCACGGATACGCAGCTCTTTATGGGCACGGCGATTGGGTAAGTAGAGCAAGAGCCCGGTGATGACGGTAATCGCAATACCGCTCATAAAGGCGTGCCAAACGCCGTCGCGAAACCAAAGTGACATCAGCATAGGTGGCAGCATGGTGAGGCTGAAGAGCATCAGTAGCAGCCCTAAAATACGTAGAATGACCCGCAAACTCATAGTAGTGGTTGTCTCATACGCTGGCCGGCTCCTTAGAAAAACGTTAATCCGACCTGGAACAGGCGCTCAACGTCGCGAATACGCCGCTTATCGATCACAAACAGAATGATATGGTCGCCGCTGTCCACCAGCACGTCGCCATGGGCGATAATGACCTCTTTGCCCCGCACAATGGCGCCGATGGTGGTGCCGTCGGGTAGGTCGATCTCGCGGATGGTACGGCCCACCACCTTGGACGACTGCTTATCGCCATGGGCAATCGCTTCGATGGCCTCCGCCGCGCCCCGGCGCAGCGAGTGCACGTTGACGATATCGCCTCGGCGCACATGGGTCAGCAGGCTGCCGATGGTGGCCTGCTGAGGGGAAATGGCGATATCAATGTCGCCGCCCTGGACTAAATCGACGTAGGCAGCGTTGTTGATCAGCGTGAGTACTTTCTTTGCCCCCAGCCGCTTGGCCAACAGCGACGACATGATGTTCACTTCGTCGTCATTGGTCAGCGCGCAGAAGATATCGCAATCCTCGATGTTCTCCTCTTCCAGCAGCCGTTTGCTGGTGGCGCTGCCGTGGAGCACCACGGTGCGGTCCAGCCGCTCGGAGAGCGTGGTGCAGCGCTCCAGGCTGTGCTCGATAATCTTCACCTGATGGCTGTGCTCCAAGTGCTCCGCCAGCCGTTCGCCGATATTGCCGCCCCCAGCAATCACTACCCGACGGAAGTCCCGCTCCACCTTGCGGAGCTCGCTCATCACGGCGCGGATATCTCGCCGGGCCGCCAGGAAGAACACCTCGTCGTCGGCCTCAATCACCGTGTCGCCCCGGGGAATAATCGGCCGGTTGCGGCGATAAATCGCCGCCACGCGGGTTTCCACGTTAGGCATGTGCTTGCCCAAAAACGCCAAATCCTGGCCCACCAGCGGGCCGCCGTAGAAGGCCTTCACCGCCACCAGCTGCACCAAACCACCGGCAAACTCCAGCACCTGCAGCGCGCCGGGGTGTTCGATCAAGCGGCGCACGTGGTCGGTGACTACCTGTTCGGGGCTGATCAGCACGTCGATGGGGATCGCTTCGTGGGCAAACAGGCCCTTACGAGTGAGGTAGGCGGTGGAGCGCACCCGGGCAATTTTGGTAGGGGTGCGAAACAGCGTATGGGCCACCTGGCAGGCGATCATATTGATCTCGTCGGTGTTGGTCACCGCGATCAGCATGTCGGCGTCTTCGCAGCCCGCCTGGCGTAGCACAATGGGGTAGGAGCCCGCGCCGGTCACCGTGCGGATATCCAGCTTGGTGTGCAGTTCGCGCAGTTTTGCGCCGTCGGTATCGACGACGGTGATGTCGTTCTCCTCGCGGGCAAGGTGCTCCGCTAGGGTGCCGCCGACCTGGCCGGCGCCAAGAATGATGATTTTCATTGCTGAGCATCGGTTCCGTTATAAGCGCCAGCGCGTTTCCGGCTTGCGGTGTGCGCTGCAATAAAGACGGCGGCCAGTGTAAACCAGCCGCCGTCGAAAAGCAGGTAGGGAATTACTCCAGAGTGAAGCCGACTTTGACGGTCACTTGCCAGTGGGCCACGCGGCCATGTTCAATATGGCCTCGGGTGTCGGTGACTTCGAGCCAGCGCATGTTTTGAACGCTTTCGGAGGCTTTCGCCAGGGCGTTCTGCACGGCTTCCTCAATCCCTTTTTCGGATGAACCGGTTAGCTCAATGTGCTTATAGGTGTGATGACTCATGCTATCTCCTTGCTTGTCATTAAAGAATGGCTTAGAGCGATATCATCGTCTAGGCCGTCCGCTTCTCTAGTCTGGCATAAAAAAAGCCATCGTGACTGCTTTGCGCGGGAAACAGCTGGCGTCCCTGACCGCTCTGCTCTCCCCAGGCCACATCGTGGGGCGTGGTGGCGTTGGCATCCGGTGTGCGTGCCAGAAACGCATCGATTTGTGCCGCGTTCTCTTCGGGCAGCACTGAGCAAGTGGCGTAGAGCAGCGTGCCGCCAGGACGCAGTAGCGGCCAGAGGTTATCCAGCAGTTGGCGCTGCAGTTTAGCGAGCTGACGAATATCCTCTTTACGGCGTAGCGCTTTGATATCCGGGTGGCGACGAATCACGCCCGTGCCCGAGCAGGGGGCGTCCAGCAAAATGGCGTCAAACGGTGTGCCGCCCCACCAGTCGCGGGTAGTGGCGTCGGCGTGCTTTAGCTCGGCGCTCAGCCCTAAGCGGCTGAGCGTATCGTCCACCCGCGCCAGCCGCTGGTTGTCGTTATCAATAGCGGTGAGTGCAATATCAAACTGCTCTAACAGATGGGCGGTTTTGCCGCCAGGCGCGCAGCAAGCATCCAATACGTGAGCACCGGGGCGTGGGGCGAGCGCCGGGCCAAGCAGCGCTGCAGAGAGCTGCGCCGCTTCATCCTGCACGCTGACGTGGCCCTGCTCAAAACCGGGCAGTATGGCAACGTCGCAGGGCGTTGTTAGCGTAATGCCGTCTGGAGCGTGACAACAGAGATGCCCGTCTAAGCCTTGCTCGGTCAGCTGCTGGAGATACGCTTCACGGTCGTTATAGTGCTGGTTGACGCGTAGGGTCATCGGTCCTGGCTCGTTATTGGCCTGGGCAATGGCACGCCACTGTTCAGGCCAGGCGTGGCGCAGGGCGTCCAGCAGCCAGGGCGGATGCTCCAGGGCAACGTTTTCGTCACGATCAACGACTTCTTGCAGCGCGTCGGCTTCACGCTGCAGGCGTCGCAGGCAGCCGTTCAATACTCGGGTGGCCCACTCTTTGCCAAGCAGGCG
This sequence comes from Vreelandella lionensis, assembly GCF_044543515.1. NCBI lineage: Bacteria > Pseudomonadati > Pseudomonadota > Gammaproteobacteria > Oceanospirillales > Halomonadaceae > Vreelandella > Vreelandella lionensis. The sequence continues at coordinate 53,161 of NZ_JBITWC010000020.1, read as the reverse complement.
TGCTGCCCCGGCGGTTTCTCCTACCGCTGCGTGGGCAGGAATGCGCATATAAAGCAGCTGATAAATACCTACCAGCAGCAGAGCGTGGATATCGGCATCGCGCTTTTTAAATGGCTGTTTGAGGAGTTGGCTAGCCAGTGCTTCTAGGCGTGGAAGGCGGCGGCAGGTGCCGTAGCAGAGCTCTTTCAGCAGGCCACGGTCTCGGGCCACTACGCTATGTTCATCCAAGCTGGCCAGCGACCCTTTATCAGTGAGAACCGGGACGAGGCTACGGGCGGCGGCTGCGCGGACATCTAGGCCGCTGCCGCCTTTGGCTGGGCGTTGCTGGCTCATTGGCTAGCTCCTTGCGGGGTTTGCCCAAGGCGAACGCCGACGGTGAGTGAGGTTTGGCGGGCGTTTAATAAGTCGCGTACCGCCATCGCTTTGCCGCCGGGTAGCTGGGCACGGCTGACACACAGCACTTCTTGCCCTTGCTCTCCGCAGGCAATACGCAGGTGATCATCGCCATGTTCCAGCAGCGTGCCGGGGGGCGATGACGGCTGCTCACCTTGCTCGACGCTGGCCATGAGTAGGCGCAGGCGGTCGTTACCCAGCGTACACCAGGCCACCGGCCACGGGTTGAAGGCGCGGATTTTGCGTGCCAGCTGTTCGGCGGGCTGAGTAAAGTCTAGCTCGGCCTCGGCTTTGCTGAGCTTGGCGGCGTAGGTCACGCCCTCTTCCAGCTGAGGCGTTGCCTCCAGGCTGTCGCTGTCCAGCTGGTCCAGCACGTTCACCAGTGCATTGGCACCTTGAATGGCCAGCCGGTCGTGGAGGTCGCCACCGGTGGTGCGGGAGGTAATTGGGGTACGCACTTCGTACAGCATGGCGCCGGTATCCAGCCCCGCATCCATTTGCATGATGGTAACGCCGGAGGCGCTGTCGCCCGCTTCGATAGCACGCTGAATCGGCGCCGCACCGCGCCAGCGGGGCAGCAGCGAGGCGTGCACGTTAATGCAGCCTAGGCGCGGCGTGTCCAGCACCGCTTGGGGCAGCAGGAGCCCATAGGCGACGACGACCATCACATCGGCGTTCAATGCCGCCAGTTCGGCTTGAGCATCGGCGTCTTTGAGACTGGCGGGTTGGTACACCGGCAGCCCGTGCTCTTGAGCCAGCTGTTTGACGGGGCTGGGAGTGAGCTTGCGACCACGCCCAGCAGGGCGGTCGGGCTGGGTGTAAACCGCCACCACTTCGTGCTCACTGTCGAGAACGGCGGCAAGGCTGGAAGCGGCGAAGTCTGGCGTGCCAGCAAAAACAACGCGTAACGGTGACATGGTGGTGAGCCCTTAAGTGACGAGAGGATGACGAAAGAAAGATGCCGTGTATGAAACGCATAAAGGCCGAGAGGCAGCGCTGTTGTTACAGGCGAGTGCCTGTTGGGGCAGCGTGTCAGCTCGGCCAGTGGCCATGTTGCAAAACGCGGGTTAGGCGTCGTTCATCAGCTTGTGGCGCTTTTGCATTTTTTTCATCACCCGGTCGCGTTTAAGCGGAGATAGGTAATCCACAAACAGTACGCCTTCCAGGTGGTCGTACTCATGTTGAATGCAATGGGCCAGCAGGCCATCCGCTTCCAGCTCGTAAGGCTCACCGTTGCGGTCCAGCGCATTTAGCTTCACTTTCAGGTAGCGCGGCACTTCAGCGTAGTACTCAGGGATCGACAAACAGCCCTCAGAGAGCGGCTCTTTGGCCTCGCCAATGGGCTCGTAGCGCGGGTTAATCAGCACCAGCGGCTGGGAGTTATCGTCGCTGACATCCATCACCACTACGCGGCGATGCACATCAATTTGCGTTGCCGCAAGGCCGATGCCGCGCGCGTCGTACATGGTCTCCAACATATCGTCGACGAGCTGGCGGACCTCGTCGTCAACGGTTTCCACCGGTACCGCCTTGGTGCGCAGGCGCTCGTCGGGGAATTCGAGAATAGGAAGTTTGGCCATGGCGTTACAATCACCGTTATGCTGAGTCTTTAAGATGAGCAGGCTGCCACCTGTGTCGGCGAGCCTAACTACTTTACTATTGACCACTATATCATGCTGATAGCGTTCCTGGGCACGCGCGACACCGTGCAGCCCCTTAAACCGCTTCACCAACGACTGCCCGGGGAGAATCGGATGGTGGCTCTAAAGCCTCTTTATTATAGCGTCTTTGGCGTGCTCTTAATGTGGGTGCTGTCGGTCAGCCAGCCAGCCTTAGCCGTGGAAGGGCTGCGCAACGATGCGCCACAGCGCTACGAAGTAGTGCCTGGCGACACGCTATGGGATATCTCCGCCCGTTATTTACGCTCGCCCTGGCAGTGGCCTTCGCTATGGCAGGCGAATCCGCAAGTTCGTAACCCGCACCTTATCTACCCTGGCGATGTGCTGGTATTGGGGACATGCCAAGGCCAACCGTGCCTTTCTGTGGAGCGGGGCCAAGGGGTCGTAAAGCTCTCGCCGCAGATGCGTACAGTGCCTAAACGAGAGGCGATTACTCCTATTCCGATGGAGGTGGTGCGCGCCTTTCTACGGGAGCATCGCGTGGTGGAGCCAGGAGAGAGCCCGCAGGAGCTTGCGTATGTGGTGGGCGGCGATAACCAGCGCTTGATTAGCGGCGCAGGCGATACCCTGTACGTGCGTGGCAACGTACCCGCCAGAACGCGCCTGGGCATCTACCGTCCAGGCGAGCCCTATGTATCAGCCAATGGCGCACTGTTGGGCGATGAGTTGATCAATATTGGCGAGGCGCGCTACCTGGGCAGCGAGGGCGATATTGCTCGCATCGAAGTGCTTAGCGCCTACCAAGAAGTGCGTAATAACGACATCCTGCTGCCTCTGGAAGATCGTGAGCTAAGCGATGCCTTTGTTCCCCGCGCACCGTTGAATAACGTGTCGGGCCAGATTGTTGCGGTACCGGGCGGAGTACGATTTATTGGGCGGCTGCAAGTGGTGGCACTGGACCTGGGAACGCAAGACGGCCTACAACCGGGCCATGTATTGCGCGTAGACCAGCAAGGGGAGTTGGTAACTGACCCACGTACCCAAGAACTGCTGCGGTTGCCCAATACCGAGGCAGGATTGGTGATGGTGTTCAGGCCCTATAACCATATGAGTTACGCCTTGGTCATGCAGGCCTCAAGGGTGCTGGCAGTGGGAGATAGTGTACGCACGCCGACGCGCTAAAGGTGTGCATCAAGATTTGATATAAGGGGAACTCTATGGACGCTAAGGAGTGGCTGGCGGTAAATGCTTTGCCCGGTATGGGCGCTGCGCGGATTGCGCAAATGGTGGCGCGCAAGCCTCAATGGCCACAAGGGTGGCTAGCGACTTTGCCCAGCAATGCCGCCAATGCCCTGCGATTGTGGCTGGCGCAGCCAGAACGCAGCCCGCTGCAACAAACGGTCAATGACACCCTCTCCTGGTTACAAGAAGGCCCCAACCGCCATCTGCTTCACCGCGACCATCCTGCATGGCCAGACCTTTTAAACCAACTTCCTGACCCGCCAGCAGTACTATGGGCCCAGGGCGATCTTCGCGCGTTAGAGGCCCCAGGCCTTGCCATGGTAGGTACTCGTCGCCCAACGTCGGAAGGGAGTGGACATGCCCAGGCGTTTGCACGGGAGCTGGCCAACCGAGGCTGGTGCATTGTCAGCGGGATGGCGCTGGGTGTGGATGGGGTGGCTCAGCGTGCGGCACTCGCCGCAGGTGGAAGCTCCATTGCCGTGCTTGGCTGTGGTATTGATGTCATCTACCCCGCCCGCCATCGGGATTTGTATGAACAGCTCAGTACGCTACCCGGCGGCTTGCTGCTCTCTGAGCATCCACCAGGCACCGTGGCCCGTCCGGCCTTTTTCCCCCGGCGCAACCGAATTGTAACGGGCCTTTCGCTAGGCACCTTAGTGGTTGAAGCAACCGAGAAGAGTGGCTCGCTCGTCAGCGCCCGCCTCGCCCTAGAGCAGGGTCGCGAGCTGTTTGCGCTGCCGGGTTCGCTGCACAATGTCCAGGCTCGTGGCTGCCTGCAGCTGTTGCGTAGCGGCGCCACCCTGGTGCGCCATGTGGACGATATTCTCGAAGAGTTACAGCATTGGGTGTCGCGCTTTATGCCTGCGCCGCTAGCAGTTGCAGCCGATGAACCGTTGGCTCATCAACCGAGTGTTGAAGTACCGTCGGCGGATAATCTGTTAAACGCCTTAGGCCCATCGCCTACCCCCATTGATGTGTTGGTGCAGAGCACCGGTATCTCGGTCAGCGAGTGCCAGCAGCGGCTATTGATGCTGGAGCTGGATGGCAAAGTGACGCAGCAGGCGGGTGGTTGGGTGCGGCTGGCAGCGCCATGGTAAGATGCAAGCTCAATTTTGTGATTGGCTGAGAGCTTATCAGGAGCGTCTATGAAACCGGCAGTTGACGTGAAGGCGGCGGTGAGCGCACTGCGCGCGGGCGGCGTCATTGCATGCCCCACGGAAGCGGTGTGGGGGCTAAGCTGCGCCCCCGACAATGACGAAGCGCTAGCGCATTTAATGCGTATCAAAGCGCGCGACCCTGCCAAGGGCGTGATTCTGGTGGCGGCGAGTATCGAGCAATTTCAGCCCTGGTTGAACCAGTTGCCGTTGGAACTCCATGCGCCGTTGGCGGCCAGTTGGCCAGGCCCGAATACTTGGCTGGTGCCGGACAATGGTCGCAGCCACGGCTTGGTGCGTGGTGCCCACCAAAGCGTCGCCCTGCGGGTGACCGACCATCCGCTGATGAAAGCACTGTGCGAAGCCTTTGGCGGGCCGCTCGTCTCCACTTCCGCTAACCGTGCAGGCGATCCGCCCGCTATGAGCGCGGAAGAAGTCGCCACGATCTTTGGCGATGACGTAGCCGCCATCGTGGCAGGTGAGTTGGGTGGCAATGCCAAGCCCAGCACCATTAGGGATTTGGTGTCCGGCAAAGTGATGCGCGCTTAGTATCCAGCGCGTTTCTAATCGTCACTGCCTAAGCACGACCTACTATTTATTACTGACTATTTACTACCGACAAATCACGACCCACCCCTTCAGGAGTTACCGTGGCCCACGAGCACCTAGACGACGTTAAAGCGTACCTTCTCGACCTTCAGGAGCGGCTCTGTGCAGGCCTTGCCGCTGCTGATGGCCGTGCCGCGTTCAAAGAGGATAGCTGGCAGCGTGAAGAGGGCGGCGGGGGGCGCTCGCGGGTGATGGAGTCGGGCGCTATTTTCGAAAAAGGCGGCGTCAATTTTTCCCATGTCCACGGTGCGCAGCTGCCGCCGTCTGCGACTGCTGCCCGGCCCGAGCTGGTCGGGCGCAGCTTCCACGCGGTGGGAGTCTCCTGGGTGATGCATCCTGAAAACCCCAATGTGCCCACAAGCCACGGCAACGTTCGCTTCTTTATTGCCGAAAAAGAGGGCGAGCCGCCGGTGTGGTGGTTTGGTGGCGGTTTTGACCTAACCCCCTACTATCCGGTGTTTGAAGATGTGGTGCACTGGCACCAAGTGGCCCGCGAGGCCTGCGCCCCCTTTGGTGAGGGTGTTTACGAGCGCTACAAAACGTGGTGCGACGACTACTTCTATCTGAAGCACCGCGAGGAGACCCGCGGCGTCGGCGGACTCTTTTTTGATGACTTGAACGAAGGCAGCTTTGAAGAGTGCTTCGCGTTTCAGCGCGCGGTGGGTGATAGCTTTCTGGATGCTTACCTCCCCATTGTCGAGCGCCGCAAGCAGGACGCCTGGGGCGAACGCGAGCGTGACTTCCAGCTTTACCGCCGCGGCCGCTACGTGGAGTTCAACCTGGTGTGGGACCGTGGCACGCTGTTTGGCCTGCAAAGCGGCGGGCGCACGGAGTCCATTCTGATGTCCATGCCGCCGCTGGCCCGCTGGGAGTACGCCTTTACTCCGGAGCCTGGCAGCCGCGAAGCAGCGCTGCACGACTACTTGGTACCACGCGATTGGCTGGCTGAGGCTGCCCAGCAGAGCAACGCCTAAGGAGCTTCGATGACTGACCGCTACTGTGTGTTTGGTAACCCAATCAAACACTCTAAATCGCCGCTGATCCACGGTGAGTTTGCCAGCCAGACTCATCAGGCCATGAGTTACACCGCCGAGCTGGCGCCGGTAGAGGGGTTTGCCGACGCATGGCGGGCGTTTATCGCCGATGGTGGCCGTGGTGCCAACGTGACCGTTCCCTTCAAAGGCGATGCCTTTGCGCTTTGCGATACCCTGAGCCACCGCGCCAAGCGCGCCCAGGCGGTGAATACGCTGATTGTGGGCGGTAACGGGCGTACCTATGGCGATACCACCGACGGTATCGGGTTAGTGCGGGATTTGGCCTATCATCGCGTCCCCCTGACGGGTAAGCGTGTGCTGGTCATCGGCGCAGGCGGCGCGGTGCGTGGCGTATTGGAACCGCTGCTGGCGGAGCAGCCCAGTGAGGTCGTTATCGTCAACCGCACGGCGGAGAAAGCCGAGCAGTTGGCCCAAGCGTTTGCCGACTTGGGCAATATCCAGGGCGGCGGTTTTGCATCCATCGACGGGCAGTTTGATCTGGTGATTAACGGCACCAGTGCCAGCCTATCAGGCGCGCTGCCGCCGCTGCCGGAGACGCTGTTTGCCGAAGGTGCCTGGGCCTACGATATGATGTACGGTTCAGAGCCGACGGTGTTTCTACAGTGGGCGGGGCCGCGAGGCGCCAAACTGCTGGATGGTTTAGGGATGCTGGTTGAGCAAGCCGCCGAGTCGTTTTTTCTATGGCGCAACGTGCGGCCTGAAACGGCCAGCGTGCGCACGCTGCTGCGGCAATCGCTCAACTATTAGCCGGTAGGGGGATAGGCGATAGTTGAAGCAATGGGGGCGAACGCCCCCATTCAGGTTGTGCTCGGGCTAACGCGGTTTGGTATAAAACCCCACCATACACATCACTAACCCCACCACCGAGAGCAGCATGCCGCCGTTTACCAGCAGCGGCGAGCGCTGCAGCCACGACACAAAAGGTTGTGGCGTATCGTAGCAAGCCCCTTCCAGATAGTTCCAGTAGCCGCCCTCAAGCTGGCAGGCGCGAACGTCCCCCAGCTCCCAAAAATAGACGCCCAGCAGTACTAAAATCGGCAGGACTAACAGCAGTAAACCCAATCGAATCATTGAAACCTCTAAGTGCTGCTATGGGCGCGGGCAGTTTGGCGTACGACCATTGCTGCGGGCTTGCTCATAGAGGGCCACGGCTTGATCCATGTTGCCTTGCAGGCCTTGAATGCGCTGGCCCTGATCAGGGTGGGTAGACATCCACTCGGGGGGCGCGCCGCCACCTGTGGCTGCCTGCATGTTCTCCCACAGGGTGACGCTTTCACGTGGGTTGAAGCCTGCTTGGGCCATGAGGTCTAGGCCAATCACATCGGCCTCGCTCTCATGGGCGCGGGAGAATGGTAGTACGATGCCGTACTGAGCGCCCATGCCGAGTACCCCCATCAGCTGCTGGCCACCGGCGGACTGCATGCCGGAGGTGCTGGAGAGTACCGATAGGCCTAATGATGTGGCGCTCTCGGTTGAGGCGCGCTCATTGGCGTGGTTGGCCAGCACGTGACCAATCTCATGACCAATCACAGAGGCTAATTGGTCCTGGGTTGTGGCAATATCCAGCATGCCCGTGTTCACACCCATGTAGCCGCCAGGAAGGGCAAAGGCGTTGGGCTGCTCGGATTCAAACACCCGGATTTGCCAGTCTAACTGCTGCTGCTCGGCAGGCAGTTCCGACACAATGGCATCCGCAATACACTGCACATAACGATGGCTTGCCTGACCCGCTGTGGGCAGTTCCTGCTGATATTGGGTAAACGCCTGACGGCCCATCTCGTTCAGCTCGCTATCAGAGAGCAGCAATAGCTGCGAACGGCCGGTGGGGGAGGTCGTACAGGCGGCGATTGAGGCGCAGAGCGCCGTAACCGCTAATGGGCGAAGCCAACGCATAGACAGTTTCCTTATAGACGAGTGGGGATCCTTGCACACAAGATAACCACTGACAGTGGTAAATCAACCCTTATCATAACGCACTCTGAGGATGACGATGGATGCTGAATTAAGCCAGCGCCTAGCGCGGTTACTCGATCATGTTGACCACTGGCTGCCGCCAGCGCCCACGCCGGTTGAGTGGGACACCCATGTAGCGGCCATCTGGCAGCGCCACCCACTGGGCGGGCGGTTAGTGCCGGTACCCCCGAGAGACACCATGACGCTGGACGACCTGCTGGGTATTGAACGCCAAAAGCTGGCGTTGGTTGATAACACCCGCGCCTTTTTGCAGGGGCTGCCAGCTAACCATGCGCTGCTCTGGGGTTCCCGTGGCAGTGGTAAGTCGTCAGTGGTACGCGCGCTGCTGAACTCGCTGGCCAGTGAAGGCCTGCGGTTGATCCAGGTCGATCGCCATGACCTGGCAAGCCTCCCGCTGCTGGTGGAACAACTGCGTCATCAGCCGCACCGCTTTGTGGTGTATTGCGACGACTTGTCGTTCGAAGGCAACGACGATGCCTATAAAGCGCTTAAGAGCGTGCTGGATGGCGCGCTGACCGGGCCGCCGGACAACGTACTGCTCTATGCCACCTCCAACCGTCGCCACCTGCTGCCGGAGTCGATGGATGACAACAGCGGTTCACGACTGGTAGGCGAAGAGCTGCATCACGGCGATGCGGTGGAAGAGAAAATCTCGCTGTCAGACCGTTTCGGCCTGTGGCTCGGCTTCCATCCGTTTAGCCAAGCGACCTATCTTGAAGTATGCGAACACTGGGTGGGGCGTATTGGCGGGAAGCAGGATTGGGATGATGCGGCTCGGGCGGAGGCGGTTCGTTTTGCCACGCTGCGCGGCGGGCGTAGCGGCCGGACGGCGTGGCAGTTTGCGGCCCAGTACGTGGGCCGCAAACGCCTTCATGAGCGCGGTGAGTAGCGCGCTTGGCAAGACTTAGCGTTGGGGGATGAGCTGCCCGTCGGCGCCCACGTTCAAGCGAATGGTCGGGGTGAGCAGGCCAGAGGGCAGTGTCATGCCCAGGCCGCGTAAATCCCCTGGGGTGATGGCCAGCTCACTGCCTGCAGGCAGCTCCCCTTGGCTGGCGAGTTGGCTCGCCAGCTCCAGCATCGGCGTCATTTTCTGGTGGTCGGCGGCCAGCACATCAAAGGCCACCGGCAGGCGGAGATTGGCGTCTTCCCCAGACGTGAGGGTAACGTTCTGCTCATAATTGCCTTGCACTGGGTCTACGCCGGGCATGTCCAGCGTCCAGCGAAAGCCAGACATCTCCACTGGAGGCATGCCAGCGGGCAGGCCAAGCCCCATCGCCAAGGTGGCTTGCACCGGCAAGCTGCCAGCACCCAGGCTAGAGGCCAGCAAGCTCGATAGATCGCTGGTGTCCAATCCAGCATTGACGCTGTAAGGGCCAATGCGTACGTCCTCAATCCCCAGCGATGTGACCGCCAGACGAAACGCAAACAACCCTGTTTGAGGCAACGCCAAGCAGCCGGTTAGCAGGCTCGCCAGCAGCAGTAAAACCAAACCGCGTCCGCGACGAAAAGCGTAGTGCATGTACGTCCCTCCTAAGAAGGGCAAGAGTGATAGAGCAAGTATCTACTGGGCAGGTGCCGAAAAGCGCCGCTATTTGAGAGCGGGCGGGAGTGTCTGTCAAGCAGATTTGCGGTTGGAGAGGGTAATAAAAACGCCCGCTGAATCGTCAGCGGGCGTTGAGCAGAGGAGCATCGCTTAGCGGCGGCTTTTGCGCGCCTCTTTGGTGCGATTAAGCTCGCGCTTCTTGGCTTTCTCTTTATCGCTGGCGCCCGCCATATGGTCGAACGGGTTATCGCCCGAGCGGAACTCGAAGCGCATCGGCGTACCGCGCACCTTCAACACTTTACGGAAGGTGTTGGTCAGGTAGCGACGATAAGCCTCAGGCAGCGATGCCGTCTGGTTGCCGTGTACCACGATAATCGGCGGGTTGCTGCCACCCTGGTGAGCCATACGCAGCTTGATGCGGCGTCCATTCACCATGGGAGGTGGATGCTGGCTGACTGCATCCTGCAGCAGCGTGGTGAGACGGTTGGTCGACCAGTGCGCGTTGGCGGCGTTAAACGCCCGCTCAATGGAGGGGTACAAGTCGCCCACTGCGGTGCCATGCAGTGCTGAAATAAAGTGCAGCTCGGCGTAGTCGGCAAAGCCCAGACGGCGCTTGATATCGGCGCGCATCTTCTCTTTGGCTTCGCTCTCCAGCCCGTCCCACTTGTTCACGGCCAGCACCAGCGCACGGCCGGTGGTGAGTACGTAGTCCAGCAGGTGCAGGTCCTGCTCAACCAAGCCGCTGCGGGCGTCCAATACCATGACCGCCACGTGGCTCTCTTTGATCGCATCCAGCGTTTTGATGATCGAGAACTTTTCGGCGATTTCACGCACGTTCTTACGCCGCCGAATGCCGGCGGTGTCGATCAGCACGTACGGCTTGCCGTTGCGCTCGAAAGGGATTTCGATAGCGTCGCGGGTGGTGCCCGCTTCATCGAACACTACCACGCGCTCTTCACCGAGCAGGCGGTTGACCAGCGTGGATTTACCCACGTTCGGGCGGCCAATCACGCCAATGCGAATGCCTTTGCTGCCTGTGTCGGCAGGAATGCTGGCATCCCGTTCGGGGAAGGGTTCAAGCACCGTATCAATCAGCAGCGATACGTTGCGGCCATGAGCGGCGGCAATCGGCCACGGGTCGCCCAGGCCCAGTTTCCAGAAATCGGCCATGGCCGAGTGCTCTTCCAGGCCGTCGGTCTTGTTGACCACCAGCCAGGTCTTCTTCTGGTTGACGCGCAGGTGGTTGGCAATCGCTTCGTCGGCGACGTTCAACCCGGCGCGGGCATCGACCAGGAACAGCACGATATCGGCTTCGTCTATGGCCGCGAGGGACTGCTCGGCCATCGCGGCATCGATGCCTTCTTCGTCACCGCTGATACCGCCGGTATCGATGACGGTGTACGCCTTTCCACCCAGCATGCCGTTACCGTATTTACGGTCACGGGTCAGGCCAGGAAAGTCTGCCACCAGCGCATCGCGCGAGCGGGTCAGACGGTTAAACAGCGTCGATTTGCCCACATTGGGGCGACCGACTAATGCAATGACGGGTGTCATGGAGTTACTTCCAGGGTTTCCAGGCGACCATTGTTGGCCTGGACATGAATGGTGCTGCCTTCAGTCACCGGGCGCACGCTAATGCCCGAATCATCGATACGGGTGCGGCCGACCAGGTTGCCTTCGCGGGCGTCGATGAGGTGGACATAACCCTCAAAATCACCCACGACGATGCGGCCATCGGCAAAGGCGGGGGCGGTGAGCCAGCGATCTTCCAGGTCATCGTTACGCCAGACCTCTTGGCCGCTGTTGGCGTCCAAGGCAACGATGTGGCTGTCGTCGCTGACCACAAATAAGAAGTCGCCAACCAGAATCGGCGTGTGGCGGCTGGAGAGGTTGGTTTCCCACAGCACACCGCCACGGGTCGCTTCCAGCGCAACCACACGGCCGTTGTAGCTAGTCACGAACAGGCGGCCATCGGGGCTAAGTACTGGCTGGCCAGACAGGTCCACTAGGCGCTCAACGTCGCTGCGTCCGCGCGGCGTGGCAATTTGCATATCCCACAGGGCCTGGCCGCTTCGGTTATCCAGTGTAGCGAGGCGGCCGTTGGCCAAGCCCACGAAGGTGACCGGGTCGATGACCATCGGCGTTCCGGTGCCGCGCAGCGTTAAAGCAGGCTGAGAGCTGGTATAGACCCAGCGCTCTTCGCCGCTGGCGCGGTCCAGAGCGGTAATTTGGCCGTCCACGCTCTGAACCAGCAGTAGCTGCTGGTTGGCTTGCGGAGCTGCCAGTACTTCGCTGGTGACCCGCGAACGCCAGGCAACGCTACCGTCGCGCTGGTCGAGGGCGATCACTTCACCGTTGCGGGTGCCCAAGTACACCTGGCCTGCAATCGCGTTCAGCGCACTAGAAATAGGGGTATCCAGCTCGACTTCCCACTCACGCTCGCCGCTGTTGGCATTGAACGCGGCCACTAGACCGTTGGTGTCTGCTGCAAAGACCGTATCGCCTTCACGGGATGGGGCGATGGGGTAGCGAGCGGGGCCAAAGCCATCGCCAACGCGGCGATCCCAAACGCTGTCCAGCGAAGAGGTTTCATCAAAGCTGCGCAGCTCTTTGGGCGTGAACGCTGGCTCACCTTTGCTGGCACAGCCAGCCAATAGCGCCAGCGCCATGGCGCCGAGCGTGGTGCGCATCAGATGTTTAGAAAAAAGCGGTTTTGACAGGCTAGTCGTCATCACTGTGTCGCCTCCTCGGCGCCGAGATCGTCAAGCTTGAACTGCACGCCGTAAAGCGGCTGGTTCTGCGTTTGGGCGATAGACTGCGCGGTTTGCCATGCATCGCGAGCCTGCTCTGGCTGGTTCTGAGCCAGGAAAGCATCGCCTCGCACGTTGGCTTGTTGAGCGGCCAGAGCATCGGAAATAGGCTGATCAAGAAGCGCTAGCGCGGCTTCCGGGTTGCCTTCAGCCACCTCAATACGCGCTAGGCGCAGCCATGCCAGGCTTTGCACATAGCGGCGTGAGGAGTTGCTGGCCACGTCCTGCAGTGCCTGCTTGGCCGCCGCAAGGTCGTCTTGCTGTACTGCGAGACGGGCCTCCAACAGCTGTGCCAGTTCGGCATACAGGGTGTTGCTGTAGTCGTCGGTAAGCTCATCAATCAGCGTTTGTGCCGCACTTAACTGATCCCCTTCCAAGGTGGTGCCAGCGGTCATGTTGATGAGCTGCTGGTAACGGGCAGAAGCTGCCTCTGACTTACCCTCTTGGTAGTTCTGCCATGCGTTCCAACCAAAGACGCCCGCCGCAGCGAGAACGGCACCGGCAATCAGCGAGGTCCCGTTCTCTTTCCACCAGCGTTTGACGACTTCTAGCTGCTCTTCTTCGCTTCTCAGCTCCGCCACGGGCGGCCTCCTGTTCCATGAGTCAGCCGCATATGCGGCTAACGAGTATTCAGCTGCCCAGGCAGAGCCGGGCAGTTACGTTAATGAGACGATACGTTTGGCAGTAACTCGCGAAGCGTCTCGGCCAGCGCTGCCTGGGCGACCTGCTGCTGCTCACGATCATCGCGGAGAAATTTCAACGTGGCGGTTTGGTTGGCAAGCTCGTCCTCACCCAGCAGAATCGCCACCGGTGCAGCGCTCTTATCCGCCTTTTTCATTCGGCTTTTAAAGCTTCCGCCGCCGCAGTGTAGCTGTAGGCGTAGAGAAGGCAGCGCACTGCGCAGTTGCTCAGCCAGGGTGAGGGCGGCCACGGTGGCACTGTCATCCATCGGCACTAGATAAGCGTCGCAGCCGCCTAGGGCCTCATCAGGTACCAAGTTGAGCGTTTCCAGCAGTAGTACCAGGCGCTCAATACCCATGGCAAAGCCCACCGCGGGCGTGGGCTTGCCACCGAGCTGCTCGACCAAACCATCGTAGCGGCCACCGGCACATACGGTGCCTTGGCTACCTAGAGCAGTGGTGGTCCACTCAAATACGGTGCGGCAGTAGTAGTCCAGGCCGCGCACCAAGCGCGGGTTGACCACGTACGGAATACCGGCGGCATCCAGCATCGCTTTGAGCTGCTCGAAATGCGCGCGGGACTCGTCGTCCAGGTGATCCATCAACTGCGGGGCCGCGTTGAGCATCTCGGCCATATCCGGATTTTTGGAATCCAGAATGCGCAGCGGATTGCTGGTTAAGCGTCGTTTGGAGTCTTCATCGAGAACATCTTGGTGCTGCTCAAAGTAGGCCACCAGTTTGTCGCGGTAGGCGGCCCGCGCTTCAGCGGAACCCAAGGAGTTCAGCTCAAGGGTCACGTGCTCCATTAAACCAAGCTCTTGCCACAGCCGTGCCGAGAGCAGAATAACCTCGGCGTCGATGTCCGGCCCATCAAAGCCGTATGTCTCTACGCCGACCTGGTGGAACTGACGATAGCGCCCTTTTTGGGGACGTTCGTGGCGGAACATCGGCCCTTGGTACCAAAGCCGCTGGGTTTGGTTATGCAGCAAGCCGTGTTCCATTGCCGCCCGCACGCAGCTGGCGGTGCCTTCAGGGCGCAGCGTCAGGCTGTCACCGTTGCGGTCGTCGAAGGTGTACATCTCTTTCTCGACGATATCGGTGACTTCGCCAATCGAGCGGGCAAACAGCGCGGTTTGCTCCACGATTGGCGTGCGAATTTCATCGAAGCCGTAGCGGTGCATCAATTGGCGTACTTTGCCCTCAAAAAATTGCCAGCGAGGGCTGTCGCTGGGCAATAGGTCGTTCATACCACGGATGGCTTGAATCTTTTTAGCGGCGGACTTGCTCAATGAAAACTCCTTTTAGGGGCGGCAGCGCAGAAGGCGAGAGGTACACCGCCTCTGCCAGCGAGGTAGGCGTTAAACGCTGCGCGCAATCGTATTCTCTTGCTGCTGCTCTTTTTGGCGCACTTTATCGCGGATCAGCTTTTCCAGATCGTCCACCAGATGATCGTTGCGCAGCTTACTCGCCGGTTTGCCATCGATGTAGACCAAGTTGGCTGGTGAGCCGCCGGTTAGGCCGATATCGGTCTCTTTAGCTTCGCCGGGGCCGTTGACCACACAGCCAATCACCGAGACATCCAGCGGCGTCATCACATCTTCCAGGCGCTCTTCAAGCTGGTTCATGGTGCTGATGACGTCAAAGTTCTGCCGCGAGCAGCTGGGGCAGGCGATAAAGTTAATGCCCTTGGCGCGCAGCTTCAGGCTCTTGAGCATATCGAACCCGACCTTGATCTCTTCCACCGGGTCGGCAGCCAGCGAGACGCGGATGGTGTCGCCGATACCGTCCATCAACAGCATGCCTAGGCCAATGGAGGACTTCACTGTGCCCGAACGCAGGCCGCCTGCTTCGGTGATACCCAGGTGCAGCGGCTGCTCGATGCGGGTGGCAAGGTCGCGATAAGCGGCCACCGCCATAAACACATCAGACGCTTTCACGCTGACTTTAAACTCCTGGAAATCGAGGCGGTCCAGGTGGTCAATATGGCGCATGGCGGACTCGACCAGTGCCGCAGGCGTGGGCTCGCCGTACTTCTTCTGCAGATCTTTTTCCAGCGATCCGGCGTTCACCCCGATACGGATTGGAATGCCGTGGTCGCGGGCGGCGCTTACCACAGCGCGTACGCGATCTTCCCGGCCAATATTGCCGGGATTGATGCGCAGACAGTCAACGCCTAGCTCAGCGACGCGCAGGGCGATTTTGTAATCGAAATGAATGTCGGCAACGAGTGGGACGGCTACGCGCTGTTTGATTTTGCCGAAGGCTTCAGCGGCGTCCATATCCGGCACGGAGACGCGGACGATATCCGCGCCCGCTTTTTCCAACTGTTGGATCTGGCCGACGGTGGCGTCCACATCCAGCGTGTTGGTGTTGGTCATGCTCTGTACGGAAATCGGCGCATCGCCGCCCACGGCCACATTGCCAACATGAATTTGGCGTGACAGACGGCGTTTAATCGGAGAAGGGGCGTGCATAAGACGGGTCACTCTCCCAGGGTAAAGCGGGCAACATTATTGGCACCGGCGCGCTCGGCAAGGTTGACGAGCTCACCTTGGTAGCGCAGTTCTACACCGGTGGCGTTGCCGACGGTTAAACGAAAAGGCGGCTCGCCCTCAACGCTCGCGGTGGTGCCGGGGGTTTGTAGGCCGACAAACACACGCTGGTTGTTGGCATCGAAAATCTCTGTCCAGGACTGCTCGTTAAACGTCAGCTCCAGCAAGTTGGGGTTAGCAGCGGGGGCGGCATCGGCCACCTCTTCAGCAGGCGCCTCAGCTACATCGGTCGCTGCGTCGGCGTCAACCGCTGGGGCCGCGGGTTCGTCGCTAGTGGCAGCGGTTGGCTCATCGTTGTCAGCAGCGGGCGCACTGCTATCGCTAATATCGCTGTCGGCGGGCTCGTCGCTGACCACATCGTTAGTCAACTCCTCCGTTGCGGCGGGCTCAGGTGTGACCACCGGAGTAGGCTCGGGAGCTGGCTCGGGTTCGCTGATGGGCGCTTCGTTCTCTTCCATAGCGGGTGAGGCGCCGATGCTCGGCGGCTCGCTGCCACCTCTGCTTTGCCACCAAGCAACCGTCACGGCAATCAGCCCGGCAATCACCAGCAGAGTGACTAACTTAAAGAGCCATGCGCCTACTTTGGATGGCGGCTTAGTCACGGTAACCGGGGCCACCTTGCGTTCGGCATCACTGGTGCCGTGGCGAACCTGGTAAGCCTCAAGCACCACACGTTCGTCCATGCCTAAATATTTGGCATAGGCGCGCAAGTAGCCGCGACGATACGCAGCGACGGGAATCTCTTCGTAATTATCGCGCTCTAGGCCATCCACCACGGCAGGGCGCAGGTTAAGTGCTCGGGCGGCATCCGTCAGCGGGACGCCCAGCGATTCGCGTTGACGAGAAAGCAACTCACCGGGGGTTGCTGTGCTGTGGGCCGTAGTAACGCTATCTTGTAACTGTGTGTCGCTCATAGCTGAGCATCCTTCAATAATGTGGTGATCAGGGCGGCAATCAGTTGTTTAGCAAGCGCTGGTAGTCGGCAGCCGCGGCGTCGTCACCGCGGGCGAGGGCGACATCAATCGCCAGTTCCAGTGCCGCTGGGTCTGGGCCGGCTAACTGCAGATAGTTCTGCAGCGGTGCCCAGGCCTGATCATAATTGCCCTGTGAAACTTCCAGTTCGGCTAACATTAAATACCCGCGTGGGTTGCGCGGGTCGATATTTTGCGCGCGTTGCAAACGTTCGCGCGCTTTATCAAATTCGTCTATTGCCAAATAGCACTGCCCCAGGTTGGTAAATAGCTGGGCACGATTGGCGTACTGGGCATCCTGAGATGCTATTTCTAACTGTTCGCAGGCCTGTGAAAACTGCGCCTGCTGATACAAAAACGCGGCGTAGTTGTTACGCGCGCGAGTAAACGAGGGCGCTGCATTCAACGCCTGCTGGAAGTAGCGGTTGGCAAGATCGCTCTCTCCCTGCTGTTGATAGACCAGCGCGAGCGCCTGAAGTGCCTCAGGGTGGCGCGGGTCCAGTTCAAGAGCACGATCAAGGGCATTCAACGCGCGGGGCAGGTTATCACGCTCTAGGTAGGCGACGCCAAGCTGGGTGTAGGCTTCTGCCGCGTCGGGGTTGGCGTCGTCACTGATCCCTTGGCCAGAGGTGGCGCAGCCCGCCAGCAGCAGGCTGCCAGCAAGCACGGACAGCATGGGCATCCTAAAAAGGGTAATGCGCCTGCGGTGACCGATCATCTACGCCCTCTTGAGTCGAAACTATTGAGCCAGTGCTGCAAGGTGGGTGCTTTGTAAGCACCCGGCAAAAGCGTGTCCATCAAAGCGCTGTGTCAGGTGGATGTCAAGACAGCAGCGATTAGTCAGCGTCAAGCTGAACGGACTGAATATAGCGTGCGCTACGCTTGGTACGGTCTTTTACGCGGCCCACTAGCTGACCACAGGCGGCATCAATATCGTCGCCACGGGTCATGCGCACGGTAGCGTTGTACTCTAAGTCGTACAGCCACTGTTGGAAGCGCATCACTTGGTTACGCGATGGCTTCTCGTAACCTGAGTTCGGGAAAGGGTTAAACGGAATCAGGTTGATTTTACACGGCAGCTCTTTGAGCAAAGCGGCCAGCTGTTCGGCGTGCTCTTGCTGATCGTTGACGTCTTTGATCAGCGTGTACTCAATCGTGACCTGACGGTTATCAGGGCACTTGGCCAGATAACGGTGGCAGGCATCCAGCAGCGCACGAATATTGTACTTACGGTTGATCGGTACTAGCTCGTTGCGCAGCTCATCGGTGGAGGCGTGCAGCGAGATAGCAAGGCTCACATCCATTTCATCGCCCAGCTTGTCAATCATCGGTACAACACCCGATGTAGAGAGCGTGACGCGGCGCTTGGAGAGCCCATAACCGTTATCGTCGAGCATCAGCTTCATGGCGGGCACGACGTTATCGAAATTGAGCAGCGGTTCGCCCATACCCATCATGACCACGTTGGTCACCGGGCGATTGGCGGTATCACGGCGCGGGCCAACACTGCGTTGGGCAACCCACACCTGGCCGATAATCTCGGCGGCGGTTAAGTTACGCTGGAAGCCCTGTTTACCGGTAGAGCAGAAGCTACAGTCCAGCGAACAACCCACTTGGGAAGAGACACACAGCGTGCGCCGCTTACCGTTTTCAGCGGGAATCAGCACCGTTTCTACGTAGCTGCCATCCTCAACCTCTAACACCCATTTACGGGTGCCGTCGCTGGAAGTACCTTCGTAGACAACGCCCGGGCCGCGAATTTCAGCGACTTGGGAGAGCTTGTCGCGCAGCGGTTTCGACAGGTTGGTCATCGCCGTGAAGTCGTCGATGCCTTCCTGGTGAATCCACTTCATCACCTGAGTGGCGCGGAATTTCTTTTCGCCAATTGACAAAAAGAAAGCTTCCATCTGCTCGCGGGAAAGCCCCAGCAGGTTCTGGCGTGCCGGTGCCGCTTGTTGGGCAGTCGCGCGGTCAGGAGTCGTGTTGGGGGCAGGCGTATGTTGAGCTACGGTGGTGGTCATGGCGGTCAGCGTTCAGAAAGAGGCGGGGGCAAAGCCCCCGCGAAAATGGCCGGCAACGAAGGTTGAAACGGCGGCGCTTGGTTTAGCGCGGGCAGATTTCGTCGTTACCGAAGAAGTAGCTAATTTCGCGCTCAGCGCTTTCCGGAGAATCAGAGCCATGGACAGCGTTGGCGTCGATTGTTTCCGCAAAGTCAGCGCGAATGGTGCCCGGAGCGGCTTCTTTCGGGTTGGTAGCACCCATCAGCTCACGGTTTTTAGCGATGGCGCCTTCGCCTTCCAGCACTTGTACAACTACCGGGCCAGAGGTCATGAAGCCAACTAGGTCTTTGAAGAAGGGACGCTCTTTGTGCTCAGCGTAGAAACCGCCCGCTTTCTCTTCAGAGAGGTGCATCATTTTAGCGGCTACGACGTTCAGGCCCGCTTTTTCAAAGCGTGCAATGATGTCGCCAATGGCATTTTTAGCAACGGCATCGGGCTTGATGATGGAAAGAGTACGTTCAGTCGCCATGCAGAAATCTCCTTAAAAGGGATAAAGCAGAAATTGCCGCCCCGGAAAGCCGGGGCGGCGCAGGAAAAAGTGGTCGGCTAGGGCCGTATGTTGCATCGGCTGCCGAGTGGCCGCGATTATAGCGCCTCCCGGGGGGTATGAATACCGGTGATATGCGCAACAGCCACGGCGGATAGCTTAGACTGTGAAGCTTTCACCGCAGCCGCACTGGTCTTTTACATTGGGGTTGTTGAAGCGGAAAAAGCGATTCAAGCCTTCGTTGACGTAATCCACTTCGCTGCCGTCTAGCATCTCGACGGCATCAGGAGCCACGTAGACGCTTGCGCCGTGATCTTCGAAACGCACATCGTCATCCTGTGCTTCATCGGCAAAATCAAGCACATAGCTGTAGCCGGAACAGCCGCTGGGTTTAACGGATACCCGCAGGCCTAGACCCTGGCCGCGCTCGTCGAGCACACGCTGAATTTGTTCAGCTGCAGCGGGCGTAATGTTTAGTGTTGCCATGGAGCGTTCTCCTTTAAGAAGTCGTTAGAAGTGCGTCAGGAGAGCGTCAGCCGCCTAACGTGCGGTCGCACGTAAGCCGCTCACCGCGTGGCGCAGTAGGGTTAATGCGTGGTCGATATCGGCCTCTTGGGTAAAGCGCCCAAAGCTAATACGCAGCGATGAGAGCGCGAGCCGACGGGGCGTACCAATGCCCAGTAGTACATAAGACGGGTCAACGCTTGCCGAGTTGCAGGCAGAGCCGGTAGACACGGCCACATCCCGAAGCGCCATCAGCAGTGCCTCGCCATCCACGCCTTCAAAAGCCAAGTTCAAGATGTTGGGAACGGCGTTCTCCAGTGGGGAGTTGGGGATGATGCCTTCCAGGTTTGATAAGCCGCTTAGAAAGCGTTCGCGTAGCGCCGCAATATGGGCCTGATCCGCGTCCTGCTGCTGTTGCATGACGTTAAACGCTTCACCCATACCGGCAATCTGATGAGTAGGCAGCGTACCTGAGCGCATGCCGCGCTCGTGGCCGCCACCATGAATGAGTGCCTCGACGCGAATATCCGGGTGGCGTTTCACATACAGAGCGCCGACCCCTTTAGGCCCGTAGGCTTTGTGGCCTGATAGCGACATCAAATCAATATGCTGAGCGACCACGTCGAGCGGAATACGCCCCACCGCCTGGGCGGCATCGGTGTGGAACGCCGCCCCGAACTCATGGGTGACTTCCGCTAGGGCGGCAATATCATGAATGCTGCCTAACTCATTATTCACCGCCATTAGCGATACCAGTGCCGTGTCGTCGCGCATGGCGGCACGCAGTTGCTCAGGGGTGATGCGTCCATCGTGCCCTGGGGTTAGCCAGGTGATCTCGAAGCCTTCGCTCTCCAGTGCCTTGGCGGTGTCTACCACCGCTTTATGCTCAATGCTGGAAGTGACAAGGTGCATGCCACGTTCGCGGTTAGCACGCATAAAGCCAATCAGCGCTAGGTTATTGGCTTCGGTGGCGCCACTGGTCCAGACGATTTCACGCGGATCAGCGCCGATCATATCGGCCACTTGGCGGCGCGCCTGTTCCACCACCTGCTCGGCCTGCCAGCCCAGCATATGGCTGCGGGAAGCGGGGTTGGCGAACAGCTGGTCTACCGTGAGGTAGCGCTGCATAACCTCAGCCACACGGCCATCGACCGGCGTCGTGGCGGCATAATCGAGATAAATGGGCAGCGAGGGAGTGGAGGTCATCGTCATAGATTCCAGCGTGCAGTAAATACCTTCAAAGGGAAGACGCGAGGATGCCAGCATCGACCCGCTGTTTTTGCCGGGTAGCGATGCGGATCACATCAGGGCGCTGTATCAACTGCGCCAGCGTAATATCGTCGAGAAAACTGCGAATTTGCCCGGATAGCTCGCACCATAAATGGTGCGTTAAACAGGTGTCGCCCTGCTGGCAGTCGGATAGCCCCTGGCAGCGGGTCGCGTCGACGGTTTCGTTGACTGCATCAATCACCAGAGAGACGCTGATCTCCTCGGGTGCTTTGGCCAGTAGGTAACCGCCACCCGGCCCGCGCACGCTGCTAACTAGCCCCGCCCGGCGCAGCCTTGCGAAGAGTTGCTCCAGGTAAGAGAGCGAGATCTCCTGTCGCTGGGAGATATCTCCCAGGCTGGTAGGGCCGCTGGGGGCGTTAAGCGCCAAATCCAGCATGGCCGTAACGGCGTAACGGCCTTTTGTCGTCAAGCGCATAGCAGGTACCTCGTCGCTGAGCTTTCAGCGCGCTGGCAGCAAATGTTGCGCCATTATGGAAATCCTGAGTGCTTTGGTCAACTATTGCGCGTGGTGCTGCTTTCCGGTGATGGGCTGCTGCGCTCCTGGGCAGTATGACCAAGGCCAGGGCAGCCGGTATCGTTTTCATCCAGAATATCGGCAAAGTCCTCATCTCGCAGAGCCGGTAACTGGCCATCGCGGTAGTTGGCATCGAGCTTGCGAAGCGTTGAGCACATGCGCTCGATACGCTCGTCCACGGCGTGCATGTGATCAAGCATGGCCTGCATCGAGCGCGCCACCGGGTCTGGCATGTCTTGGCTGACGCCATAGGCATCGAAACCAAACTTCTGGCAGATGGCTTCCCGGCGGGCCGGGTCGATATCCAGCGCCTCTTCCACATCCGGGTCGGCGCGTTTGACGATTTTGCCGGGGATGCCGACCACCGTTGCTCCCGCTGGCACCTCTTTTGTAACTACCGCGTTAGAGCCAATTTTGGCACCTGCGCCCACGGTAAACGGCCCTAGTATCTTGGCGCCGGCACCAACAATCACACCATCTTCCAGCGTAGGGTGACGTTTGCCTTTGTTCCAACTGGTGCCACCCAGCGTCACGCCTTGGTAGAGCGTGACGTTATCGCCCACCTGTGCGGTTTCACCAATCACCACGCCCATGCCATGGTCGATAAAAAAGCGCCGCCCAATGGTTGCACCTGGGTGGATTTCAATGCCGGTCAGCCAGCGGGAGAAGGTCGATAGCGTCCGTGCCAGCCACTTAAAGTTCTTTTTCCACAGCCAGTGGCCGCAGCGGTGTAGCAGCAGGGCGTGTAGGCCGGGATAGTTGGTCAGCACCTCAAGAAAATTACGTGCCGCCGGGTCGCGGTCAAATACGCTATTGATGTCTTCACGCAGGCGTTGAAACATGGGTGATCCTTGGGCGTTAAGGGAGGCAGCAGCAATACAGTATTGGAATATGGTGAGTGCAAAGCGGCAGTCAAAAAGGCGATGTTGGGGCGCGTTGTTGTAACTTCAAGTTTAGGCCATTGCCGCTTTGCTGGCGCCTCTTGTGATTAGTACGCCGTTATGTGCTATGCGGATTTGTCGGCGTTCTCTTGGTTCACACTACCGGTTCCACTCTTTTTAGCGGATTTTTCAGTCGCCGAGAGAATGCCGCGCAGAATGTTCATCTCCATCTTTTCAGGCCGTGCCCGTAAATAGAGGCGTCGCAAGCGTGCCATGAGCTGGCGCGGCTGGGCAGGGTCGTGAAACTCGATGGCGATCAGCGTGCGCTCTAGGTGCTCGAAGTAACGCTCGAGCTCTTCGTGGGTCGCCCGCTCGTCGTTGTCATCCGCCACCTGGGGGGCATCGGCCTGGCTAAGCCATGCCATGCGGCACTCATACGCCACCACTTGCACCGCGGCGGCAAGGTTGAGCGAGCTAAAATCAGCGTTGGTCGGAATATGCACATGGGCATGGCAGCGCTGCAGCTCGGCGTTGGTTAAGCCGCTGTCTTCACGGCCAAACACCAGCGCCACACGGGCATTTTCTGGCTGGCATTCGCCGGGTAGGCGCTCGGCAAGTTCCCG
The DNA here is from genome assembly GCF_044543515.1 of Vreelandella lionensis. NCBI lineage: Bacteria > Pseudomonadati > Pseudomonadota > Gammaproteobacteria > Oceanospirillales > Halomonadaceae > Vreelandella > Vreelandella lionensis. The sequence goes on along the minus strand of NZ_JBITWC010000020.1, from coordinate 30,200 downwards.
AGGCGATATCATCGGCCAGGGCAGCGTGCGCGAGCGGGCGCTGGCGCCAACAGCCAGCGTGCAATCGGCCACGGCTTCTTCAAGTGTGGCGTGCACTGTAGCTTGGTGAAGTAGATGGTCGGCACCTGAGGCGCGAGAAATACTGTCTTGAGTGATGACGTCGCAGCGAGGAGCGACCAGGGCTAAATCAGCTAAGCCCATGTTGTGCATGGCGCGTGCCACGCCGCCAATGTTGCCAGGGTGGCTGGTGCCAATTAAAACAATTCGGATGCGCTCAAGCATAGTAGGCCCGGTTCATGTGCGTAAAACGCGCAGTTTAGCATGAGTCGATGGCATGCCCGAGGGGCCTCTGTTAGAATTGCCCGCCAAAAGGCGTATTGCGCCTGAACCGTTCTTTAACATCACTGTGACAAGGCCCGATCATGAATCCGATGGTCCAATTTACGCTGCGCGCCGCGCGTGGCGCCGTTGAGCACTTTTTACGCGTTCGCGAACGTATCGAAAACGCCCATGAAGAATTTAACCTCGACCGCTTGCTGGAAGACACAGCGCGTAAAGCCGAGGCGACCATCATTCAACAACTGCAGCGCGGCTACCCTCTGCACGGCTTCTCTGGCCGCTATACGCCCTATAAAGCGGGTGAAGGCGAAGGTGAAGATACCGTATGGAAAATTGAACCGCTGCATGGCTACTCTAATTTAGCAGTAGCAGGTAAGGGCTTTGCACTCTCAGTGGTGTGTCTCGTTAAAGGTCGCCCCGAACACGCGGTGGTGATCTCTCCCTTTGGTGATGACGAATATATCGCCAGTCGCGGCCGCGGCGCTCAGCACAACGACAAGCGCATGCGGGTTAGCAAACCAACCGCTATTCCTGCCACACGCATGGCGATGAGCCTGCCAGAAACCTGGCTGCGCCCGAGCCATCTGCCTGCTTACTTAACCATTACCCAGCAGCTCGCGCCGCAGGTAGAAACCCTGGTAGCGACCGGCAGCGGCCTGCTGGATATGTGCGAGCTGGCCGCAGGCCGTGTAGACAGCGTCTTTGTGCTGGGCCTAGAAGAGCAGGATATGCAGGTAGGTACGCTGCTGCTAAAAGAAGCGGGCGCTCTGATGGGTACCCCGGATGGCAAGCCGACCGTGAATGCCGAAAGCCAACTGATGGCCGCTGGCCCGCGTCTTTATAAAGCGCTGATTAAGCAGCTGGCGCCGAACTTCTAAGAAGAGCGCGTTAGGCGTGAAGATATGAAAAGGCCCTGCCGGTTGATTCCGGCAGGGCCTTTTCGTTGGCTGCTATAACGCGTTTAGGGCAGCTCTTCTTCCTCTTCATCCACTTCTTTCTTGGTGGGAATCAGGTCTTCCCGAGAGAGTTTCAGCGGAATCAACAGGGCACCGGAGATATAGATAGACGAGAACGTACCCACCACGATACCCACCAGTAGGGCGATCGCGAAGTTCTCGATCATATCGCCACCGAGCAGCAGCAGCGCTAGCAGTACCAGCACGGTTGTGCCTGAGGTAGCTAATGTGCGCGACAACGTAGCGTTAATCGCCTCGTTGAAAATCTGCGGCATATCGTCGATACGCGAGGTTCGGATCGTCTCGCGAATACGGTCATAGACCACGATGGTGTCGTTCAGCGAGTAGCCGATGACCGCCAGAATGGCTGCCAGCACCGTTAGGTCGAAGTCGAGCTGGAACAGCGCGAACACGCCTACGACGATGATCACGTCGTGCAGCAGGGCAAGCAGGGCGCCAAGGGCGAACTTGTACTGGAAGCGGAAAGCTACGTAAAGCATCACCACGCCCAGCGCGACGAGCAGGCCTAAGCCGCTCTGGTCACGCAGCTGGTCGCCGACCTGGGCGCCCACGAACTCGGCGCGCACTAAGTTGACACTATCGCCATTGGCACGCAGCAGATTGACAACCTCGTTACCCACGTCGCCATCAAACGCTTGCTGCAGGCGAATCAGCACTTCCGTGGAAGCACCAAAGGTTTGTACCGAGACATCTTGGAAACCGCTGTTTTCCAGCAGCTGACGAATGGCATCCAGCGACGGCGCGGCACCGTAGCGCACCTCCACCAGGGTGCCGCCGGTAAAGTCCAGGCCCAGATTGAGCTGCTGAAATAGAACGGCGCCAATAGAGACAATCAGCATCACGGCAGAGACGACAAACGCGAGGTTACGTCGTCCCATAAAGTCGATGCGCAGTTGTGATAGGGGTTTCATTACCACCTCTTAAATTCTGTGCTGAGCGCGTGTTGAGATCCCATCGAGATTAGATCCACAGCTTTTTGACGGGCTTGCCACCATAGGTCAGGTTGACCATGGCGCGCGTCACCAGCAGCGCAGTGAACAACGATGTCAGGATGCCGATTGAAAGCGTGACGGCAAAGCCCTTCACCGGGCCGGTGCCAATCGAGAACAGAATCACCGCCACCAGCAGCGTGGTGATGTTGGCATCCACAATCGAGGTGAACGCCCGCTCATAACCCGCGTAAATGGCTTGCTGAATCGACATGCCGTTGCGCAGTTCTTCGCGTATCCGCTCAAAGATAAGCACGTTGGCGTCCACCGCCATGCCCAGCGTCAACACGATACCGGCAATACCGGGTAGCGTGAGCGTGGCGCCCAGCATCGACATCACGGCGACTAGCAGCGTGAGGTTGAGCGCCAGGGCGATGTTGGCAAAAACGCCGAACACCTTGTAGCGCACCAGCATAAACAGCACGACTAGCAGCAGGCCGATCTGCACCGATAGCAGGCCGCGCTCGATGTTTTCAGCGCCTAGGCTTGGTCCAATGGTGCGCTCTTGCACGAAGTAAATCGGCGCTGCTAGCGAACCGGAACGCAGTAGCAGGGCAAGCTCGGCGGCTTCAGTGGGGGAATCAAGGCCGGTGATGCGGAAGCTGTTACCCAGCGCACTTTGAATCGTCGCCAAGCTGATCAGGCCGCGCTCGGTATACGGTTCGCGAACAATGGTCTCTTCGCCCGTTTCCGGATCGACTTCGATGCGGTCTTCGCTCTTATGCTCGATAAACAGCACCGCCATGTTGCGGCCAATGTTGGTGCGCGTTGCGCGGTTCATCAGCGTGCCGCCGGTGCCATCCAGGTTGATGTTGACCTGGGGGCGACCGTTTTCGTCGAAGCTGTTGCTGGCGCTGGAGACGCTGTCACCAGTAATGATCACATCCCGCATCAGCTCCGCTGAGCGGGCCGGGTCGTTACGAAACTCGAAGCGTTCGGTTTCGGCATCCGGCGTATCGTTGCGCGCTTCTAGACGAAACTCGAGGTTGGCCGTCGCGCCCACGATCCGCTTGGCGGCCACGGTGTCCTGTACGCCGGGTAGCTCGACCACGATTTGGCTCGGCCCTTGGCGCTGTACCATGGGCTCGGCCACGCCCAGCTCGTTCACGCGGTTGCGCAGCGTGGTCAAGTTCTGGTTGATGGCGTAGTCCTGGATTTCGTTGACCGTGACATCGCTCAGCGTCATGACAAGGCTTGAAGCACGGCCATCCCCTTCGCTGGTGTACTCGAAGTTCGGGAAGTCGCGGCTGATCAAGCGGCGGGCGGTATCGCGGTCTTCAGTACTGGCGAAGTCGATTGACAGCGAGCGCTCGTCAATGGCCGTGTTGCGGTAGCGAATGCGCTCACTGCGCAGCAGTTCGCGCATGGCGCTGGCGTTCACCTCAAGGCGCTGGGTCAGCGCGGCGTCCATATCCACTTCCAGTAGGAAGTGAACGCCACCGCGTAAATCAAGGCCCAGCGTCATCGGGGAAGCAGAAAAAGCTTGCAGCCAGCCAGGTGTCGCATCGGCAAGGTTGAGCGCCACGGTCGCGTTGGGGCCAAGCACCTCGGCGGCAATATCCCGCGCGTCGAGCTGGTCATCGTCGCTTTGCAGACGAATCAGCCATTGACCATTGTTCTCTTCAACGGCTTTGACGGCGATATCGCGCTCGCTGAGCGCTTCTTCAACGCGGGTAATTTGCCGTTCATCCAGGGCGTTGCCTTGGGCATCGCTAACCTGAATAGCGGGATCTGCGGGGAATAGATTGGGAAGCGAGTAGATAAGGCCAGCCACCAGGACGACCAGTATCAGCAGATACTTCCACAGGGGGTAACGGTTGAGCATGCAAGCCCTGCCTTCAATTACAAACGGAATCGCTGTGCACAGACAGGCTGGGCACAGCAACGTTCACCATCGACGCTACCATGTCACCCCTGCCGGGGTGGCTGGCACTGGGTCGGCAGGGGGGAGTGCAAGCGTTAGATGGACTTAATGGTGCCTTTAGGCAGTACGGCAGCAACGGCGTTCTTCTGCACGTTCACTTCGGTACCTTCAGAGACTTCCAGGGTCAGGAACTCATCGCTGACTTTGGATACGCGGCCAACCAGGCCACCACCGATCACGACTTCATCGCCTTTGGCGAGACCAGACACCAGCTGTTTGTGCTGCTTGGCACGCTTAGCTTGCGGACGCCACAGCAGGAAGTAGAAAATCAGTACGAAACCGACCAACATGACAATTTGCGCGATGCCACCGCCAGCAGCGGCTTCTTGGGCATGGGCTGGTGAGATGAAGAAATCCAGCATTGCAGGGAACTCCTGGGTTAGAACACTCAATGGGTGAACGGATTAAGCCACTCGCCTCAGCCAGTGGCTTTTATTGTTTAGGTGTCAGATTCTGCAAGGGGAGGCACAGGGAGGCCGCGCCTTGCGTAGAAGCTTTCCACAAAGGTCGTCAATGTACCCGCTTCGATTGCCGCGCGCAAATCAGCCATCACACGCTGGTAGTAGCGCAAGTTATGGATGGTATTGAGCATGGAACCTAGCATTTCATTACAGCGATCAAGGTGGTGCAGATAGCCACGAGAGAAATTCTGGCAGGTATGGCAATCACACTCTTCATCCAGGGGGCGCGTGTCAAAGCGGTGCTTGGCGTTACGGATCTTAACGGTGCCATCTGACGTGAACAGGTGGCCGTTGCGAGCATTACGCGTGGGCATCACGCAGTCAAACATATCCACACCGCGGCGAACGCCTTCAACGAGGTCTTCCGGCTTGCCCACACCCATTAGGTAACGCGGGGTGTCGTCCGGCATCCAGGTGGGCAGATAATCCAGTACCTTGATCATCTCCTCTTTGGGTTCGCCAACCGAGAGGCCGCCAATGGCTAAGCCGTCGAAGCCGATCTCAAGTAGCCCCTTGAGCGAGCGCTCACGCAGCACAGGGTGCATGCCGCCCTGAATGATCCCGAACAGTGCCGAGGGGGAATCGCAATGGGCATCGCGAGAGCGTTTGGCCCAGCGCAGCGACAGCTCCATGGATTTTTCGGCTTCTTCGAACGTGGCCGGGTAGGGCGTGCACTCGTCAAAGATCATCACCACGTCAGAGCCCAGCGAGCGCTGAACCGCCATGGACTCTTCCGGCCCCATAAACACTTTGCTGCCGTCCACCGGCGAGCGGAAATGCACGCCCTGCTCGGTGATCTTGCGCATTTCACCGAGCGAGAACACCTGGAAGCCGCCGGAGTCGGTCAGGATCGGTTTATCCCACTGGGCGAAGTCGTGCAGGTCGCCGTGGGCTTCAATGACATCCGTGCCGGGGCGCAGCCAAAGGTGGAACGTATTACCCAGGATGATCTCTGCGCCAATCTCTTTGACCGACTCAGGCGTCATGCCTTTTACCGTGCCGTAGGTGCCTACGGGCATAAAGGCAGGGGTTTCCACAGTACCGCGGGGAAAGTGCAGGCGGCCTCGGCGCGCGCGGCCGTCTTCGGCTAGGCGCTCAAAGCGCATAAAGCATTCGTTTCGCATCACAATAACTCGTTAATCAATCGGTAAACGCGGCGGTTAGCGGGTCAGCAGCATGGCGTCGCCATAGCTAAAGAAGGCGTAGCGCTCTTCTACTGCCGTACGGTAGGCCTGCATGATGTGCTCATACCCCGCGAACGCTGATACCAGCATCAATAGGGTGGATTCGGGCAGGTGGAAGTTGGTGATCAGTGCATCCACACAGCGCCACTCGTAGCCTGGGTAGATAAAGATATCGGTGTCGCCGCTGAACGGGGCAATCTTGCCGTCGCCGCTTTTCATGCAGGCGCTCTCCAGGCAGCGGACGCTGGTGGTGCCCACTGCTACTACGCGTTTGCCAGCGGCCTGGGTATCGCGGATCTGCTGGCAGGTGGCTTCGGTCACCTCAATCCATTCGCTGTGCATGTGGTGCTCAAGGATGTTATCCACCCGCACCGGCTGGAAGGTTCCTGCGCCAACATGCAGCGTCACAAAAGCGCTATTGATGCCTTTTTCGGCCAGGGCATCCAGCAGCGGCTGGTCGAAGTGAAGCCCGGCAGTCGGTGCTGCAACGGCACCATCGCGGCGGGCGTAGACGGTTTGATAGCGCTCGCGGTCGCTCAGCTCGTCTTCCCGGGTGATATAGGGCGGCAGCGGCATATGACCGTGCTTTTCCAGCAGCGCGATCATTGGCGTATCGCCTAAAAAGCGCAGTTCAAACAGCGCATCGCGGCGGCCTTCGACCACGGCGTGGATATCGCCCTCGAAAATCAGCTCGGTGCCCGGCTTGGGCGATTTGCTTGAGCGGATATGCGCCAGCCCCCGGTGGCTATCCAGCGGGCGCTCCAGCAGCATTTCCACCTTGCCGCCGCTGGCCTTATGGCCATGCAGGCGGGCGGGAATCACGCGGGTATCGTTAAACACCAGCAGGTCGCCCGGCTCAAGTAGGTCCAGCAGGTCAGGAAAGCGGCGATGAGCCAGCGAGCCGCTTTGGCCATCCACACACAGTAAACGGCAATCACTGCGCTGCTCGGACGGATAGCGGGCAATTAGCTCATCGGGTAGCTCGAAATGGAAGTCCGCACGCTGCATGTGAATAAGCTCTTTTCAGTGGTCAAACAAGCCGCCTAGGATAGCGCTTTAGGTAGATAAAGTCAGTCGATGAGATTGACCTGAGTGGTTATCTCCGTATAATGCGCATCCATTGCCGGTGTGGCGGAATTGGTAGACGCAGCGGATTCAAAATCCGCCGCCTTTACGGGTGTGCCAGTTCGAGTCTGGCCACCGGCACCAAATTCAAGGGCTTAGCGTTTTATCGCTAGGCCCTTTTTTGTGCCCGTTGTTTGATGATTCACGCTAATAAAACGTTTTAGTGAAGATGTCAGTGAGTCAAAAATTCCAAATTTCAGCCCATTAGGGCCTAGTGCTAAACGCTTTTTATGGTAAATATGCGGGGTTGTTATAAACGAAAGAAAAAACCTACCTTCGCTGGAGATACCCCATGGGCGTGACCTATCACGAAAGCAATGCACGTATGAGCCAAGTGGCTGTTCATAACGGAACGGTCTACCTCGCGGGCCAAGTACCGGCAGATGCCACGGTGGGCATGCGTGGCCAAACCGAGCAGGTGTTGGCGCGCATCGATGAGCTGCTGGCGCAGGCGGGCACCTCTAAAGAGCACCTGATCTCTGCTCAGGTGTGGGTGACCGATATGGCCGAGTTTGCGGAAATGAACGAAGTGTGGGAAGCCTGGGTGGTGCCGGGTCGTCCGCCGGTACGCGCGGCGCTAGAAGCCAAGCTGGCCAAGCCCGAGTGGAAAGTGGAAATTATGGTGATCGCAGCCCTGCCTGACGCATAAGGGTAGTGGCCTGTTGTAGGGTGCGTTAATGCAACGTTAACGCACCCTCGATTTTAAGCGGGGCATCGCCGTATAGTGAAGGCCCTTGTTGAGAATCAACCCAATGGTAAGTTCATGGCCCAGTTTGAGCTGCATAGCCGCAATTTGGCCCCAGAGCAGGTGGCGCACTCCCACAATTTCCACCAGCTAATCCTGGCGACGTGTGGCGTTACCGAGCTTGCCATGGAAGGCCAGGGGGAGCGGGTCACCGCTCGCCGTGGCTGTTTGATCCCTTCGTCGCGCCATCACGAGTATCAGGGCGATGGCAGCAACCGTACGCTGGTGCTGGATATCCCCGTGCAGCACTTAGCCACGCTGGAAAAGGGCAGTGAGATTGAGCGCTTATTCGATAAGCCGCGTTTCTTTACCGTTCCGCCTGCCTTAAATCAGCTTACCCATGCGCTCGCTCATCAGCTTGATCAGTGCCCAGCACTGCAAAATGAAATCGCCGTGCTGCTGCTGCGGGCGCTCTATATGTACCTAAACGATGCGCCAAAACAGACGGCCGACCAGCTCGGAGTTCGGTGTATCAGCGAACGGCTCGATCTAGAACGTTTGGATGCTTGGCTAGATCAGCATTTGGCGGATGAAATACGGGTGGAGCAGTTAGCCGCGCTGTGTGCGTTAAGCCCTGGGCACTTTCATAGCTGCTTTCGCGAGTTAACTGGCGTGACGCCGCTGGCTTATGTACAGCGCAGGCGGTTAGAGCATGCGCGCACGCTGGTTCGCCATAGCGCGCTGAGTCTTGGCCACATTGCCATGCTGGTGGGCTTTCGCGACCAAGGCAGCTTCTCCCGCGCCTATCGTCGTTACTTTGAGATTTCCCCCTCTTCTGATAGATAACGCCTGAACACGCTGCCTGCCTGACTTGCGGGCAAATTTGCCAGAGTTTCGGGCAAGCACACCCTTTTGCATCGTCGTAGTCTCAAGAGGATCCCCACCTTCCTTGGAGAGACCCCATGGGCGTGACCTATCAAGACAGCAATACTCGCATGAGCCAAGTGGCGATTCATAACGGCACGGTATACCTCGCAGGCCAAGTGCCAACGGATACCACCGCCGATATGCGTGGGCAAACCGAGCAAGTGCTTGCACGTATCGACCAACTGCTGGTGCAAGCGGGGACATCCAAAGAGCACCTAATTTCTGCCCAAGTGTGGGTCACCAGCATGGCTGAGTTCGACCAAATGAACCAAGCTTGGGATGCCTGGGTAGTGCTTGGCCGCCCGCCAGTGCGCGCCGCGCTTGAAGCCAAGCTGGCTAAGCCTGAGTGGAAAGTCGAAATCATGGTCATCGCCGCAGTTCCGGAGGCATGATATGCAGGTCGTCTCAGCAGTGGAAGTAGCAAAGTATCTTGCTTGGCAAGGGTTGATCGAACGCTTACGGCATACCTTTGTGAACGGCGTGGAATCTCCGCCGCGTCATCACCATGCTATGCACCGGCCAGATGGTGAAGCCACCATGCTGCTGATGCCCGCCTGGGAAGCCGCTGGCTATATCGGCGTCAAAATGGTCAACGTTTTTCCGCAAAACGCCGAACACGGTATTCCCGCTATTTCTGGGCTTTACCTGCTTAGCGAAGGCAAGCACGGCCAGCCGCTGGCCTGTATCGATGGCAGTGAATTAACCCGCCGCCGCACCGCCGCTGCCTCCGCTCTAGCCGCCCAGGCGTTAGCCAATAAAGACGCCGAAACGCTGTTGGTCGTGGGCACAGGCAAGCTGGCCCCTATGGTAATTGAAGCCCACGCTAGCGTGCGGCCGATCAAGCGGGTACTGATCTGGGGACGTAACCCCAGCAAGGCAACGGAGATTGCTGAGGAGTACGCAAGCCGTTTTGATACCCAAGTAGTAGAAGCATTACCCGCCGCCGTGGCGGAGGCAGATATTGTCAGTTGCGTGACGCTCTCTACCCAGCCGATCATTAAAGGCGAATGGCTGACGCCAGGAACACACCTGGATTTAATTGGCGCGTTTCGGCCGCAGATGCGGGAAACCGACGCAGAGTGCTTACGCCGCTCACAAGTATTTGTGGATACCTACGCCGGGGCAAAAGGCGAAGCGGGAGATATTCTGCAGGCCATAGATGAAGGCGCTTTCCAATTTGATGACATCCAAGCCGAGCTTGCCGAAGTGCTGACAGGCACCAAGCCTGGGCGCTCGGATAAAGATACCATCACGCTATTTAAATCGGTGGGCGCTTCGCTGGAAGATTTAGCCGCTGCTATTGAAATATGGGAGTCACTGCCTGAATCTGCTGTTTCATAGTTTCGCTAAGGACTGCGACCCATGAAGTGCTTTTATCATCCTGATCAGGCGATGCATGCGCCGCCTACCTTCCTGCTACGTGGCCAGCCCGTCGCATCGCCGGAAGGCCCGGTGCGTGCCGAGCTACTGACGCAGGGGTTAGCAAAGGCTGGCTTAGTGCTCACTGCGCCAGTTGAGTCAGACTCCCCCAAGCTGCGTAAGCGCTTAGAGCAAATTCATACGCCGCATTACCTGACGTTCTTGGAAACAATCTATGCCCGCTGGCAGGCGCTGCCCAATGCCGCCGAGTTCGTGGCACCCAACATTCACCCCTGCGGCGGAGGCCACCACTACCCCCGCCACCCGATTGGGCAAGCGGGCTGGCACCTGCACGATATGGCCTGCCCGCTCAGCGCGACCAGTTTTCAAGGCGCGCTGGCCTCGGCCGCCACTGCTGAGGCGGCAGCAGAAGCGGTGCTAGACGGAGAACCGGTGGCCTATGCGCTGTGCCGCCCGCCAGGCCACCATGCTGGGCCGGAGCGCGCAGGCGGCTTTTGCCTGCTGAACAACTCTGCGCTGGCGGCTACCGTGCTGCGCGAACGCTTTGCCAAGGTAGCGATTATTGATGTGGACCTGCACCACGGTAACGGCACACAGGATATCTTCTACGCCAGAAATGATGTATGGACTGGCTCGCTACACGCCGACCCCAGCGATTTTTATCCGTTTTTCTGGGGCGGTGCCGATGAAGAGGGTAGCGATGAAGGCGTGGGTTGCAACGTGAATCTCCCCCTGCCGGTGGGCAGCGATGGCGAGGTCTATTTAGATGCGCTGGCGATCCTGATCGACCATCTGCAGCGCTATGAGCCGGATGCCGTGGTGGTCGCGCTGGGGTTAGACGCCCATAAGGATGACCCGCTAGCGGGCCTTAATGTGGAAACCGAGGCGTTTATCGAGGTGGGCAAACGCTTAAAAGCGCTCTCGCTACCCATGGTGATTGTGCAGGAAGGCGGCTATCCCACCGAGCATTTAAGCGCCAACCTAGCGGCCTTTATGCAGGGGTTTAACGAATGAGCAGCACTGGCTTTTACTGGCACGAACGCTGCTTTTGGCACGACCAAGGGGCCATTGGCGTTTTTTCCGCGCCGGGGGAGTTCTTGCAGCCCCAAGCCGCCTCCGAAAGCCCAGAGAGCAAGCGGCGGCTGAAGAATATTCTGGAAGTCAGCGGGCTGATTGACGAGCTTCACGTGGTGAAACCGCCTGCTGCAACGCTCTCTGACCTGTTGCGTTTTCATACCTCGCGTTACCTGGATGAACTGCAAGCAGGGGATAAAGCGAGGGGCGGCAATGGCGGCGACTGCGCGCCCTATATGCCGGGCAGTTGGGCGGCGGCAACCCACTCAGCAGGGCTGGCCCTCGCCGCCGTTGAGGCCGTGGCGCGGGGTGAGGTCAGCAATGCCTATGCGCTATGCCGCCCGCCGGGCCACCATGCCGAAGCCGATCAAGGCCGAGGGTTCTGCCTGTTGGGCAATATCCCCGTCGCGGTGATGCGTGCCCGCGCCCTAGGTCAAGCCAAACGGGTGGCGATACTCGATTGGGACGTACACCACGGTAACGGCCAGCAGGCGGCGTTTTATCACGACCCCGATGTTTTCACCGTTTCCATGCACCAAGCGGCCAACTACCCGCTGGAAACCGGTGGTTTCGACGAGCAGGGCGAAGGGGCCGGGTTAGGCGCTAACCTTAACCTGCCGCTACCCCCAGGCTGTGGCCTGGGAGCCTACGCGTATGCCATGGAAACGTTGGTGCTGCCTGCCCTGGAAGCCTTCAAGCCTGACCTCATCGTGGTGGCCTGTGGCTATGACGCCTGCGCCAAAGACCCGCTAGGCAAGATGCTGCTCAATAGCCAGGCCTTCGCCACCATGACAGCCCAAGTAAAGGCAGTGGCAGAGCGCTGCTGCGGTGGCAAGTTGGTGGTGGTGCATGAAGGCGGCTACTCCGAAGGCTACGTGCCGCTCTGCGGTCATGCGGTGATCCAAGCCCTTGCGGGCAGCAAGACCGCCGTATTCGATCCACAAAACGACGAAATTGCCGCCTGGGGCTACCAATCGCTACAGCCGCACCAGCAGGCGTTAATCGATGGCTGGCACCAACAGTGGGAGCAAACAACTCGATGACACCACTCTATGATCGTGACGGCTGGATTTGGCAGGATGGCCAATGGCTCGCTTGGCGGGACGCCAAAGTGCATGTGTTCACCCATACGCTGCACTACGGCATGGGCTGCTTTGAGGGTGTGCGTGCCTACGCGGGGCCGCAAGGCCCGCAGCTGTTTCGGGTGGCGGAGCATACGCGTAGGCTAGTGGAAAGCGCCCACGCCCTGGATATTCCGCTACCGTTTAGCGAAGCCGAACTGATTGATGCCCAGCGCGGAAGCCTGACTAAAAACGGTTTAAGCAGCGCTTATTTAAAGCCCACCGTTTTTCTAGGCGCGGAAGGCCTGGGGCTGCGGGCCCAAGGGCTGACCACCCATGTGATGATTGCCGCCTGGGATTTAGGACCCTACATTTCCCCTCACGCGGCGTCCCACGGCCTGCGCGCTTTAACCTCTTCCTGGGCGCGCCACCACGTCAATATCAGCCTATGCCGCGCTAAAACCAGCGGCCACTACGTGAACTCGATGCTGGCGCTCAATACGGCGGTAAAAGCGGGCTTTGATGAAACCATCATGCTCGACCCAGAGGGCTATGTGGCCGAGGCTTCGGCGGCGAACGTCTTTTTGCTGCGCGATGGCGTGCTGCACACCCCGGAAGTAACCTCCTGCCTGCAGGGCATCACCCGCGATAGCGTCATTCACCTGGCTCGCGATGTGTTAGGCATCGAGGTGAAAGAGCGGCGTATTACCCGCGATGAGCTCTACACGGCCGATGAAGCCTTTTTAACCGGCACCGCCGCTGAAATTCTGCCGCTGAGGGAGCTAGACGGCCGCAGAATTGGCAGCCGTGCCGGGGCACCGCCGCCCAGTGAGCCAATTGCGGCTAATAGCGTGACGGCTCAACTGCAGCACCTTTATCGCAAAGCGGTGCGCGGCGAGCTAGAGGCTTACCAGCACTGGCTAACCCCGGCATAACCTTGTAATAGACTTGAAATAGACCCGGGGCAAGCGGCGCTAGCCGTGCTGCTGAATCGCTTTTTCCAGCGCGGCCAACCTGCCGGGCTCCAGCGCTGCTTCCACTGCTGTAATACGGATCACATTAGCTAGCTCAGGGTGGGCGAGGCGGGCCACCAATACGCCTTCGGCCAGCAGCTCCTGGTGAACCGCCGCTGCCAATTCCGCGCTGGAGAGCCGAATGCCGATGAAATTCGTCGCGCTGGGGAGCACGTCGGCACCCAGGCCGATAAAGTGCAGCGCCAGCTGTTCGCGGCGGGCTTTCACCGCTTCAATGTGCTGCTGTACTTCCTCCGGGTGATCGAGCACGACTTCAGCAGCAGCCTGAGTGAACGACGACACCGCGTAGTGAATACGCACCTTCATCAACATTGCCAGCACATCAGGTTCGGCAATCGCGTAGCCAATCCGCATTCCGGCCAGGCCGTGAGCTTTGGAGAGGGTGCGCAGGCGAATCACCCCCGGAAGCGCCTGGCCGAGAAACTCGCTTCCCGCGTCATCACGAAAATCCCCGTAGGCTTCATCCAGCAGCAGCCAGCACGCCTCCGGCAGCGCCTCGCGCAGCTTAAGAATCGCACTATCGCTATGCAGGTGGCCGCTGGGGTTATCGGGGTTCGCCAAGTACACCAACCGCGCCTCTTCTTGATGAGCCGCTGCCGCCAGCGCTTCTAGATCCGGGGCGAGTACGCCGGGCGCTTCATGGTAGCTGGGCTCAACCAAGCGGCAGCCCTGTCCTAACGCAAAGTAACCAAAGGTAGGGTAGGTGCCTGCCGTGCTCACCACCGCATCGCCCGCCGTGCAGGTAGTGCGCAGCGCCAGAGCGATCAAGCTATCGGCACCGGCATCCACCAGCAGGTGCTCCAGGGGAATATTCTGCTGTGCACTCAAGCGTTGGCGCACCCCCAGCGCCTCGGCATCGCCATAGCAGTAAACGTGCTGCGCCACCGCATCGCCAAAGTGTTCCCGCAGGGCGCGGTGGGGCATATCCAGCCCCTCGTTAGAACCCAGCCGATGGGGAATCTCCCGGCTTAGCCGACGCTCCAACACTTTAATGCCAGGGAAAGGGTTCACGGGCCCTTCGCCAGTGAGGTGGTCAGGGTAGCGGGGCGTTTTATGAGAGGACATGGCCAAATCCTAAATATAAGAAGTGTTTAGCGTAAGATTTTACCGCGATTCAGCAGACGGTGCGGGTCCAGTGCGTGCTTTAATGTCTGCATCAATTCCATTTCAGCCGCTGAACGGCAGGTGCTCAGCCAGGGGCGTTTCTCCAGGCCAATACCGTGTTCGGCCGAGATCGAGCCGCCTAACGTTGCCAGCGGTTGATAGACCATGGCTTCCACCTCGCGACGTACCGACACCTCGGCACTCCCGGCGCTGACGGAAATATGCAGGTTGCCATCGCCTAGGTGGCCAAACACGACCAGCCGCGCATCGGGCCAGCGCTGGGTCAGCTGGGCCTCCAGCTTATCGGTGTAGCGCTGCATTTCGGCAATCGGCAGGCTAACATCGAAGGTGAATAATGGCGCCAGCCCTTGGATGAGTCCCTCAATATCCTCACGAATGGCCCATAAACCATCGCGCTGGGTACTGGATTGTGCAATCACCGCATCGACAATGAGTTCCTGCGCTAAGGCGCTCTCTAGCGCTTCACGAAATTGGGTAGCATTGCGTTCGGCATCACTGCCCAAAGATTCGATAATGACATAGAAAGGGTGCTCGGTAGCAATCGGCGGGTTGTGGCGGCCCAGCGTTTCGGTGAGCAGTCGGTAGTGGTTTTGCCACATGACCTCGAAGGCGCCGAGGCTTCCTCCCAGTGCTTTGCCCATTTGGCTGAGTAGCCCGGTTAAAGCCTCAAACGAAGGACAGGCCACCATTGCCGTTTGTTCGCTGGGGGTCGGTGGCTGCAGGCGCAGCACTGCGCGGGTCACAATCCCCAGGGTGCCTTCGCTACCGATAAACAGCTGCTTCAAATCGAAACCGGCGTTGTTTTTCAGCATGTGGTTCATGGAGCTGACCACGCGGCCATCGGCCATGACCGCTTCTAACCCCAACACCTGCTGGCGCATCATGCCGTAGCGAATCACCCTAACGCCGCCGGCGTTGGTGGCGATATTGCCACCAATCGTGCAGCTGCCTCGAGCGCCCAAATCCAGCGGGAACTGCAGCCCCACCCCTCTGGCGGCATCCTGAACCCGTTGCAGCGGTGCCCCTGCCTGCACGGTGAGCGTCCCGCCCACGTGGTCTATTTCTTCAATGGCGGTCATGCGCTCAAGCGAGATCACTAGCTCATCGGGGCTAGCCTCTGCGCCGTGCACTAGCCCGGTTAATCCGCCGTGGGTCACCACCGGCTGCTGCAACTCATAGCAGGCGCGCATCACTTTGGAAAGTTGCTCGGTATCCGCCGGGCGAACAATCGCCCCGGCTTGGCAGGGGGCGCCGGTCATCCAATCCACGCGTCGGCTGTACACATCGTCGCCGGTCAATACATGGGCCGGGCCAACAATAGCGCGCAGCGCCTCCAGGGTTATTTGCATGTATTTTCCTTAGCTTGTCTTTCTCATTTTGTCTTGCCCATTCGATAAATTACGCTGTCGCCGCTACGGGGGCTTCGCGGCCGGGAATGGCCTTGAGCAGATCCTGGGTGTAAGCCTCTTGTGGAGCGAGGAAAATCTGCTCAGCGCTGCCTTGCTCAACAATGCGACCGTGCTGCATGACCACTATGCGGTCGCAGATATGCGCGGCGACACGCAAGTCATGGGTAATGAATAGCAGCGAGAGTGAAAGGCGCTGCTTTAACTCCTCCAGTAGCTCCAGCACCTGGGCCTGAATCGACACATCCAACGCCGAGACGGCTTCGTCTGCGACGATCAGCTCGGGGTTGAGCGCTAATGCCCTGGCAATGCCGATGCGCTGACGCTGACCGCCAGAAAATTCGTGAGGAAAGCGCTCCACGGCGCTGGAACCCAAGCCCACCATGTCGAGCAGCTCGCCCGCCTGCTTGAGCGCCGCGGCTTTGGGCGTGCCGTTGGCAATGGGCCCCTGAGCAATCGCCATTCCCACTTTGGTGCGTGGGTTGAGCGAGGCGTAGGGGTCTTGGAATATCATCTGCACCCGGTGGCGTTCCCGGCGCAGCGCATCGCCTTTGAGCTGGGAAAGATTTACCCCATCGAGCAGCAGCTCGCCGCTATCGGGGTGCTCTAAACGCACCACGCAGCGCCCGAGGGTGGATTTTCCAGAGCCGGACTCACCGACAATACCTACCGTTTCACCCCGGGCCAGAGTGAGCGAAACATCATCAAGGGCATGCACTTCACGGGAGGGCTTGAGCCAACCGCCCCGAGAACGAAACACTTTGCTCAGCTGCTTGATCTCCAGCAGCGGGGCGACCTGGCTGGTTTCTCGGTGGGGCGGCACCGCATTGCTGGGAATCGCGGCAATCAACGCTTGGGTGTAGGCGTTCTGAGGATTTTCGAGTACCGGTTTGGCGTCGCCTAGTTCGACAATCTTGCCGTGGCGCATGACGCAAACGCGATTGGCGATTTCAGCCACCACGCCAAAGTCGTGGGTGATAAACATCACGGCCATGCCACGCCGCTGCTGCAAGTCGCGGATCAGTTCCAGAATCTGCGCCTGGGTGGTGACATCTAGCGCCGTAGTGGGCTCATCGGCAATCAGCAAAATGGGCTCCAACGCCAGCGCCATGGCGATCATGACCCGCTGGCGCTGGCCGCCGGAAAGCTCAAACGGGTAGGCGCGAATGGCCTTCTCCGGCTGGGGGATTCCCACTTCGATTAACAGCTCCAGCGCGCGGGCCTGGCGCTCTTTAGGGGTGAGCTGGCCGTGAGCCTCGAACACCTCGGCAATTTGCGCGCCTACCCGCATCAGCGGATTCAGGGCGGTCATTGGCTCCTGGAAGATCATGCCGATTTTTAGCCCGCGCAGGGCGCGGTGCTGCTTTTCTGACAGGGCAAGTAGATCCTGCCCTTCAAAGAGTATCTCGCCCTGGGTGGCGTGTACGCCCTTGGGCAGTAGCCCCATTACGGCGTTGGCGGCCATCGATTTACCGGAGCCGGACTCGCCCACCACGCACATGATTTCGCCGCGCTTCACCTCGTAGCTCACGTCCTCCACTGCTAGGGCACGATCCGCCCCTTTGGGGAGCGCAATATTGAGGTCGCGAATGCTGAGGACGGTTTCTGTCGATGCTTCATTCATAACAGGCACTCCAGCCATAATAAACGCCTAGCGCTCGCGTGATAGTTTGGGGTTCAAAGCGTCGTCTAACCCTTCACCCACCAGATTTAACGCCAGTACGGTGAGCAGAATTGCTACCCCTGGGAAGAAGCTTAGCCACCACGCCTGGCGAATCACCGTGCGCGCCGCGCCGATCATATAGCCCCAGGACATCACGTTCGGGTCGCCCAAGCCGAGAAACGACAGCGCCGACTCCAGCAAAATCGCGGTGGCGACCATGAGTGATGCCAGCACGATAATCGGCGACAGCGTATTGGGCAGAATCTGGCGCAGGATAATCGTGGTGTTGGACTGACCGACCAAACGAGCGGCTTCGACATACTCGCGGTGGCGCAGCGACATAAACTCGGCGCGCACTAAGCGGGCCACCGGCGGCCAACTGACAATCGCAATCGCCAGCACGATGGAGGTAATGCTGGGCTGCATAATCGCCACCAGCACTATCGCCAGCGCGAAGTTGGGGATGGTCTGGAAGAACTCGGTAAAGCGCATCAATATGTCGTCAATGATGCCACCGTAGTAGCCTGCAATGGCCCCCAAGGGAACGCCAATCAGCAGCGCCACGCTGGTGGATACCAGCCCAATCAACAGCGACACCCAGGCGCCGTGCATTAAGCCAGAGGCCACATTGCGGCCCATGGTGTCGGTGCCCAGGGGAAAGCCATCTTGCGAGAGCGGCGGCAAAAAGGGCCGCTGCACCATGCGCCAGGGCGATTCGGGAAACAGCAGCGGCGCCAGTATGGCCATGGCGATAATCAGCAGCAGGATGATCAGCCCGATGAGGGCGCCACGGTTTTGCGCGAAGCGTGCGAAAAAGCTCATGCGGCCCCCTTCTTGATGCGTGGATCAGCAAGGCTGTACACCAGATCGGTGATGATATTGAAGACGATGACCAGCGCCGCCGAGAAGAAGAAAATACCCAGCAGCAGGTTGTAGTCGCGCTGCTGCAGCGCTTCGAACATCAGCCGCCCGATGCCGGGCCAGGCAAACACGGTCTCGGTCAGTATTGCCCCGCCGACCATCTGCCCCGCCTGCAGGCCCGCTAACGTGATGATCGGAAGCAGGGCGTTACGCAACACATGGCGGCGCTGAATAATACTCGGCTTCAAGCCCTTGGCGTGGGCGGTTTTGACGTAATCCTGCTGAGCGGCATCCAGCATTGATGTGCGCGTCATGCGGGTATAAATTGCCATAAAGAACAGCGCTAAAGTGGTCGCCGGGAGCACCAAGTGCTGGGCAACATCGAGCACCAGCGCAAACCCCGTATGACCCGCCCCCACGGTGTAAAGCCCGTAGGCGGGCAGCCAGCCCAGGTAAACGGAAAAGACCACCACCGACATCAGTGCGACCCAGAACAGCGGCGTGGCGTAGAACACCAGCGCCAGCGCCATGATCAGTGAGCCAGAGGGCTTCTTGACCCGCGCGGCGGCCATGGAGCCTGCCACAATGCCCAGTACCAGCGAGAGCACAAAGGCAGTGCCGGTGAGCAGTAGGGTGGCGGGCAGGCGATCCATAATCAGATCAAACACCGGCACGCCCAGTCGGTAGGAGTAGCCGAAATCGAGCATGGCGATACCCGACACGTAATGCCACAGCTGTACATACATCGGCTGGTCGAGCCCAAAGCGCTCGCGCAACTGATCGAGAAACTCCTGATCCGCGGCACCTGCTTCGCCGGCCAGAATGGCGGCCGGGTCACCGGGGGCCAGCTGAATTAGCAGGAAGTTAAAAATAACGATTAAAAACAGCACAATCACGGCCTTGAGAAGCCGCATTAAGATGAGGCGCGCGTAAACCATAAGTCGTTTCCTGACGAATACCTTCAAGGTGTGGCTAGAAAACCCAGGCAGCAGGGGCTACCTGGGTGGCTTTGGTTTAGCGATCTAGCCAAGCATCCTTAAAGCCGTCGTTGACCCCCACGCCGGAGGTGACGAGGTTTTTCACATCACAGCGGTACAGGGTCGGGAAGCCCAGCTCCATCAGCCAGCCAACGGGCACGTCTTCATGGAGGATTTCCTGTACTTCGCGGTAAAGTTTTTCGCGCTCTTCGTCGGGGAATGCCGTGGCGGCCTCGTTGAAGAGTTCATCGACACGCTCGTTTTCGTAGCCCTCTACGTTATTCCAAGGTGAGCCCTTGGCAATGTTGTCGGAAAGGTAGGTGCGTGAAATACCCAGCGCCGGGTCGCCGTACTGGTAAAGATAGGTAAATGCCAGGTCGTAATCCCAATCGCCCAGGCGCTGGTTCCAGCCGCCCACATCGGTGGCCTGGGTCTCGACATTGATGCCTACTTCGCGCAAGTTCTGCTGCACGGCTTCGGCCCAGCGGGTCCAGGTTTCGCCGTAGGGCAGCGGCAGAATCGTGATCTCTTCACCGTCGTAGCCCATTTCATCCAGCAACTCGCGGGCGCGGTCTGGGTTGTAGTCGTAGGGTTCTAGGTCATCATTCTGGAAGCGCGCATTGGAGCCAAAGGCGGAGAGCGGCACATTGCCTAGACCGTTCCAAAGGACATCTTTGGCGAACTCGCGATCCATGGCGTACATCACTGCTTGACGGAAGCGCTTGTCAGCGGTGGGACCTTCGCGGTTGTTCATCCACAGCATGGCAAAGGGGCTGAAATATTCGTGACCCTCTTCGGTCATGCAGACGTTATCCATCTCGGCTAGGCGAGGAATGTCGAAGTTCTCGACAGTACCGCTGGGCAGTACGTCAATGGTCTCGTTCTCAAACGCCACCGCACGGGAAGCACCGTCAGGAATGATGTGCCAGTTCACGCCATCCAGGTAGGGCAGCCCCTCTTCGTAATACTCATCGTTCTTGACCAATTCAATCACCGTGCCGCGCTCCCAGTTGGAGAACTTGAACGGGCCGGTGCCGATGGGGTGATCGTTGTGCTCGTTATTACGGAAATCGGTACCTGCATAAAGATGCTCAGGCACCATGGTAAAGGTGCCTGCTTCGAAGGAGATCAGGAACGGGCCGAAGGGCTGCTTCAGCGTAAATACAACGGTGTGATCGTCGGTGGCTTCGATACTCTCCACGTGCTGCAGCACGGCGCGGGCGCTGGGGTTCAACTCACGGTGGAAAACATCGGCGGAGAACACCACATCTTCAGCGGTGAAGGGTTCTCCATCGTGCCAGGTAACGTTCTCTCTCAGGTGGAAGGTGTAGGTGCGCCCATCCTCACTGACTTCCCACGACTCCGCTAGCTGTGGCATGGGTTCAAGATCGGTGGAATAGCGCAACAGGCCTTCGTAGATATTGCCCGCGACGGTGCGGGTGGGGGCGTTCTGAATCATGCCCAGCACTAGGCCAGGTGGCTCTGGCTGAATAATCGTATTAATGGTGCCGCCCTGTTGGGGCTCTTCTGCCATGGCGGCGGTGGAAATAGCAAGCGCTGCAGCGGAAATGGCCAAGGCCAGTGGTGTCTTCATGTTTCCTGCTCCTCAATTATTAGCACGTAATGGGTTTACGTAGTCGTTAGGCGAGCGAGGCGTGACGCGTTAGACCTAGTTTGTGATGTTTGTTGGAGGTCTATTTTGACCATAGCAGTGGTTGGTTAAACTGTCGACAGTCGTCAATCGGCCGTCGACAAAGAGCTTGTTTTTGTCATACTGAGGCCTATATAGATTATCAAGAGTGCCCTTTATGGCCCCTCCGCTAGCAGCGCCCAATACCTTCATTCAGCAACATAACCTTGTTGAGCAGGTGGCCGATTACTTAACTCAAGCGATTATTCAGCAACACTTTTTACCGGGGGAGCGGCTCTCAGAAGTTCAGCTCTCAAAAGACCTGGGAGTGAGCCGTGCACCTGTGCGTGAGGCGGCGCGTCTGTTGGAAAGTCGTGGTTTATTAATCTCAAAACCACGACGCGGGTTTTTCGTCCGCGCGTTGAATGCCGTTGAACTCGAAGATGTCTTTGATCTTCGTCTATGCCTGGAGCGACATGCTATTCAGCGTTTATCCGAGCGTTACAGTAGCGAGGCAGAGCGTGCGTTAAGGCAACAAGTGGAAGTGTTATGTGAGGCAGCGGCCAGCAACGATGGCACGCGCCGCATTGAGGAAGATCTACAGTTTCACCGCCTAATGCTGCACTACGCGGGCAATGATCGCCTGCTGCGTGCCTTCGATAACCTGACCCATGAACTACGGCTTTGCATTACGCTCATCACTAAAACACACGAGGCACCTGACACCATCGCCACTAGCCATTTCAAACTGCTGGATGCACTTGCCAGTGGCCAAGCGGACACGTGCCGTGAAGCCATTGATTACCATATCGGCGTTGCCCGTGATTTTGTGGTGAAAGGGGTGAGTGATACCGGAGACCACCGCCATGAAGACGTTCTTTCACGCTGACCAAGCGCTGCACAAGCCGCAAACCTACTTCTCCCGCGGTAAAATGCGCACGCCCCAGGAAGTGCCGGAGCGTGCTATGCACTTGCTGGCAGCGGCCAAAAGGCTGGGCTTTGAGATTCAGAGCCCTGTGGATTATGGCGTGGGTCCGATAAGGGCAGTGCACTCGCTGCCCTATCTACGTTTTCTAGAAAGTGCCCATCGGCGCTGGCATGCCCAAGGCGAAGACTGGGGGGAGGAGGTGATATCCAATATCTTCGTGCGCTCCCCTAATGCTCTGCGTGGTATCTTGGCCGAAGCCGCGCGCTACTTAGCAGATGGCAGTGCTCCGGTGGGGCAGCATACCTGGCAGTCGGCTTATTGGTCGGCGCAGAGTGCCGTGGCGGGTGCAGAGGCGTTGCTGGCTGGGGAGCGTTTTGCCTACGCTTTATCGCGACCCCCGGGCCATCACGCGGGCATCGATTCTGCCGGTGGCTTCTGCTTTCTCAACAATGCTGCCATTGCTGCACAGCATCTCACCTCGCGCTACCCGCGTATCGTCGTGCTCGATCCGGATATGCACCACGGCCAAGGCATTCAAGAAATTTTCTACCAGCGCGACGATGTGCTGTATATCTCTATCCACGGCGATACCACCAACTTCTACCCGGCAGTATCCGGCTTTGAAGAGGAGCGTGGGCAAGGCGCGGGGCTGGGCTACAACCTCAACCTGCCGATGCCCCACGGTTCAGAAGAAGCGGTGTTCTTTGACCGTTTAGAGCAAGCCTGCCAAGCCATTCGCCTGTTCGAGCCGGATGCCATTGTTCTGGCACTGGGTTTCGATATTTACGAGCGCGACCCCCAAGCCAAAGTAGCTGTTTCTACTGCGGGATTTGCAGAACTTGGCCGCAAGGTAGCGAGCTTGAATGTACCCACGATGGTAGTTCAAGAAGGCGGCTACTACCTGGAAGGGCTGGAAGCCAATGCGGTGAGCTTTTTTGATGGGCTGCTCATACGCGAATGATCGTGGCCGTTTGATTCCCACTGCTGCACCGAGAAGAGTAAGACAAGCGCTGGAGGTGTCTGGCAAGATAGCGTTTTCGGACGTTAAACGATCAAGGACACGGCATGGCCCACCTGCTACGCATCGTGATGATTCACGGCCACTTAAACGGGGTGGTCGAACTCAGTGTGGACGGTCACACCAATATTTGCGGCACCAACGCCTCCGGTAAAACCACGCTACAGCGCTTGGTGCCGGTGTTCTACGGCGAATTACCCAATAAGGTCGTGCCCAAAACGCGCATGAAGTTCGATGCGTTCTACCTGCCTCACCGCAACAGCTACCTGGTATATGAATACCGCCGCGAAGCGGGCAACATCTGCCAGGCGGTGCTCACCCGTAAACAAGAAGGCGGGGTGGAGTATCGCTTTGTCGGCGCGCCCTACCAGCCGGAAGACTATCTGGTAGAGAGCGAGGCGGGCGTAGCGGCGCTGGACTACACCCAGTGGGCCAGCGGCTTGCGGCGTAACGGCACGCCGGTCTCTCCCAAACTGGGCGCGACCTCTGAATTTCGCTCGGTGATTCAAAACGACTTTACCCAACTGCACGGCAACAGCCGCGACGGCCTCAAGCTGCGTCAGATCGCGTCGCAGTTCAGCCTAGTGAAGCCCGAGCGGCGCATCCGCCATATCGAAAAGCTGGTCTCGGCGGTGCATGCCAAAGAGGGCAAGATGGACACCCTCAAAACCATGCTGGAGGCGATTTTCGAAGAGGATGGCGTCGAGCTGCCGGTAACTCGAATTCGCAACACCAAGGCGCGGGAGTGGATCGCCCAGATGCGCCAATCCATGCGTCTGGAACCGCTGCAGGCCTCTCTCGCCCGGCTCGCCGGTATTGATCGTGAACTCGCCGACCTGGATGCCACGCTGTGGCAACTGAAGCCCCAGCTAGAAGAAGACCGCCAGAAAGCAGAGCGGCAAATGGCCGATGTAGATGCCGAGCTTGCCCGCCATCACCGCGAGTTCCAGCAGCGGGAGAGCGACTATAATGAGGCGCGGGACGCGCTAAACGACCGCCACAGCGAAGTGGTCAGCGATTTGCAGCAGACCCAGCGCCGCCTGAATGATCTACAAACCCAGTACGAGCAATACGCCGAGGCGGATATGCCCGCCCTGGAGCGCGACATCAACGCGCTGCCCCAGTGGCGGGAACAGCGTGACCAGCTGCGCACCCACCTAAACGTGATGCAGGACGCGGTAAAAGAGAGCCAAGCTCGCCTGGATGGTCGGCTGCGCGAATTGTCTGAGGCGCTGGCCCGCCAGACCCGTGAATCCCAGGAACTGATCGACGCCCTGGTCGAAGAGAAAGCCTTGCGCCGGGAGCAGCAGTGGGAATCCGAACAGCAGCTCAACGAACGCTACCAGCAGGAGCGCCAACGCCTGGAAGGCGAGTATCAGGCGCAGTTGGAACTCGGCGTTGAGCAACTCGCCGAACTGAAAGCGCAACTCTCGCTCTCGACCCAGACCGCCGAAGAGGCTTCCGAGGCGGAGCTTGCCCAGGCGCGCCTGGATCAGGCCCAGCAGGAGCGCAACGCCTCGGCCGCTACTCTGGATGGCCTGCGCCGGGAGTTTGAAAGCCGCAAACGCGAGCGGGACAGCGCCGAACAGCAGTTGGTGCAACTTCGACAGCAGTTAGAGCGCGCCGAGCAGCGCTGCTTTGCGCTCTATCAGCAGCGCGACCCGGAGCAGGGCAGCCTGCGACACTTCCTGCGCTACCATCGCCCCGGCTGGGAGCAGCAGTTAGGCAAGGTGATTGCGCCGGAGCTGCTGGAGCGGCGTGACCTCGCCCCGCAACTGGCAGAAGGCGCGAGCGATGATCTGTTCGGGCTGGCGCTGGATCTTTCCGCCATTGCCCTGCCAGATTACGCCCAGGATGAAGCCAGCCTGCTGGCCGCCATCGAAGAAGCGGACACCGCCAAGCGCCGGGTGCAGACCGAGAGCCAAGCCGCCGAAAAATCGCTCAAACAGCATAACGAGCGAGTGCAGCAGGCCGATGAAGCCCAGGATCAGGGCCGCATGGCCCACAAGCGCGCCGAGCAGGAAGTCGAGTTTGCAATAGAGGCCCGCCGCCAGCAGCAGGAGCGGCACACCAAGCGCCAGCAGGAGCGCCGCACTGCTCATCAAACAGCGCTAGCCAGCCAGGAGCAGGCGCAAAAGGAGCTGCGCGAAGAGAAGCAGCAGGCGCTCGCCGCCCTCAGCGAGACCCATCAAAGCCAGCTATTGGAGCTCAAGGCCGACGGACAGAGCCAGGTAGATAGCCTGGATGCCCAGCTGCGCCAGTATAAGCAGCAGCTTACCGACGCCAACACCGAACACCAGCGCCAGCGCGCGGAACTGGAAGAAGCCTTTAGCCAGGAACTGGCCGAGCAGGGCGTCGACCCCGCCAAGCTAAAAGATACCAAGGAGCGGCTGGCCAGCCAGGATGAACGCATCCGCGTCACCGCTGCCCGCCAGGATGAGCTGACCGAGTACACCCGCTTTATGCGCGTCGAGTGGGGCCAGCACAAGCCGCAGCTGGTCGCGCAAGAAGCCGAGCTGGAGCAGGCCGAACAGCAGCTTCAGCGCGATAAAGAGCGTCTGAAAAACGACTTCCAGGCCGCACGCAAAACCCACCAAAGCACGGTCAGCACGCTGAAAACCCAGCGGGAGAGCGAAGTCGCCTGCCTGGAAGCCTTAAAGCCGCTACTCACCCAGCTGGAAACCTTGGCCATTGAACCCGACGGCCAAGCGCCCGGTACGCCACTGGGCGATGTGGACGAGCGTATCGAGCGCGCCCGCCAAGCGCTGGGCAATCGCCACCAGCTCATCGAGCAGCTGCGCCGTGGCTGCCTGGAAGTCGAAAGCCAACTGATCAAGGACGCCAGCAGCGGCTTTGCCGAAGCGCTGGAGAGCGAACGCAGCAAGCTGCAAAGCGACAACCCGCGCTTACAGCTGCCGCTACTGCGCGATATGCTCAAACTGCTCGAAGATCAACAGCAGCAGCTGATTCAGGAAGGCCGCAACCTAAGCGACGACCTGGATAAGTTCTTCACCGTGTTCCGCGATTTGAACCGGCGCATCAGCGCCCAAAGCCGCCGGCTTTCTGAAGAAGTTGCCGACGACCTGCGCTTGGAAGGCATTACCAAAGCCGAAGTGCGCATCCAGTCCACCATTGATGAGCTGGGCTTCTGGGAGCCACTAAAGCTGTTTGCCCAGCGCTATAAAGAGTGGCGGGAATCTGGCCAGACGCTGCCCAGTGACGACTACCTCAATGCCCTGGCGGACGTGGTCGATTTGCTGCGCAGTGACCAGCAGTACAGCTTCGAAAGCCTGCTGCGCCTGGAGCTGCACCTGAACGAAGGCGGCACCGATCTGGTGATCAAGAACGACCGCCAGCTGCTGGAATCCTCAAGCCACGGCATGGCGTATTTGATTCTGTGTAAGTTCCTGCTCGCCTTTACCCGCCTGCTGCGCGGCGATGCGGACATCGCCATCCACTGGCCCATCGATGAGATCGGCACCCTGGCGTACCACAACGTCGAAAAACTGTTCGACGCCTGCGACAGCAACCGCATTCATATCGTCGGTGCGTTTCCCAACCCCGAATCCGATGTGCTGCTGCTGTTCGCCAATCGCTATCTGATCGATCGCGATGAGGCCAACCCCAACAAGCGGGTGTTAAAACGCATCGAGCCACGGCTAAGCCGCCTGGCCGAACGGCTCCAGGAACGTCAGCAGGAGGTGACGGTATGATCGAACATGGCCCACTGCTAGAGCGCCTGCTGGCCGGGGAATTTGTCTGCCCGATCAGCGATGAGAGCGGCTATCGCCATCTCACCAATGAAGAGACCCGGGAAGAGATCGATACCTACCTGCGGCCGCTTAACCGCCGCCTGGCCAGCAATGAAGATGGCAGCGTTTACTTTCTGGCCTGGCGTCAGCTCAACGACAACGCCCGGGATCAGCTTTCCCGCCAGCTCGGCGATACCCTCAATAGCCTGCTGCCGCTGCTGGAGTGGCTGCAGCTGGTTCAAGAAGCGCTGGGCCGCGATACCCTGGCCGCCCCCGGCGATGTGCTCAAACCGGCGGAGTTCAGCGCCAAGTGCGAAGACAACCAAAGCCTGCGCGAACGCCTGGAGCGCCTGGCTACCGACAGCTTTTTTGGCTCGCAAAGTGACCAGCTCGATGCCCAGGTAAAGCAGGTTTTCAAGCGCCTGAAAGAGCACGGCTACCTGCTCCAGCCCCATTCAGAGCGGCAGGTGTTCGTGGTCACCGGCAAGATCGACTACTTGGTGGATCTGGTGCGCTTTATTCGCGATGAAGAGAACCTGCCCATCGAATCCGGTAGCGAGGAGGGCTCCGGTTCCCAGGAGGCCCTGCTGTGAGTTCGAACGGAGAACACGCTCTGGAAAGCCGCCTGCTGAAAACCGGCAGCGAACGGCTGGCGCTGCTGGGCAAGCATTCTGAAGCGTTGATGCAGGCCTACACCCGCGATGAAGTGCCGCTGGAATCGCTCAGCGATAGCGCCCTGCGCAAGCTGCTGGCGGCGCGCATCCTATGGCGACCGGATGAGCAGAGCGGCGTTAAGCTGGCGCCTAAGGTGCGTGAGCTGATCGCCGAGATGCTCGCCGATGAGACCCGCCGCCATGTGAATGCCGATGTAGCGGAAACCCTGGAGCTGATTCGCGCCCTGGTACACAGCTACCGGGAAGCGCGCAGCCGCGGCGAACACTGGCGGCTGGAGCAGCAGCTGATGCGCCTGCGCCAGGAAGTCGACGACCTGAACGGGCGCTTCGCCGATGCCATCGACAGCTTATGGCAGCGGCTGAATAGCGATTTTGGTTTCGTCAGCCAGCTCAACGACAAGATCCGCGAAAACGACCGCGCCCAGAAGCAGATCGCGAGGCTGCTGGACGGCCTGGCGCTGATCGACTTCGACGAGCTGATCGAGCTGGTGGGCAGCGATGGCAGCCTGCGCAAGCTATTGATCAGCCAGCTACAGCAGCAGTTAAGCCATCACTACACCAGCCTGCGCGAAGTACAGCGGCGCTTGATCGAACTGATGGCGCGCTTTCGCAAGCAGCAGGCGCGCAGCCGCCTGATCAGCGGCATGGCCGCCTTTATGCGCGAACACCCCGGCTTTGTGCCGGGCAACTACGCCCGCCGCAGCGAGGTGCCAGGGCTGGTCAATCAAGCCGCACCGCTAAGCGCCGCCGCCGCCCCGGCGCTGGATCGCAACCTGGAGTGCCGTTTACTCGCCGAGCTGCTGCACCAGCTCCCCCAACCGCGCCACACCACGCAAACCGTTGAAGCAGCACCTCCCGCCCAAACTCAAGAAGCCAGCCTCGCCGCCGCCCGTCAGCAGGCGCTCAAGCAGGATGTGGAGCACTTCTATTTGAGCGTGATCGACCAGCCCCAGGCGGAGCCGGTCAGCGCCCTTGCGTACCTGCACGCAAGCTCGCTGGAATGGCCGGATGAGATCTGGCTCTTCCAGGTGATTTCCGAATACCAGGGCCTACCGCGCAGCGACCAGAAGGCGTTTCGGCTCAAACAGCAGGAGAGCCAAGCCAGCCAATTCAATCACCTGTGCCTGATCCACGATGTAGAACTGCAGCTGGCCGTATGAACCTACCCAGCCGCGCACGCAATGGCCTTAACGGCGTCGCCCGCGAACTTCTCCGCCAGCCCTCGGTGGAGAAGCCCCGCCGCCAGTGGGTAGACGACGTAGTGGCCTGGTGCCACCAGCACGACATTGACCTGGCCACGCGAATCAACGGTAAAACGCTGCGCTTTGACGCCGCCTTGCTGGCGCAGATTAATGACGTATTAGAGAGCGCCCGAATAGCGCCGCTAGGCCGCTCGCTTAGCGGCCTGCCCAGCAGCGCCCAGGCCAAAGAGGGCGTGGAAGAAGACAAAGCAACCCGCGAAAGCCCCCGTTCCCGGCGCGTACTCGTCAGCTTCCCATCGCAGCCAGCAACCGGGCTTGCCAACGAGCCACGGGCTATTCGTGATGTGGATGTGTATGCGCTAAAGCTAAGCGCGTTCAGCGCCCTAATCCAGGTCGAAAACCTGGATAGCTTCTATGAGTTCTCACCAGAATTACCAGCACTAAGCGGCTACATTAACCCGCTGGTAGTCTATCGTGGTGACAGCCACTACGGCGGCGGCTTTGCCTTACTCGCTGAGGCTTGGCACAAAACCCGCCGAACACATATCTACGCCGGTGACTTCGATGTTAAAGGCGTCACGCTAGCGCTCGATAGCAACGCTACCCACTTACTCCTGCCCGACATTGAATGGCTCACCCAAAATGCCACGCCGCTGCACGTGCCTGCTGAGCAGTTTTCTTATCAACGACGGCTGCGCAAACATCTTACCGCGCTGCCGCCAGCCCATCCCTTGCGTGAGTACCTAATGTTGTTGCTAGAAAAGCAGAAAGGGCTGAAGCAGCAGTGGTTTGGTGGGGAGGTGGTTTGTGTGGGGCTTAGCTAGAGTTGGGCGGAACAAAACAAGAAAGCAAACTAATTTTGGCTATACCGCCGAAATTTACTTTGCAGAAAGAGTAATCAATGGGATAGAGTCATTTGAATGGCTACATAACCCCAATCAATGCGCCTGCACGTTCATTGAGGTTATGTAGCGGGGCGTATAATCACAGTTAGAAGCCACAGAAATTACGGAGTAATCATCAAGTGCCGATATTCGATATTTCAGGGGATAAGCTATCTGCCGTAGAGCAGAAGAACTTCGCCCTGGAAAAGGACTTGCAAACGCTGATTGAGAAGAACCTCGAAACCGTTTTCAATTGCCGGTTTGTTGCCAGCGAATTTTCAACGGGTGCCCAGCACGCCGGTCGAATTGATAGCCTGGCTTTGTCTGAAGAAGATAATCCCGTCATTATCGAATATAAGAAAGTCGAGTCATCTGAGCTTATCAACCAGAGCCTCTTCTATCTGCACTGGATTCAAGATCACAAAGGTGATTTCGAGATTGCGGTACAAAAGCGGCTTGGTAGTAGTGTCAAGGTTGATTGGTCAGATGTCAGGGTAATCTGTATAGCTCCCAACTATAAAAAGTATGATTTGCATGCCGTGCAAGTAATGGGTGCAAATATCGAGTTGTGGAAATATCGCTTGTTCTCCAACGACTCAATATATCTTGAGGAGGTTTTTCACTCTTCAAAGTCGGCGGCGTCCTCTGTCGCAACCATACCAACAGAGAACGGATACAAAAATCCAGTTATGGTCGAGGCAGGTAAGAAAGCAGCCCTAACTCGAGCTACTGCGACCTATACATTTGATGAAAGACTTGACGGCAAAAGTGAAGATATTCGAGAGTTAACTGCAACGATCCGTGAGTTCATCCTCGGCTTGGATGTGAATCGCCCCAGGTTTCATAGACACCTCCAGGCCTTATACTAAAGGTATCTAGGAGGATCCATGAGCCGTCCCCGTTACACTGAAGAATTCAAA